>NZ_CP119409.1:3772500-4074320 GCF_029223885.1 Pararhizobium gei | reverse complement strand
GACGGCGGAAATCGAAGACGCGACGCCAGCCGCCGTCGTCTCCCATACCCGCAAGCGCGCCGACAAGGCCGATATCGTCGGCATGTTCCTCGACGTTCAGCCGGATGTCATCCTCGGCGGCGGTTCCGCTTACTTCCTGCCGCAGGCGACGCCGGGCTCGAAGCGCAAGGACGACAAGGATTACATCCAGCTGTTCAAGGATGCGGGCTACGCGCTGGCGACCGACAAGACCGAACTGGACTCCGCTGCCGGCAACAACACCGGCAAACTTCTCGGCCTGTTCCACACCGGCAACATGGACACGCTCCTTGACCGCAAATTCCTGAAAAAAGGCACCGTCGACAAGTTTCCGAACCAGCCGGGCCTCGTGGACATGACTAAGGCAGCCCTTAGCGAGCTGTCCAAGAACCCGGAAGGTTTCTTCCTGATGGTGGAAGCGGCTTCGGTCGACAAGATGTCGCATCCGATGGACTGGGATCGTGCGCTGTATGACACAATCGAATTCGACCAGGTCGTTGGTCTGGCCCGCGAATTTGCCGAAAAGAACCCCGACACGCTGATCGTCGTCACCGGCGACCATGCGCATGGCGTTTCCATCATCGGCACGATCGACGACAGCAAGCCGGGTACGGAAATGCGGGAAAAGGTGGGCGTTTATGCAGAGGCCGGCTTCCCGAACTATGAAGACAAGGATGGCGACGGGTTCCCCGACAAGGTCGATGTGAGCAAGCGTCTGGCTGTCTTCTCCAACAACTACCCGGATTACTACGAAACGTTCCGCCCGAAGATGGACGGACCGTTCGAGCCGTCGATCCAGAACGAAAAGAAGGAATATATCGCCAATCCGGCCTATAAGGATATTCCGGGCGCCGTGCTGCGCGAGGGCAATCTTCCGCGCACCTCCGACAGTGCCGTTCACGCCGTCGACGACGTCGTGCTGCAGGCAACCGGTCCTGGCTCGGAAGAATTCAAGGGCTATATGGAAGAAAGCGATGTTTATCGCGTTCTTGCCGATGCATTTGCCCTTGGCGCACCGACCAAGGTCGCCGGCAAGTAATCTGCCGATTTGAATGTCGTTCCGGGCGGTCTGCACCGCCCGGAATTTTGCGTTTCTTTCCTCTGCAAGGATAGGTGCTATGTCGAACACTCGGCCATCTGCAAATCATCCAAGGCTTTCTCTGTGCAGGCGTCATTTCCTCACAGCCTTGGTGCTGGTGCCGCTATCGGCTGGCGCTTCACGCCAAACGCTTGCGGCAAATGCGGAAATCGGCTTTGACGATCTCTACGGCAAGATCAGCGTACTCGGGCTGGAATTTTCGCAGAAGGTGAAAGACTTGACGGGGCAATCCGTCACCATGAGCGGCTTCATGGCGCCACCTCTCAAGGCAGAAGCCAATTTCTTCGTCCTGACGGAAATCCCGATGTCGATCTGCCCGTTCTGCTCGTCGGATTCCGACTGGCCGGACAATATCGTCGTGATCTATCTCGACGAAAAGCAGACCTTCGTTCAGCCGGGGACGCGCATCGATGTTTCCGGAACTCTGGAAATGGGCAGCTGGACGGACCCGGAAACCGGCTTCGTCAGCAGGCTGCGTCTGCGTGATGCCCGCTACTGGACTGCCTAGATGCTCGCGCTTAGGCTTGAAGCAGTTTCGATGTCCTTTCCCGGTCTTTCGGCTCCTGTGCTGGACATCGCGTTTTTGGACATCGCGGCAGGCAGCCGTATCGCTGTCAACGGGGCCTCAGGCTCGGGCAAGAGTACGTTGGTCAACATCATCACCGGGCTTGAGCGCTGCACGAGTGGACGGGTCGAATGGGGCGGCACGGATATAGCGGTCCTGTCCGAAAGCCGTCGTGACCGGTGGCGGGCGATCAATATCGGCCTTGTCATGCAGGATTTTCATCTTTTTCCGGGCCTTTCGGCGCTCGACAATGTGCTTCTTCCGGCTCGGCTTTCCCGGGATATCAGCGCTGATGTCATCGAGCGGGCTCGATTGCTGCTGCGGAAAACCGGGCTGAACCGTCCCGATCAGCGCATTGAGACCATGTCGCGCGGCGAGATGCAGCGCGTCGCCGTTGCCCGGGCCCTTGTCCGCAGACCCGGCGTGATCGTCGCGGACGAGCCGACAGCCAGCCTCGACGCTGGCAGCGGCCATGCGGTCGGCGATCTGCTGATCGAACTGGCGGAAGCAGAGAAAAGCACGCTGATCGTCGTCTCGCATGATGCCCGGCTGACCGCTCGCCTCGACCGGCGCATCGTCCTTGATTCCGGCCGTGTGGTCAGCGACACCGTCATGGAGCTTGCCGCGTGATCGGGTTCATTCTTGCCGACCTGCGCCGCCATTGGGGCGGCTCTTGTGTCGTCGTTCTTCTCGTCGCTCTGTCCGTGGCGCTCGGCGTCGCCGTCACCCTGCAGGAAAGAGCCTTGCGGCTGGGCAGCGCGCGGGCCGCCGACAAGTTCGATCTTGTGATCGGCGCCGCCGGTAGCGAGACACAGCTTGTCCTGTCCTCCGTCTTTCTTCAGGCGTCGCCGCTGCCGCTCATGGAGGGTTCCGTCCTTGCAAAGCTTAGCACCGATCCGCGGGTTGCCTGGGCAGCACCGATCGGTTTTGGCGATTCCTTTGCCGGCTATCCTGTCGTGGGGACGACAACGACGCTCGTCTCGAATATTTCGGCAGGGCTGCAGGAAGGCCGTGTTTTTGCCCGCGAAGGTGAGGCGGTGATCGGAGCGATGGTTGCCATGCCGCTCGGTACAATAATCAAGCCGATGCACGGAACGGCTGAAGAGGGCGGCAAAACCCATACGGAACTTGCCTACACCGTGTCCGGCCGTCTCCTGCCGACCGGCACTGCCTGGGACAAGGCGATCCTCGTTCCGATACAGGCTGTCTGGCACATTCATGGCATGGGTGAAGACCACCACGAGGAGGCCGAGGGCGGCATCGCCCCATCCTTCGATGCCGACGATCATGACAATCACGACCATGACGGCGTTGCCAGCCCGGATGCACCCCTTAAGGAGACCTGGACGGATCACATGCCGGGCCTGCCTGCGATTCTCGTCAAGCCGAGAACGATCGCAGACGCCTATCGTCTCCGGCAGGACTACCGCGCCGGCCCGACGCTTGCCGTTTTCCCCGGAGAGGTTCTGACCCGGCTTTACGGCACGCTGGGCGATGCAAAGCTCGTGTTGTTTGCCGTTGCGGTCAGCACGCAGGTTCTGATCGCAGCCGCGCTGCTTCTGGTAACGGTCATTCATGTCGGGCAGCGAAGGCGGCAGATCGGCGCTTTGCGGGCTTTTGGCGCTCCGCGTACCGCCTTGTTCGCGATCGTCTGGCTGGAACTGTTCATTCTGATCGCCCTCGGCGTCGGGCTGGGCTTCCTCATCGGCTTTGCCGGTTCGGTTGCGATTGCCAATGTGATGTCAAGCGACAGCGGCGTTACCCTCCCGGTTGCCTTTGAGATGCAGGACATCGTCTTTGCGGCATTGCTTCTCGCCTCGGCTGCAATCCTGGCCGCCCTTCCAGCCTTCATCGCCTACAGGCAGCCCCCGGCGGCGGCACTTAGGAGTTGAGACGTTGCAGCCCCATTGCGCCGGACCGTTACGCCGCGGATCATGTCATGCGGCGAATTCCCGTAGGAGCCGAAGACCTGCTTGAAGCATCTCCGCTGCCGCATCGGCACTGTCGGCTTCGACATAGCAGCGCATTTCCGGCGCGTTGCCTGATGGCCTGAAATGAATGATCCGGCCATTGTGCAGGGTGATGCGAAGCCCGTCCAGTTCGTTGACGTCTATGGGCTGGCCCAAAGGAGCGACAAACTGCTCGAGATTGGTTCGGTCCGCCCGCAGCCACGCCATGATGGCGGCACTTCTGTCCGTAGCGAAATTTTCAAGCCGGTCCGCCGCAGTCGCGGGAAGACCAAGTGCCCGCGTCAGGCCCGCAAGAGACAGGCCCGAGGTTGCCACCGTGCCCAGAACCGCAAGAATGGGGAGGAAGGCGTCCCGTGTCGGCAAAGCCTCGAGGTCTCCGGATGCGAGCTTGAAAGGCGAGGCAGTCAACGTTCCGCCATTCGCCTCGAAGCCGACAATGCGATGGTGGGTTTTCTGCGCTTCCAGCATGCCGGCGATGACGTAGGGTGACCCGACCCTCGTCCGGATGACGTGGCCATTGCCGGAAGCCTCTATGCCCGAATTGGACGTGATCGGCGTGACGATCGCATCGGCACCGAGGAAACGCGCGGTTATCAGGCCGCATATATCGCCAGCCACCGGCACGCCCTTCTCGTCTGCAATCAGCGGCCGGTCGCCATCTCCGTCGGCCGAGACGATGGCGTCGATCGCGAACTTGCTCGACCAGCCTGTCAGCAAAGCGATGGTCGATGCCGATACTGCCTCCGTGTCGACCGGGATGAAATTTGCGGAACGCCCGAGATCGACCACATGCGCGCCATAGTGACTTAGAATCTCGCTCAGCATGTCGCGGGCAACGGAGGAGTGCTGGTAAACGCCGACGCGCATGCCATCGAGTGCACGGTGCGGGAGAATTGTTTTGCTGCGCTCCATGAAGACGGCGGCCACATCCGCAGAGGGGTCGGCCGTCGCGTCCGGCGATATGGGGACGTCCCAATTCCCGAACTCTGCAGCGAGGGCGGAAATTCCCTGCTCGTGGGATTTGTCGATCTCGCCGCTCGGCAGATAAAACTTGATGCCGTTCCGGTCTGCCGGGATATGGGATCCCGTCACCATCATCGATGCCACCCCGGTTTTCAGGCCGTAAAACGCCAGAGCCGGTGTCGGCACCGTGCCGCAATCGACCGGTTCCAGCCCTGATGCGCGAATCGCCCGTCTTGCATTTGCGGCAATTGCAGGACTGGACTCGCGGAAGTCGTACCCGACGAGAACGCGATCGCCTGGTGCGGCAATCCGGTTTTTCAGCAAAAAGGTTGCAAAAGCCGCAGCGTAAATAAAGGACGGTTTCCCCGCCAGTTCGACGGACAGGCCGCGCAATCCACTTGTTCCGAATTTAAGGCTCAAGTCCGTCTCCCTGCAGATACATCTCACCCGAAACTTCAGCTTCTTACTGCCGTTGCGGATGACAGGGAAGCCGTTCTGCGGCTCACTGCGAAGATCGTTGCAGTGCAGCGCAACCATGACGCATCCGTCATGCGCATCACCCTCCTAAATCCCAACGGAACCAAAGCATGCGCTGCCGCATTGTTTTCGCAGGGACACATGGAATTGAAAATTGAGGAGAATGTCATGAAACACGCCATCATCACCGCAGCCATTCTGGGTTTGATGTCGACGGCAGCACTGGCGCAGGAAAGCGCCACCACCGGCATGGTCGGCGGGGCGGCAACAGGCGCAATCATTGGCGGACCGGTTGGCGCAGGGGTCGGTGCCGTCGTGGGCGCGGTCGCTGGCGGGGCGCTGGAGCCGCCGCCGGAGACAGTGGTCACCTATGTGCAGCAGCAGCCTGTGCAGCAGTCGATCGTGGTGGAGCAGCCTTTGGCGGTCGGCAAGCCGATCCCGCAGGAGGTGGTGCTTGTCCCGGTTGAGGGGGATCCGCGCTACGCCTATGTGATCGTCAACGACCAGCGCGTGATCGTCGATCCGCAGACGCACACCGTCGTGCAGATTCTTCAGTAGTCTGCAGATCGTGGCTGTTTATGTTTCCAGGAAGGGGTGGCCAGTGCCGCCCCTTTTTCCTTTTGATAGTCGGCGCGCTGTGCAAAAGCGGTATTTTATTTGACATTGCGGACTGGCGCAGCTGCTGGTCCTAGCTCGCGAGAAGACGCGGCGGACTTGGAAAATCCGGTAAACAAGCCGAGCTGGAAAGGGGTGATTAACCTTTATTTTCTATTGAATTGAGGGAGCCTTTTGCCCGTGAATTTTGAGTGAGCAGGTCCCGATGCGTCTTTCCCGAACAAATCTTCCAAACCGCCTCAATCAAGCGGGAGCCGAGCACAATACGGGTGGAGAACTCGGTCCGGAAATGGACCATCGGCCTGCCTCTTCCCCGGTGATGGATAATCTCTCGGCGGGCAGCGGTTCGCGTGCTGATGAGGATGTTCTGGCTGCCAGTTCGGTCGAAGGGCGTGAAGACGTGCCGGTATGGCAAAGCGCCTTTATGCTGAGGCCGAATGTCCGTTTTACACGCACGCCTGAAAGCGCCTATTCCAAGCGCGCGCAAACCGGAGCATTGGGTGAGCCGGCCGCAGTGGGTTCGGACGTACCGCCATTGCCGGAAAGCGTCCCTCCGCAACAGGCTCTCCGGCAGGACTTCGCTGCTCAAGAACAGGTTTCTGATGGTGCAACAGGAGGCGCATCCGGCGTGCAATTGTTGGCCATGCGCTTGAAGCAGGAAGTCGAGGTGCCGCCCGTAGCCGTTGCGGAGACTTCGGAGATGCCGATCGATCCGGCATTCTTGCTGCCGAAAGAGAGCGATGTGCCCACGGAAGCAGGGCTGACCAGGAAGCTGCCAAGCGCGCTGTACAATGTGTCGGACGACGTGTTCTGGAGCGCCATGGATCTGACGTCCGCGATGGATGTCGAGGTTGAGCCGGCACGATGGCACGCTCCTGACGTTGTACCAGCGCTTCATTCGGTGACTGGACTTTACCGCGAGATCGGTGTGCGTGCAGCCGGACCGCAATCGATCGGTTTATCCGCGATTTGGCAGGCCGCGGCGACCGCCCCCCAGTTGCCGCCTTTGCAGGCAATGGAAAGCGAAATCGTTGAGCCCCCATGCGAGCCAGCGCCTGCCCTTCAGTCTGAAGACGATAGCGCGCCGGCCGAGGTCGTTATCGATCCGCCGGTCGAGAGGATCGTGATCGCCGCGCCGCAGCCTGTGAAAAGAACGGCTCGAGTACCGGTGGCGAGCGGCGAATATGAGTTTCCCCCTGTCACCCTGCTGCAGGAGCCGTTGACCCAGGAAACCGCGATCATCAGCCAGGAAGCGCTTGAGCAGAGCGCCGGCCTGCTGGAAAGCGTTCTTGAAGATTTCGGCATCCGCGGCGAGATCATCGATGTCCGGCCCGGCCCGGTCGTCACCCTTTACGAATTCGAACCTGCGCCGGGCGTGAAATCCTCGCGGGTCATCGGTTTGTCCGACGATATCGCCCGGTCGATGTCGGCGTTGTCGGCGCGTGTCGCGGTCGTTCCCGGCCGTAATGTCATCGGCATCGAACTGCCCAATCCCATTCGGGAAACCGTCTACTTCCGGGAGATGATCGAATCCGAAAGCTATGGCGAGACACGCTTCAAGCTGGCGCTTTGCCTTGGAAAAACCATCGGCGGCGAACCGGTGGTCGCGGAACTTGCCAAGATGCCGCATCTGCTCGTTGCCGGCACGACCGGGTCGGGCAAATCTGTTGCCATCAACACCATGATCCTCTCCCTGCTCTACCGGTTGAAGCCGGAGGAGTGCCGCCTGATCATGGTCGATCCGAAGATGCTGGAACTGTCGGTCTATGACGGCATTCCTCACCTGCTGACGCCGGTGGTCACCGATCCCAAGAAAGCCGTCATGGCGCTGAAATGGGCCGTGCGTGAAATGGAGGACCGCTATCGGAAGATGTCGCGTCTCGGGGTTCGCAATATCGACGGCTTCAATGCGCGGGCTGCCTCTGCGCGGGCCAAAGGCGAGACGATTCTCTGCTCGGTCCAGACCGGCTTCGACCGCTCGACCGGAGAGCCGATCTTCGAACAGGAGGAAATGGATCTCGCCCCCATGCCCTATATCGTCGTTATCGTTGACGAGATGGCAGATCTGATGATGGTCGCCGGCAAGGAGATCGAGGGTGCGATCCAGCGGCTGGCCCAGATGGCGCGTGCGGCCGGCATTCACCTGATCATGGCGACGCAGCGTCCCTCGGTCGATGTCATCACCGGCACGATCAAGGCCAACTTTCCGACGCGCATCTCCTTTCAGGTCACCTCCAAGATCGACAGCCGGACGATCCTCGGCGAACAGGGCGCCGAGCATCTTCTGGGGCAGGGGGACATGCTGCACATGGTCGGCGGCGGGCGGATCGCCCGTGTTCATGGACCGTTCGTATCCGATGAGGAAGTCGAGAAGGTTGTCGCGCATCTGAAAACGCAAGGGCGGCCGGAATATCTCGGCACCGTGACGGAAGATGCCGAAGATACGGACGAGCTTGCGGAAGAAGACGGCGCCGTGTTCGACAAGGGAGCAATGGCCGAGGAAGACGGCAACGATCTCTATGACAAGGCCGTCAAGGTGGTGCTTAGAGACAAGAAATGCTCGACATCCTACATCCAGCGCCGCTTGCAGATCGGTTATAACCGGGCCGCCTCGCTGGTCGAGCGCATGGAAAAGGAAGGGCTCGTGGGGGCGGCAAACCATGTCGGCAAACGCACGATCCTCTCCGGGGTCCGCGATAGCATCGAAACGCCTGTCCCTGACGACGATTGAGAAGCGAGGCTGCGGGCAGGGAGCGACGGCGTTCCTGCCCGTGGGAGACATCGCTTGTCGAGCGATCAATCCTTCTGTCGGGCTTTCGAGCCGGCGGCGATGGTCAGTACGAAGTCGTCGAGTTCCCGTTCGAGCTTTTCGGTGGGAACGCCGACAAACCGCGCTTCCAGACTGATGCTGATAACGCCATGCACCGCACCAAAGAGCGTGCGGGCGCGGCTGGCGCGTTCTTCTGCGGACAAGCCGGGCTGCAGGTCGACAAGTGGCGCGGCGATCACGTCCATCAGGAACAGATGTTCGTCGAGATGCCACTGGGGTGATTCCCGCCCCTCCGACAGGCGATGCTCGAACAAAGCCTTCCAGAGATGACGATGGTTGACGGCGAAAGTCAGATAGCCACGCGCAAGATTGCGCAACTCATCCGTGGGCGTGCGGTCCTTGACCTCCGCGAGAGCAAATGTCGCTTCCAGCGATTTCAGCGTGCCCGAGTTGACGTGAAAAATCAGGTCGTCGAGATCGGCAAACACGGTATAGAGGCCGCCAAGTGCGCAGCCGGCGTCCTGCGTGACGTCACGGGCCCTCAGGTTCGTCAAACCATCGGCGGCGATGCGGTTGCGGGCCGCCTCGATCAGACGCGCCCGCAAATCCTCGCGCTTTTCTTCCCTTCGCCCACTCATTAACCCATTCCAATTCAAGTCGTGAACAACGTTCAAAATAATTCTTGAACGTTGTTCAGATATTCGATATATCTCGTTTCATGAACGCCGTTCATACATCGGAGACGGGGCATGTTCAAATCAATTCGCTCATTGCGCGCGGCGGACTTAGTCTTAAGCAGCCTTCCGCACGCACCCCGGTCAGTAAATCCGGTTGATGTCCTTGCCTGCCTTGGCGACCACATGAACTCCGCCGCTTGATCTGGTGTCACTATTGAAAAAGGACCATTATGATGACCGACAGCATTCAAAAGCACTCCTCCAGCTGGGTGAGCTTTTCCTATATTTCCTTCGGCACCGCGGCCTTCATGCTCGCTGCTGGCCTCTACACCATGCCGCTCGATCTTTGGGGCAAGGGCTATCTCACCATGGGGATCCTGATGCTGGTGCAGACCACGGTCAACATCACCAAGACGCTGCGCGACAACGCCGAATCGGACAAGCTGATCCGCAGGATCGAAGACGCCAAGACGGAAAAGCTTCTTGTTAATTTCAATCGCAATGGCGAGAGCTAATATTCGTTTACCACACCAATGAGTTGTTTGCGGGTTCAACCTTTGCGTAACATCTCTATGGCCTTCTGTTTTGACAAATGGGGAACCGGCATGCGCAGCAATCTGATGACATCGAGGAAATTCGCGCCGCTATTCTGGACGCAATTTCTCTCGGCCTTTAACGACAATTTCCTGAAGCAGACATTGGTGTTCATCATTCTTGCCCAGATGGCGTCGGAAGGCGCATCGCTGGTCACGGTCGCGGGTGGTATCTTTATCCTTCCCTTCCTGCTTCTGTCGGCAATGGCCGGGCAAATGGCCGACAAATATGACAAGGCCTGGCTCGCCGAAATCCTGAAGCGTTCGGAGATTGCCGTCGCAGCCATTTCGGTGGTCGGTATCGCCTTTTCCTCCATTCCGGTCCTGATGCTGGCCCTGTTCGGCTTCGGCGTCATCTCCGCGCTGTTCGGGCCAATCAAATACGGCATCCTGCCGGATCATCTCGAACGCAAGGATCTTCCGAAAGCCAATGCCTGGATCGAGGGCGGCACGTTCATCGCCATCCTCACCGGCACCATCGTCGCAGCGCTTGCCTTTACCAAGGGCGAAAATGTCTGGGTCTTCGGCCCGATGATGATGGGGTTGTCGGTTCTCTGCTGGATCGCCGCGCGCATGATCCCGCCCACGGGCTCAAAAGCGCCCGGTCTGGTCGTCGACCGCAATGTGTTTCGATCGAGCTACACGCTTGTCAGCGAACTGCGGGACGACACACGCATCTGGCGTTCGGCCTTGATGAACTGCTGGTTCTGGTTCGTCGGCGCCTTCGTCATGTCGATGCTGCCGATCATGGTCACGGAAATTCTCGGCGGTTCGGAGGTCGTCGTGCCCGCCTATCTCGCGGTCTTTGCGGTCTCGATCGCGATCGGCTCGGCCATTGCCGGATGGATGTCGGCTGGCCGCGTCGTGCTGCTGCCCGCACCGATCGGAACGCTGATTATCGCCCTGTTCGGCATGGATCTGGCCTGGAACCTCTGGGGCTTGCAATCGATTGCCAAGGCCGAAACGATAAGCGCCTTTTTTGCCGGCCAGAACACTGTTCGCGTGGCGATCGATCTCGCGGGCATGGCCGTCGGCGGCGCCTTCTTGGCCGTCCCGACCTTTGCCGCCATGCAGAGCTGGGCGCATGAGGACCGTCGCGCCCGCGTCATCGGCGCCGCCAATGTGCTCTCCGCCATGTTCATTACCGTCGGCCTCGCGCTGGTGGCCGGTCTGCAGGCTGCGGGGATGTCGGTTCCGATGATCATCCTCGGCCTGTCCATCCTCAATATCGGCATTGCTTGGCTGATGCTGGCGACCTTGCCGACCAATCCCTTCCGGGATTTCCTCTCGATTTTGTTCCGCGCCTTCATGCGCCTGGAGGTGGAAGGACTGGAAAACATCAAGAAAGCGGGCAGGGCGCCGATCATCGCGCTCAACCATGTCAGTTTCCTCGACGGGGCCCTGGCCCTTGCGATTACCGAGGAGGAACCGGTTTTTGCCATCGACTACAAGATCGCGCAGGCCTGGTGGGTCAAGCCTTTCCTGAAAATGTGCAAATTCCTGCCGCTGGATCCCACGAAGCCGATGGCAACCCGGTCGCTGATCAAGATCGTGCAGGATGGCAACTCGATCGGCATCTTCCCGGAAGGCCGCCTGACGGTCACCGGCACGCTCATGAAAGTTTACGACGGTGCGGCCATGGTCGCCGACAAGACCGGTTCGATGGTCGTGCCGGTCCGTATTGACGGGCTGGAAAGAAGCTATTTCTCACGGCTATCAGGCGGACAGGTTCGCCGCCGTCTGTTTCCGAAGGTCAAGGTGACGATCCTCGAACCGGTCAGGCTTGATGTGCCTGCAGAATTGAAAGGGCGGAAGCGGCGCATCGCCGCGGGTGCTGCACTCTATCAGGTCATGTCCATGCTGATGTTCCGCACCACCGACACATCGAAGACCGTGCTGGAAAAGGTCATCGAGACGGCGCGTGAACGCGGCATGGGACGGCTTGCGGCGGAGGATCCGGTTACCGGCTCCCTCTCCTACGGCAAGCTTCTCACGGGAGCAGCAGTGCTTGGCGCCCGTTTCATCACCATGTTTCCGGAAAAGACGGTGGGCGTCATGCTGCCCAACGCCAATGGCGCCGTTGCCACGCTTCTTGGCGTCATGACAGCGGGGAAGGTCCCGGCCATGCTGAACTTTACCGCCGGCGCCAGCAATATTCTGGCCGCCTGCACCGCGGCCGAGGTCAGGCATGTCCTCACCTCCCGCGCCTTCATTGCCCAGGCGAAGCTCGGGCCCGTCATCGAGGAAATGGAAAAGCATGTAACGATCGTCTGGCTCGACGATCTGCGAAGCTCATTCACTGTTGTCGACAAGGTCGTCGGACTGTTGCGCAGGAGCCGGCCTTTGAGAAAGGCAAATGCGCAGGATCCCGCGATCGTCCTGTTCACATCGGGGTCCGAGGGAACGCCGAAGGGCGTGGTGCTTACGCATGCCAACATTCTCTCGAATGCCGCCCAGGCCGCCGCGCGCATCGATTTCCATGCCGGCGACAAGGTCTTCAACATCCTGCCGGTGTTCCATTCCTTCGGCCTGACTGCCGGCACCATTCTGCCGCTGATCTCCGGCGTGCCGGTTTATTTCTATCCCTCGCCGCTGCACTATCGCATCGTCCCGGAACTGATCTACGCCTCGAACGCGACGATCATCTTCGGCACCGACACGTTCCTCAACGGCTATGCCCGCACCGCCCATCCCTACGACTTCCGTTCGATCCGCTATATTTTCTCCGGGGCCGAGCCCGTAAAAGCCTCGACCCGGGAGACCTATATGGAGAAATTCGGCCTGCGCATTCTGGAAGGTTACGGGGTCACCGAGGCCGCGCCGGTCATCTCCATCAATACGCCGATGTTCAACAAATCGGGCACGGTCGGCAAGATTTTGCCGGGCATGGAATGGAAGCTCGAGCCCGTGCCGGGGATCGAGGAGGGCGGGCGCCTGCATGTGCGCGGCGCCAATGTGATGGCGGGATATTTGCGCACCGAAAATCCCGGCGTGCTCGAACCGCTTGCCGGCGGCTGGCACGATACCGGTGACATCGTCACGATCGACGCGGAAGGTTTCGTCAGGATCAGCGGCCGTGCCAAGCGCTTCGCCAAGATCGGCGGGGAAATGGTGTCGCTGGCAGCCGTCGAGGCGCTGGCCGGCAAGCTCTGGCCAGATGCCCTTTCCGTCGTCTCGTCCCTTCCGGATGCAAAGAAGGGTGAGCGACTGTTTCTTCTCACCGATGCCCCGCAGGCCACCCGTAGCGAGTTCCTGGCTTTTGCCAAATCGAATGGCGCCATGGACATGATGGTGCCTGCCGACGTGACCGTTGGCAAGGTGCCGGTGCTGGGCTCGGGCAAGGTGGATTTCGTCGCCGCACGCAAATTGGCCGAGGAAGCGCTGGCATCGCGGCAGGCAGCCTGAGTCTGGCCCTGGGCTGGCAAGCCGGATGCGCGGCTTGCCACCTCCGGCGCGAAGCCCCCTATACGTATCCCACGGAGCGCTCGATGATTGCTTTAAAAGGTAAGTGGATTAGTTTGTGCAGTGCGGCAACCATAGTGCCGTTCGTGTGTTAACAGGCGCGCGCCGCTAAGGCGTCCACGCTGGAGGCAATAGATGAGATCCATGGCCGATACGATTGAACGTCTTGCACGGCTTCGCGGCCAGACCGGTGGTCCTGCGACGGCGTCCCGTCTGCAGCGACTTCAGGGGTTTGGCAGCAATCCAGGGGCGTTATCCGCCTGGTATCATGTGCCCAAGCAACTGGCCGCCTCGCCGCCGCTCGTCGTCGTGCTTCACGGCTGCACGCAGACGGCGTCTGGCTACGATCTTGGATCCGGATGGTCGAAGCTCGCGGATGATTATGGTTTTATCGTTCTTTTCCCTGAGCAGGTTCATGCCAACAACAGCAATCTCTGCTTCAACTGGTTCAATCCGCAGGACATTCGTCGCGACGACGGCGAGGTTCTGTCGATCCGGCAGATGATCGCGTCGGTAACGGCGGCGCATGGAATCGACGAACGGCGCATCTTCATCACAGGCCTGTCGGCTGGCGGCGCCATGGCCAATGCCATGCTGGCGACTTATCCCGAGGTTTTCGCCGGCGGGGCCATCATAGCCGGGCTTCCCTACGCGACCGCATCGACGGTGCCGGAAGCCTTCGACCGGATGCGCGGCCACGGTATCCCGACGCCGGCGGTTTTGCAGAGCAAGCTGGAAAGCGGGGCACCACACACAGGACCCTGGCCGCGCATCTCGATTTGGCATGGCACAAGCGATACGACAGTCGTTCCGGCGGCTGCAGTTGCAATCGTGGAGCAATGGCGCGGCGTGCACGGTGCAGGCAGCCGGCCCACTATGTCAGACAAGATCGACGGGCATTCGCGGACCGTTTGGCGCAGCAGCGCGGGCGAGGATGTCATCGAGCTCTATCAGATCTCTGGCCTTGCCCATGGAACGCCTCTCGACGTCGCGTCGGGCTACGGCAAGAGCGGGCCTTTCATGCTCGATGTCGGCATATCCTCGACGCTGCATATCGCGCGCTCATGGGGTCTTGTCGCATCCTTCGACCGCCGGCCAAGCGCTGCACCGCAGCCGGCAGCAGATGTTTCCGGGCAGTCAATGCCCGATGCGGAAACCGTAAACCCGATACAATCGGTTATTGAAAAGGCGCTGCGGACGGCAGGACTTCTTCGCTGAAGCAATCAACATTCCAGGCAATGTCGACAGATCCCGTAATCCTCGTCATCCGATACAAAGCGCTCCCGACAACAGTCGCAGCGCAGGGTCTTGACTTCCTGGCGCGGTTTGGGCGCCGGAGGGATAATCTCGATCTTCTGTTCGTCAAGATGTTGGGTGCCGGTTTCCATGTTTTTCTCCGCAACATGTCGCGGTTTGTAGATGGAGACGAACGGGCGCTTTTTCCAGACCTGCAGGGAATGTCGCCAGCACTGCTTCCCGAAGCGGACCGTCCCGTTCCGATAATGCTTGACCTGTGTCCAATTAGAGAACATTAAGAGAACGGTATATCGAGGAACGCATCATGGCCGAAAAATTCATCATCCTGCCGTTCAAGCGGGTCCGCGGCGGCCTGGCACCCGGTGAAATGCGTCAGGCGTCGAATGCGGTCAGTGCCGAAAAAATTGCAACGGCGATGGCTCCACGCCATGTCGGCGTCGCGGCCTACTCCGTCCAGGTGGACGAAGAGAGCGGCGACATGACCTCACCTCGTATCCTGATCCAGTTCGGCGAGATCGCCGACATTGCAGCCTGATCCAAAGCCCGTATAGCCTGGAATTCCCTTATAGCCGGTATGCTTGAAGGTTGTTTATCCGCAGAACCTGCCAGATACAGTCGGGCGATCAACCCACCTTGTAAAGGGAAGGAAGGGGCGTTCCAGTTATGCGTTCTCTGCATAGCTGCACTGCAGCAATGTCTCTTTCATGTGCGGGCAGATGGGGTATGATGTTTGTATCGAAGCGATGCACCTCCTCCCGCAGAGCTTCGAATTCAGGCGGCCCAATCCTCCTCCCATGGGGCGTCTGTCGGAACAGTGGCTCTCCTCCTCCCAGCTACTGTTCGGTTCTTTTCGGAAAGCCTGCCGCACCTCCTCCCGCGGCAGGCTTTTTCGTTTGTGGCCGGTCACGATCAAAGATCGAGATCGAGTTGCGGCTCTGTCCCGCTGCCTGAGGCGTCGAGCGACGAAAGTGTGACGCCCAGAAGCCGCACCGGACGTTTGAATGGGAACACTGAGGCGAGCAGGGTCTCCGCAACGTCCAGGATCATGTCAGTATCCGAAATGGCTCCAGGCACGGTCCGGCTCCGCGTCGCCTGGCTGAAGTCCGAATATTTGATTTTGACGGTGACGGTCTTTCCCCTGATGCCGTGCGTCTTGCAGGCGCGCCAGACCTTTTCAGCCAAAGGCCGCAACTCGGCTTTCGCCAGATCGAGCGCCTCGATATCTTCGACGAACGTGTCCTCGGCGCCGATCGATTTGCGCATGCGATCAGGTCTGACCTGTCGTTCATCGATGCCGCGGGCGATGCCGTAGAAATATGGCCCGGCTTTCCCGAATTGCTGCTGAAGGAAGCCGAGAGATTTTGACCTGAGATCGAGCCCGGTCTCGATTCCATGCCGTTTCATCCGCTCTGCCGTGGCCGGCCCGACACCATGGAATTTTTTGACCAGAAGCGTCTCGACAAAACCCGGGCCGTTCTTCGGTGTGATGACGGCCTGGCCGTTCGGCTTGTTCAGGTCGCTGGCCATTTTGGCGAGGAACTTGTTGTAGGAAATGCCCGCGGACGCATTCAGGTTGGTGACCTGCTTGATCCGGGAGCGAATTTCCGCTGCGATCTCAGTCGCGATTTCCATGCCCTTCAGATTTTCAGTCACATCGAGATAGGCCTCATCCAAGGAAAGCGGCTCGATCATTGCCGTATAGTCTGCAAAAATTTCCCGTATCTGCTGTGAGACCTGTCGATAGACATCGAAACGCGGGGCAACGAAAATCAAGTCCGGACATTTGCGCTTGGCGGTGACCGATGGCATGGCCGAATGCACGCCAAAGGCTCTTGCCTCGTAACTGGCGGCAGCCACTACGCCACGCGCCGCGGAGCCGCCAACGGCGAGCGGCAGGCCACACAGCGCCGGGTTATCGCGCTGTTCCACGGATGCATAAAAGGCATCCATATCGACATGAATGATTTTACGAATGGGCAGTGCAGTCAGAGCATCCAAGGCGGCGAGCCATCTTCTGTTTTTGAACAAAGAGAGAACATACCATCCTTCGGATCAAGATCCAACAGACATAGCTGTTAACTGCATAGCCCCTGGAAACCAGCTTGCCTCCAGCGCGTTGGTATGTCGTGACATGTGCAACAGGAGACGGACTGATGGCTGACGACAGCACGACGACAATCAGGGCAACTTTCAATACGCGCGCAGCAGCAGACCTTGCGGTCGAACATCTCGTTCAGCAGCATGGTATCTCGAGGCCGGACATCTTTATTCAATCCACGACGGCACAAAATACCGTTGGCTCGGCCCCATCGGGAGGCGATGCTTCTCATGAAGACGGCGCACGCCAGGATGCACCCTTTGGCGGGGAAATCGAAGTGTCTGCGGACATTGCCGCAAGTCAGATCGCTGCCGTCCAGCGTAGCTTCGGCGAGGCGGGGGCCATCCGCGTCTCGGGGCGATAGGCAGCATTGAGCTGGCTGAAACCGGCTCGGCTTTCCATGGAGGACCGGAAATTCATGGCCGACACTCTTTCGAAATACCGCGCCAAGCGCGATTTCCAGAAGACAGGCGAACCGAGCGGTGAAGCATCGGTCGAGCCATCGAACCGCAGGCGCTTCGTGATACAAAAGCATGATGCGACACGCCTGCATTATGATCTTCGGCTAGAGCTGGACGGCGTCTTCAAGTCATGGGCCGTGACCAAGGGACCGTCCCTTAATCCACAGGACAAGCGCCTTGCCGTCGAGGTGGAAGACCACCCGCTGGAATACGGCGACTTCGAAGGCACTATACCGAAAGGCCAGTATGGCGGTGGCTCGGTGATGCTTTGGGATCGTGGCTATTGGGAGGCGCAGGGCAATCAATCGCCGGAGGAGGCTCTGGCCGAAGGCGATTTCAACTTTACGCTCAAGGGAAAACGGCTGCATGGAAGCTTTGTTCTCGTGCGGATGCGTCATGACCGGGATGGTGGAAAACGGACCAACTGGCTTCTCATCAAACATCGCGATGACGCTGCCATCGATGAGAATGGTTCGGCGGTTCTTGAGGAGAATAACACATCGATAGCATCCGGACGGACAATGGAGGCTATCGCTTCGGGCAAGGGAAAAAAGCCGAAACCGTTCATGACGGACGTCGGGGCGGTCGAATCCGATGCCGTTTGGGACAGCAGTCAGGGGCTCGCCGCTAACGAACGAAAGAGAGGGGCAAAAGCGGGTGCGAAGGCCGCGGGAAAGCCATCTCCTTCCGAAGTAACACATACCATGCCCGGGTTTATCGCGCCACAACTCTGCGAGAGCCTGTCGCGTCCGCCATCGGCCGGCGGCTGGATTCACGAGATCAAATTGGATGGCTATCGCATCCAGATGCTGACGCAGGGCGGCAAGGCGACGTTGAAGACGCGCAAAGGTCTCGACTGGACTGCCAAATATTCAGCAATCGCAAAATCGGCATCAGCCCTTCCCGACTGCATTATCGATGGCGAGATTTGTGCGCTGGACGAAAGCGGTGCGCCGGATTTTGCCGCCCTTCAGGCGGCAATGTCCGAAGGCAAGACCGATGCGCTCGTGTATTTCGCGTTCGACCTGCTCTTCCTTGGAGGTGAGGACCTGCGCGAGTTGCCCCTGACAGAGCGCAAGAAGCGGCTTGCGGCCTTGCTGTCGGATGCCGGAGAGGATCCGCGCCTGCGTTTCGTCGAACATTTCGAAACCGGCGGCGATGCGGTCCTCAAGTCGGCCTGCCGCCTGTCACTCGAAGGCATCGTCTCGAAACAGGCGGCGGCACCGTATCGATCGGGGCGGACAGATACTTGGGCAAAATCGAAATGCCGCGCCGGCCATGAGGTGGTGATCGGCGCGTATGCAAAGACCGGTGGCAAATTTCGCTCTCTGCTCGTTGGGGTCAATCGTGGCGATCACTTCGTCTATGTCGGACGAGTCGGCACAGGTTACGGCGCCAAAACCGTCGCAACCCTGCTGCCGAGGCTGAAGGAAATGGAGACGGAGACATCGCCCTTCACCGGGATCGGTGCGCCCGAGAAAACCGCTGATATTGTTTGGCTCAAGCCCGAGCTTGTTGCCGAGATCGAATTTGCCGGATGGACAGGCGATGGTCAGGTTCGTCAGGCTGCGTTCAAGGGCCTGCGGGAAGACAAGCCGGCTGAAGAGGTTCAAGCTGATAAGCCCGCGGCGCCCTCGAAAACGTCCCTTCCTGATCCTGAAGCCGCCAACCCCCCGGCCAAGAAGGCGCGCAGGGGCGGAAAAGAAGAGATCATGGGGGTGATGATCTCAAGTCCGCAAAAGGCGCTTTGGCCGGATGCCGGTGACGGCAAACCGGTCACCAAAGTCGATCTCGCCCGGTATCATGAAGCTGTCGGCCCTTGGCTTATCGATCATATCAAGGGTCGCCCCTGTTCGATCATCCGCGCGCCCGACGGGATCGGTGGCGAGCAGTTCTTTCAGCGCCATGCCGGGCCGGGGACATCCAACCTGCTGGAACTCGTAACCGTGTCTGGCGACAAAAAACCCTATCTGCAGATCGATCGTGTGGAAGGACTTGCCGCCATAGCCCAGATCGGCGGGATCGAACTGCATCCCTGGAACTGCGAGCCGGGGCAGCCGGACGTGCCGGGCCGTCTGGTCTTCGACCTTGACCCCGGCCCTGACGTCGAATTCACGTCTGTCGTCGACGCCGCCCGGGAAATTCGGGACCGGCTCGAAGATCTCGGGCTTGTCAGCTTCTGCAAGACGACGGGCGGCAAGGGCCTGCATGTCGTCACCCCGCTTGCCGTTGCCAAGGGCAAGAAGCTCGGTTGGGATGAGGCCAAGGGCTTTGCCCATGATGTCTGCCAGGGAATGGCGCGCGATAACCCGGATCTCTACCTGATCAAGATGGCCAAGAACCAGCGCGAGGGCCGGATCTTTCTCGACTATTTGCGCAATGATCGGATGGCGACGGCCGTGGCGCCCTTGTCGCCACGGGCGAGGCCGGGCGCAACGGTCTCGATGCCGCTCAACTGGACCCAGGTCAAGGCGGGCCTCGATCCAACGCGCTTCACCATCCGGACCGTACCGGACTTGCTGAAAAAAGCCACGGCTTGGCAGGATTATTGCGATGGACAAAGACCGCTCGATCAGGCGCTCAAAAGATTGAGCAAGGCGAAGAAGGCTGCCGCTTGATCTGAGGGCCAGTCTTTTGCAAATGTCATCAGCCGCCGAACAAAATCCATCCGGCGGCATGCGTCTCACGTCTCAGTGATTGTGTCGCGGCAGCCTCTCTGCCAGTTTGCGGAACTCTGGTGCACCCTCGATGACGGCGCCGTCGGAAAGCTGCGTGACCGTGCGCCGGTACAGCATCTGCCAAGGCGTGGCATCGGCCGGAACAGCCGGAATGCCGGCCGTCTTGCGCAGCTCAATTTCTTCCGGCGTCACCAGCATATCGCAGCGACCATGGTTGAAATCGATGCGGATGACGTCGCCTGTGCGCACATAGGCGAGGCCGCCGCCGGCCGCACTTTCCGGCGAGGCGTTGAGGATCGATGGGCTGTCGGCGGTGCCGGATTGGCGACCGTCGCCGATTGTCGGAAGGCTGAGGATGCCCTTTTTGATCAGGTGGTCCGGCGGCTGCATGTTGACCACTTCGGCCGATCCCGGCCAGCCGAGCGGACCGGCGCCGCGGATGACGAGGATCGTGCGCTCGTCTATGTTGAGGTCCGGATCGTTGATACGCTTGTGGTAATCCTCGGAGCCGTCGAAGACCACCGCCTTGCCTTCGAACACGCCTTCCTTGCCCGGTTCGCTCAGATAACGTTCGCGGAAACCGGGCGAAATCACGCTCATCTTCATGATGGCGAAATCGAACAGATTGCCCTTCAGCACCAGAAAACCGGCGCGCTCCTTCAGCGGAGCGTCGTAAGGCAGGATGACCTCCCGATCGGTGGATTCCCGGCCCTGCAGGTTTTCGGCCATGGTCTTGCCGGTAACCGTCGGACAGCCGCCCTCCAGTTTGCCGACCTTGAGCAATTCCCACATGATGGCGGGGACGCCACCGGCCCGGTGGAAGCGTTCGCCGAGATAGGCGCCGGCCGGCTGCACATTGGCCAGCAGTGGAATGTCGAAGCCATGGATCTGCCAGTCGTCGGGATAGAGATCGACGCCGGCATGCCTGGCCATGGCGGCCAGATGCGGCTGGGCATTGGTCGAGCCGCCGATCGCTGAATTGACCCGGATGGCGTTGAGGAACGCCGCGCGTGTCAGGATATCCGACGGCTTGATGTTTTGTTGCACCAGTTCCACCGCACGGCGTCCGGTACGATAAGCCATCTGGCCGCGTTCGCGATAGGCGGCCGGAATGGCGGCGCAACCGGTCAACGACATGCCGAGCGCCTCGGCCATGGCATTCATCGTCGAGGCAGTACCCATTGTGTTGCAATGGCCGATCGACGGGGCGGAATCGAGCGCTGACTGGAGGAATTCTTCCCGTGTGATCTCGCCTGCCGCATATTTGCGACGCGCCCGCCAGATCACCGTGCCGGAGCCGACCAGATCGCCATCGTGCCAGCCGTCGAGCATCGGCCCGCCGGAGAAAACGATCGCCGGAATATCGACGGTCGAGGCCGCCATAAGCGCCGAAGGCGTGGTCTTGTCGCAGCCGGTGGTGAGTACGACGCCGTCGAGCGGGTAGCCGTAGAGAATTTCGACCAGGCCGAGATAGGCCAGGTTTCGATCGAGCGCCGCAGTTGGCCGCTTGCAGTTCTCGAACAGCGGATGTGTCGGAAACTCGATCGGGATGCCGCCAGCGTCACGGATGCCGTCGCGGACCCGCTTGGCAAGGTCGAGATGATGGCGGTTGCAGGGATTGATGTCGCTGCCCGACTGGGCAATGCCGATGATCGGCTTGCCGGAGCGAAGCTCCTCCGGCGTCGTACCGTAATTCATGAAGCGTTCGAGATAGAGTGCCGTCATGTCGAGATGATCGGGATTGTCGAACCAGTCCTGCGAGCGCAGACGACGCCCGCCCTTGTTGTCCTCAGCCATTATTTCCCTCCCCGCCCTTGGCGGCATTCATTGCTTCCAGATGCAACAGCAGGCCGCTGTGGTCCGTATCACCGCCGCCACCCGCCACGAAATCGAAAAACTCGCGGCGCACCTGCTCGGTCAAGGGCAGGTCCAACGAAAACAGACCGGCCATCTCCTTGACCGCGTCGAGATCCTTGAGTTGCAGCTTCGACGGTCCGCCGGGCGTGAAATCGCGCTTTACCATGCGCGCGCCATGCAGCTCCAGAATCCGGCTCTCGGCAAAACCGCCGCGGATCGCTTCCCTGAACTTCTCGCGGGACGCCCCGCCGGCTTCGACCAGCATCATCGCTTCCGCCACGGCGCCGATGGTGATGGCGACGATCTGCTGGTTGGCGAGTTTGCAGATCTGCCCGGCACCCGAAGGCCCGACATGCGTGACCCGGCCAAGGACTGCAAACACATCTGAGAGTTCATCGATCACATCCGCGTCGCCACCAGCCATGATGGCCAGTGTTCCCGCCCCGGCGCCGACCACGCCGCCTGATACCGGCGCATCGACATGTTTGATGCCAAGCGCCTTCAGGCGCGCCGAATGGTCTCTGGCAATCAACGGTGAGATCGAGCTGCTGTCGATCACGATGGCGCCCTTGGCCAAAACGTCGGCCACACCGCCGCTAAACAATACCGCATCGACGGCCTTTCCGTCGCTTAGCATTGTGAAGACGATGTCACATCCCGTGGCGGCTGCAGCAGCCGTCTCGGCGATCGCCGCACCGTCAGAAACCAAAGCCTGCGCCTTGGAAAAATCGCGGTTCCAGACCGTGACCGGATGACCGGCGGCCAGCAGCCGGCGCGCCATCGGCGCACCCATCAGCCCCGTTCCGAGAAAGGCGATCCGGCGCTGCCGGCTTTGCTTCGGACCTGTTTTTTCGCTCACAGTTTGCCTCCCAGCTCATCCTCGATATGCACGCGGATGATCTCATCAAAGGAGGTTTCTGCGGTAAAGCCAAGCGCTTTCGCGCGCGTCGCTTCAAAGCCCGGAGCCCAGCCGGCGACCATCTTGATGATCATCTCATCCGGCTCGCGGCGGATCAGCGCGACGGCCTTGTCACCGGCCACCCGGCGCAGAGCTTCAATCTGCTCCCCGACCGTGGCGCTGAGGCCCGGCATGGAAAGTGCGCGGCGCGGCCCGACCGTTTCCAAGTCGATGGTTGCCCCATGGATGAGGAAGCCGACCGCAGAGCGTGGCGAGGTATGCCAATGGCGAACGTCGTCGGATACGGGAAGGATCGCTTCTTTTCCGACCAGCGGCTCACGCAGGATATTGGAGAAGAAGCCGGACGCCGCCTTGTTCGGCTTGCCTGGACGAATGCAGATCGTCGGGAGGCGGATGGCGATGCCGTCGAAAAAGCCGCGGCGGCTGTAGTCGGACAAGAGCAGTTCGCAGATCGCCTTCTGGGTGCCGTAGCTGGTCAGCGGCGTCGTGTGGTACTCGTCCGGTATCGGATAGGGCAGCGGCGCGCCGACAACGGCGATCGACGAGGTGAAAACGACGCGCGGCTTGTAGCCGTCCACGCCGTTGGCCAGTCGAATGGCGTCGAAGAGGTAGCGTGTTCCGTCGAGATTGATCCTGTAGCCCGTTTCGAAATCCAGTTCGGCCTCACCGGAGACGATTGCTGCCAGATGGAAGATCACGTCGGGCCGGGCCGCAACGAGTGATTCGGCTTCGCCAGGGGCCGACAGATCCGCCTCTGTTGCGCTCACCTTGCCGGCAAAGCTTCCGGGAGCTTCAGGCCTTACCACGTCCACCAAAGTCATTTCTGTGATCGGCTCGCCGTCAAGCTGGCCCTCCGAAACCAGTTTGGCAGCGAGTTTGCGTCCAACCATGCCGGCCGCGCCAATGATCAGTATATGCATCGTGTCTCTCCTCCCCTGAATTCCACCACCTCAACCTTGCAGGAGCTTCGGAAAAAGGCAGTCGAAAATTTCTTGTAAGGTTGTCTGATAACCCTATATGCTTCGCTTGAAAACAGAATATCGGAACGCCCGCGAAAATCTGCTGGCCTTCATCAGGGGCAGGCAGTCGAAAGGGTGATCCGGGAGGAAGGCAAGACAATGATGGCGAACGCCACAGACGCTTCTGGGGCCCTACACGCTTCCCTGCGCACCGCTTTGACGCACGACATGGTGCTGACGGACCCGGATGAGATGCGGCGTTTCTGCCGGGATTGGCACGGTGACGTCACGAGCAGTGCCGTTGCCGTGTTGCGTCCGCGCTCGACCGGCGATGTCGCCGCTGCCGTGCGCGCCTGCCGCGACCTTGGGCTCTCGATCGTCCCGCAAGGCGGAAATACCGGTCTGGTGCTGGGCGGCATTCCCGATATGCCGGCAAGCCAAGTCGTTCTCAGCCTTGAGCGCATGACGGCGATCCGCAATATCGACGTTCACGACTTTTCGGCTGTTGTCGAGGCCGGCTGCATCCTGTCCGAACTGAAAGACCGGATCGCCGAGAAGGACATGTATTTCCCGCTGGCGCTGGGCGCCCAAGGCTCCTGCCGTATCGGCGGCAATGTCTCGACCAATGCCGGGGGTATCAACGTGTTGCGTTATGGCATGACGCGCGAGTTGGTTCTCGGTCTGGAGGTGGTGCTGCCCGACGGCACGATTTTCAACGGCCTGTCGACCCTGCGCAAGGACAATCGCGGCATCGACCTGAAGCAGCTTTTCATCGGCGCAGAAGGCACGCTTGGCATCATCACTGCCGTGTCGCTCAAGCTGGCACCTTTGCCCGACCAGGTGGCAACCGCCTTGCTGGGGCTGAAGTCCCTGGACGATGCCATTACGCTCTACCGCCGCGCCCGGCGCGATTGCTGCGACCTGATGTCTGCCTTCGAATTCATGCCGCCGCTGGCCTTTGTGCTGGCCCGCGAGGCGATCCCCGATCTGCCTATGCCCATTGCCGGCGACTACCCTGCATATGTGCTCATGGAAATTTCCGGCTCCGGCCTGGTCGACATCGCCGACCTGATGGAGCGGTTCCTCGGCGGCGTCATGGAGGAAGGCCTTGTGGTCGATGGCGTCATCGCCGCCTCGCAGGCTCAGGCACGCAATCTCTGGCTCTTCCGTGAAGGCATGAACGAGGGGCAGGCCAGGCGGGGAGCCCATATGCGCACCGATATCTCGGTCCCGCTCTCCCGCCTTGCCGATTTTGTGCATGATGCCGAGCAGGCCGTGACCGACGCGCTTCCTGACTGTATCAGTGTGTCCTATGGCCATGTCGGCGACGGCAATGTGCATCTCAACGTACTGCCGCCAACTGGAAGTTCGCCAAATGAGTCCGCTTCCAGGATCTACAGGGCCAAGACCGTGGTGAACCGGGTTGTCGATAGCTACAATGGCAGCATCAGCGCCGAGCATGGCATCGGCCGGCTGAAACGCGCCGATTTCGAAGAGCGGCTTGATCCGGCGCGACGGGCATTGCTCACGGCCCTGAAGCAGGCCATCGATCCCGCCATGGTGATGAACCCTGGCTGCCAGTTGAGTTTCCCCGGCCCATCGTAGAATAGCCCGTCTTGTCGTAGAACAGTTGGCATCATCAGGGGGCGGACACGTGCATGACAGCAGACTTCAGCCAGATCAGACGGATCGAGCATCTCCCGGCGCGCATCGCCGGGCGCATCGGCAAGGAAATTGCCGACGGACGAATTGCGCCCGGTGACAAGCTGCCGACCGAGCATCTGCTCGCCAAAACCTTCGGTGTCAGTCGCTCCGTCGTGCGTGAGGCGATTGCACAGTTGCGAAACGAGGGGCTGGTGGAAACGCGCCAGGGTGTCGGCGCCTTTGTCACCGAGGCGGAGGGGCGGGGATCCATTCGGATCGCGCAGACGGCACTGCGCGATCGCGTCAGCTTTCGCAGTCTCTTCCAATTGCGCATGCCGCTGGAGATCGAGGCCGCAGGGCTTGCCGCTTTGCATCACGATGACGCCGACCTGCGGAAACTGGATGACTCGCTTGCCCGGATGACCGGGGCCGAGAAATGGACGGATCAGGGCATCGTCGCCGATCTGGCCTTTCATCGGGCTTTGGCTACGGCCACCCACAACGAGTATTTTCCGCTTTTCATCGGCTTCATCGCGGAGCGCATCAGCCTGGCCATCAATGCGGCCCGCGCCGCGGCCATCCTGGAGGAAATCGTCGAGACCACAATCGCCGAGCACGTCGCCATCCGGGATGCCGTGGTGACGCGAGACCCATCGCAGGCCCGCGCCGCGATGCGTCACCACATAATCGGCGCTGCAGGGCGGTTGGGCCTGACGCTCGAGATAAACTGACAGTGTCGGGTCGATGGCTCCTGGATTGTCTTATGCATGTTTTTCGCAGGTGTTGGGCTTCGGCTCTGGACAGGCGAAACAAGTCACTCTAGAAAGTTTCGGGTGTTGTCAGACATCCTGACAATAGGGCAGCGGTGCTGGAGGGCAGGCTGTTTCGAAGGAGGAGGACGGCGTTGAAATCCGAACATGTACTGCATGCAGAATCCATTTTGCCGGATGACGCTGCCGATGCTCTTCTGGTGGGGCGGGTCTGGGCGAAGGCCAGCGCTGGTCCATGCCCGGTGATGCTTTCCGGCGGCCGCGTTCTGGACTTGACGGCGATTGCTGCCACCATGTCGGCTCTTCTCGAAGCGGAAAATCTCGTCACCGTGTTGCGGGACGCGTCGGGCCTGCACGATCTTGGCTCCCTCGATAGCTTTCTGTCCGGTGAAAACGGCACGGTTCTCGCTCCGATCGACCTGCAGGCCATAAAAGCCGCTGGCGTAACCTTTGCCGACAGCATGCTGGAACGTGTCATCGAGGAGCAGGCCAAGGGAGATCCGCTTCGCGCCCAGGCGATCCGCGGCAAGCTTGCGCCCGTTCTCGGAGATAGCCTTCGTGGGCTGGTTGCCGGTTCGGAGCAGGCGGCAAAGGTCAAGACGCTGCTTCAGGACATGGGCCTCTGGTCGCAATATCTCGAAGTTGGCATCGGTCCGGACGCGGAAATCTTCACTAAGTCCCAGCCCATGTCTTCCGTCGGCTGCGGTGCGCTTGTCGGCATCCATCCGATTTCGCAATGGAACAATCCGGAGCCCGAAGTGGTGCTTGTGCTGCGGTCCGACGGCACCATCGTCGGCGCCAGCCTTGGCAATGACGTCAACCTGCGCGATGTCGAGGGACGCTCGGCGCTGCTGCTCGGCAAGGCCAAGGACAACAACGCCTCCTGCTCGATCGGCCCGTTCATCCGGCTGTTTGACTACAGCTTTACAATGGAAGACCTGCGTCGCGTTCGGGTTGCGCTTCGGGTTCATGGAGAAGACGGTTTTGAGATGACCGGCGAAAGCCCGATGGAGGCTATCAGCCGGTCACCGGAAAACCTGGCGTCGCAACTCAGAAACAGAAATCATCAATATCCTGACGGCGCCGTTCTTTTTCTCGGCACCATGTTCGCTCCGGTCAAGGACCGGCGCGGGGCGGGCCAGGGATTTACCCATGAAATCGGCGATCGCGTTGAAATCTCGACAAGCAAGCTCGGTCGCCTAGTTAACTGGGTAGAGCGCAGCGACGCATGCCCCGAATGGACCTTCGGCGTCAGTGCGCTTATCCGTAATCTGGCCGGCCGCGGTCTTTTGGACAAGGCGTAAGTCATGCAAAAGGCGACCGATCTCTTTTTCCGTTTTCTCGAACTCCTGCTCATCCTGCTTTTGTCCGGCATGGCAATCATGGTCTTCGTCAATGTGGTCATGCGCTACGGCTTCAATTCCGGCCTCAATATTTCGGACGAGCTGTCCCGCTACTTTTTCGTCTGGGTGACGTTTATCGGCGCAGTCGTGGCGTTTCGCGAACATGCGCATGTCGGGGTGGAAACGTTGGTCGCGCTTTTCGGCCGCAAAGGGCGAATCCTCTGCATGATCCTGTCGAACATCATCATCATCGGCGTCTCGGCGATCTTCTTTTGGGGGACCTGGAAACAGTATCCAATCAATGCAAGCATGGACGCGCCGGTGACCAAGATTTCAATGATCTGGGTCTACGGAATCGGCCTCTTCACCGGTGCCGGCGTCGTTCTCATCGCCGTCGAGCGGCTGATCAGGTTGCTGACGGGGCGGGTAACGGATGAGGAGATTGCAGCCTTTGCCGGCGAAAACATGACGGTCGAGCAGATGGCGGAGCGCAGCCAATGACCTTGCTCGTCTTCATCGTCTCTCTCGTTGGCGCCATGGCTATCGGCGTTCCGGTCGCCTTCTCTCTGATGTTCTGCGGCGTCGTGCTCATGTGGTTCATGGGCATGTTCAACACGCAGATCATCGCGCAGAACATGATCGCGGGCGCCGATACCTTCACGCTTCTGGCGATTCCGTTCTTCATTCTCGCCGGTGAACTGATGAATGCCGGTGGCCTGTCGCGCCGCATCATCGAATTCGCCATTGCCTGTGTCGGCCATATTCGCGGTGGTCTCGGCATTGTTGCCATCATGGCCGCGATCATCATGGCCAGCATTTCCGGATCGGCCGCCGCCGACACTGCAGCCCTTGCCGCCATTCTAATCCCGATGATGGCCAAGGCCGGCTATAACGTGCCGCGCTCGGCGGGTCTTATTGCCGCCGGCGGCATTATCGCACCCGTCATCCCGCCGTCGATGGCGTTCATCGTTTTCGGTGTCGCTGCCAACGTGTCGATCACGCAGCTCTTCATGGCCGGCATTGTGCCCGGCCTTCTGATGGGCGTGGCCTTGATCGTGACGTGGCTGATCGTCGTTCGAAAGGACAATGTTCAGGCGCTGCCGAAGACCGCAATGAAAGAGCGCATGCGGGTTACGGCTCGGGCACTTTGGGCGCTTGGCATGCCGGTGATTATTCTGGGTGGCATCAAGGCAGGCGTCGTCACGCCGACGGAAGCCGCCGTGGTCGCCGCCGCCTATGCGATGTTCGTCGGCATGGCCATCTATCGTGAACTGAGCCTACGGGATCTGCCGCGCGTCATCCTTCAGGCAGCAAAAACCACTTCCGTGGTCATGTTCCTGGTCTGCGCAGCCCTCGTATCGGCCTGGCTGATCACCGCTGCCAATATTCCGGCTGAAATCACAGGCTATATCGAGCCGCTGATCGACCGCCCGATCCTGCTGATGTTCGCCATCATGGTGTTGGTGCTGGTCGTCGGCACGGCGCTCGACCTGACGCCGACCATCCTGATCCTGACGCCGGTCCTGATGCCGATTATCAAGCAAGCCGGCATTGACCCTGTCTATTTCGGTGTGATGTTCATCATGAACTGCTGCATCGGTCTTCTGACACCACCTGTCGGCGTTGTTCTCAACGTCGTCAGCGGCGTGGGCCGCGTCCCGCTTGGCAAGGTTACGATCGGCGTGTTGCCGTTCCTCGCCGCACAGGTGTTTGTTCTTTTCATGCTGGTGTTGTTTCCGGACA
This sequence comes from Pararhizobium gei, assembly GCF_029223885.1. NCBI lineage: Bacteria > Pseudomonadati > Pseudomonadota > Alphaproteobacteria > Hyphomicrobiales > Rhizobiaceae > Pararhizobium > Pararhizobium gei. The sequence goes on along the minus strand of NZ_CP119409.1, from coordinate 4,045,382 downwards.
CCGTCATCTTGCCTGCTCAATGGCTGCGCTAACGGCCGGCGACCCCACAGTCTCACTCAACCATCCAGGGAGGATATTATGAGAAAACTGCTTCTAGCCACCACCGCGATCGCGTTCAGCCTCGCGTCCGCCGTTCCGGCTTTTGCCGAGTTCAACGACCGCAACATCCGCATTTCGAACGGCATCAATGCCGATCACCCGGTTGGCAATGGCATCAAGGCCATGCAGACATGCCTGGATGAAAAGTCCGGAGGCAAGCTGAAAATTACTGCCTTCTGGGGCGGCGCTCTCGGCGGTGACCTTCAGGCGACCCAGGCTCTTCGCTCGGGCGTGCAGGAAGGCGTCGTTACCTCGTCTTCGCCCCTCGTTGGCATCATTCCGGCGCTTGGCGTGTTCGACCTGCCGTTCCTGTTCGCCACACCACAGGAGGCCTATCAGGTCCTCGACGGCAAGTTCGGCGACATGATGAACGAGAAACTGGAAGCGGCCGGCCTCGTCAATCTCGCCTATTGGGAAAACGGCTTCCGCAACCTGTCGAACTCTGTGCGTCCGGTCACCAAGTGGGAAGACTTCGAGGGCATGAAGGTTCGCGTCATGCAGAACAACATCTTCCTCGACACGTTCCAGAATCTGGGTGCAAACGCCACGCCGATGGCCTTTGGTGAAGTCTTCTCGGCTCTGGAAACCAATGCGATCGACGCGCAGGAAAATCCCTATGTGACGATCGACACGTCGAAGTTCTTCGAAGTGCAGAAGTACATCACCGAGACGAACCACGCCTACACGCCGTTCCTGCTGCTCTTCTCGAAGGCGATCTTCGATACCTATACGCCGGAAGAACAGACGGCCCTGCGCGAATGCGCGGTTGTCGGCCGTGACGAGGAGCGCAAGGTCATTCAGGAACTCAATAAGACGTCGCTCGAAAAGATCAAGGCCGCCGGTCTGGAAGTGAATGTTCTGTCTGCCGAAGAGCAGGCCCGCATTCGCGAGAAGTCGATGGTGGTCTACGAAAAGCACAAGGCCGAAATCGGCGCCGAGGTGGTCGATGCAATCATCGCCGAGCTTGCAGCGATCCGTAAGTAAACTTTGATTGACCCAGATCTAGCAGGGGCCGGGTAGAAATGCCCGGCCTCTTTCATGACTGCGCGTATGGGCCTTCCTGCGTAAATATCACTCCGATAGGGCGGGCAGGACCGCATCGCGCTTCTTCAACTGCCGTTCACGGAAGAAGATGAACAGGCCGGAGGCAACGATCAGGGCTGCGCCTGCCAGCATGCCGAGCCTTGGCACGTCTCCAAAAAAAATCCACCCGAACACCACGGCCCAGAGCAGAAGTGTGTATTGCAGCGGTGCGACGGTGGCCGCATCCGAGATTTTTAGCGCGCGGTTGACCAGCATATGGGCCGCCATCGCCACGATGCCCAGCAAACTGAGCAGGGCCAGATCAAGTCCGGATGAAATCGGCGACCAGTCGACCGGCGCGAAGGCGAGGCCCGCGAGACCCGCTCCCGTAACCTGAAAGAACACCAGCGTCTTGTCGGGCGTGTTGCGCAGGCCGCGTCCGGACAGGAGCATGAAGGCGAAGGCGCCGCTGCCGATGATCGAGATGAGGGCCGGCATGGTGAACATCGCGCTTGACGGCTCCAGGGTGATGATGACACCCACGAATCCGGCAGCGATGGCGCACCAGCGCCGCCAGCCGACCTTTTCCCCGAGTAGAAAAGGAGAGGCCGCCGCGACATAGATCGGTGCTGCCAGCCAATAGGTCATGACATCGGCCAGCGGCAGATACATCACTGCATAATAGAAGCAGAAGACCTCCAATGTGGAAAACACGACGCGGGCAAACTGCATCCAGGGCTGCTCGGCCGAGGTGATCGACGTAAGGCCGGCCTGCCAGAGGAACGGCGCCAGGATGACGAGGGCCGCCAGGCTGCGGATCAGGATGACCTGTCCCAATCCATAGCTCGCCACCAGCCATTTGCCCATCGCATCGTTGAGCGCAAACATCAGCATACCGAGCAGCATGATCATCGGACCTGCCATCGCCGATGCTCCCCAACCAGCGCTGCGGGTTTGTATCGTTGTCACGTAAAGCCTCCCATATGTCTTTTCGTTCAAGCGCTACAGGCTGGCCGCATCCGAAAGGCGGCGACTGACTGTAAAGGCGCGGTCCAGTTCCGGGTTGAGCTCCATGCCGAGGCCCGGGCCCGGGGGAACGGTGATCATCCCGTTTTTCACTTCCGGCAAGGCCGTTACCAGATCCCGGTACCAGGTGCGATAAAAGGCACGCACGCTTTCCTGCACCAGCGCATTCGGTGCGTTGAGAGACAGGTGGGTGGAGGCGCAGAGCACGACAGGGCCGGTGCAGTCGTGCGGCGCCACGGGCAAATGCCAGGCCTCGGCCATCGCGGCGATCTTGCGCGCCTCCGACAGGCCGCCGCACCAGGAAATATCGAGCATCATAACCCCGGCAGCGCCAGTTTCCAGAAGATCGCGGAAGGCCCAGCGCGAGCCAAGGGTCTCCGATGCGGAAATCGGCGCCGGCGATACCGCTGCATAGCGCGCAAGGCTCGACAGGCTGTCCATCTTGATCGGGTCTTCGTGCCAGAAGGTCTGGTATGGCGCGAGCGCCTTGGCAATCTGCATGGCGGGCAAAAGCTGCCACATCGAATGGAACTCGACCATGATATCCATCCTGTTGCCAACCGCCGCACGGATCTTCTCGAATGGCTGCAAAGCCTGGTCGAGATCGGGCATCGAGATATACTGACCGCGGGTCTTTTCCGCGGCGGCATCGAAGGGCCAGATCTTCATCGCCGTAATGCCCTCTTCCAGCAGAGAATGGGCAAGTTCGTCGGCGTTGTTCAGGAAGCCGTTGAGGTCGTCATAGTCCCGACCTTCGGACAAGCCGTAATTGGCGGTGGTCTGTCCGGTCGCCTTCTTGATGTATTCGGTCCCGGCGCAGGTGTTGTAGGTTCGGATTTCGCGGCGGGTAAAGCCGCCCAGGAGCTGCGCAATCGGCATACCGGTCGCCTTGCCGAAAATGTCCCAGAGCGCGATGTCAAAGGCCGAATTGCCGCGCACTTCGGCGCCGGATGATCGAAAACCGAGATAACCGACAAGGTCTGCGGCCAGAAGGTCGATCTGCAGCGGATCGCATCCGATGACCCGCGGCGCGATATATTCGTGTACATAGGCTTCCACTGTCTGGGCGCCGAAAAAAGTCTCGCCAAGGCCGGTAATACCCTCGTCGGTATGGACCAGCAACCAGAGCAGATTGGCACGCTCCGCGACGCGGACAGTTTCGAGGCCGGTGATTTTCATGACATGTCCTTCGTTTTATCAGGTGAGCCCTGCCGCCAGCAGGGCCTTGATGCTGAGATCGAAGTGGCGGTGCATCAACGTCGCCGCAGCCTGTGGATCGCTGTCGGAAATGGCCTGTGCCAGTTCGGCATGAAGAGCATTCATCGCCCGGCGTTCGCTATCACCGGTGCGGCTCTTCCAGCTGATCGGCCAGGTCTCGCGCGTTACGCCCTGAAACGCGCCGATGATGAGGGCGAAGACCGGATTGCGCGATGCGCGCGCGATCGCGACATGAAATGCAATGTCATGCTCCATGATCGCCACGGGATCGCCAAAGGCATTGACCATTTCCCGAGCGTGTCGGAGGATCAGAAGCGCCTCTGCATCCGTGCGCCTGAGGGCTGCCAGCGTTGCCGTGCGGGTTTCGATCGTGCGTCGCACGTCGTATATTTGCAGGATGTCGATCTGGTCGGTGACAAACCCGTGCTCGATCATCATGGCCATGGAGGCATCATCGAGTTGAGCAATGGTAGGCCGCTTGCCAACGCCGAGATCGACCAGACGAAGGGCCGCCAACGAGCGCAAAGCTTCGCGTATCACTGTCCGCGACACCTGCAACTGTGACGAAAGAACAGCTTCGGCGGGGAGGTGATCGCCCGGCTTGAGCTCTTTATCACGGATCAAACGCGTTATCGATGCGATCGCGCCCGTAACAAAATCGCCTCCGCTGCCCGTCATGTTCCACAGACTCATTTAATCATATTGCTTTTATAAAGCTATATTATAGCTTTTGACGAAAGGGAAGTTACGACGTCTATCACTGGGGCAGAATCTGGAAAGTGGTATCGATATCCTTCCAGCTTATGCAACCTTTCCGGGCCGGCCGCGTTCAAAGTTAAGTCGATGTGTGTCGGCACCAAACACCGTGTTCAACGATGCGAGGATGTTCAGATGAGCTATTTACTCCCTCCCCTTCATGAGGGGCATGCGCCGATCACATTGCATCAGCTTTTTCGTGATGCGCTGGAGGCTTATGACGACTGGAACGAGGGCGCGCCGGCGCCAACTGTCGATTTTCAGGGAACGGAAATTTCGATCCAGCAGGTCTTCGATCATATGCGACACTGCACGGATATCCTGCCCAACAACATGGTGAGCGCCATCACCGAGCGGCTCACCAGGCCGTTGAACAACGGCCCCCTGGATGAGATCACGTTTTCGACGGCTGCGCGCGTGATGGCCGTGCTCATCCGAAAGCGGGAGTTGCGGCTTGGCGGCGACGTCAATGCTTTCATTCACAAAATCGGGACAATACGCACCAAGCCGGCTGGCACCCTATAGGGCCGGCGTCGGCAGATCGCCTGCAAGACAGGCAGGCCGCTCAAACCGCTTGATACAAACCAGTTGTCGTGATTATATGACAAAATTAGTAGACTACCGCATTGATGCGGGCGTGTGATTGACAGTGCCAAGGTTCCATTAGCCCGGCCGCGTAAAGCGGGGGAAGGATGACATGACCGTACGCCGCTTTTCACCGCATACTTATGGGAAAGACGTTCCGCAGATCGCGATCGTCGGACGCGGGTTCTCGGGTCTGATGGCGGCAATCGCCTTGCTGAAGACCGTCGGTCAGCCCTTTCATCTGCGCATATTCGATCCACAGCCGATCGTCAGCGGAGGGCAGGCCCTGGCAACTGCGCGCTCGACCGAAATATTGAACAGTCGCGCGCGGGATCTGTCGGTCTCCATGGGTGAGCCCAAGGACTTCACCCGGTGGCTGCAAGCCAATCCGGATTTCCGGGAAGCTGTCTCCGCCGCGATACCCGGCTTCGGCCAGATCTTCGTGCCGAAGGCGACATTCAGCGAATATGTCTATCAGCGTTTTTCGGAGGCTCTTGCTCAGCGCACCGACGTGTCGGTCCAGATGTCCAATTCTGGCATTGACAATATCCGCCGCACCGATCTTGGACAGTTTGTGCTGACAAGCCCCGATGGTGCCGAGGCTGCCTATGATGCCGCAATCCTCGCCACCGGCTACGGCTTGAAGGCGACCGAGGATCAAGCGCAGCACTTTGCCGGGGATCACAGCTCTGTTTTGAAGACTGGCCGTCATATCGTGGTGATGGGCAATGGATTGCGCGCCGTGGATCAGGTCCTTCAGTTGCGCGACGGAGGGTATGAGGGTCATATTACCATCCTGTCACGTCGCGGCTTTCTTCCGCAGCCGCATACGCGCATGCCCGCCGACGCGGTTTTCCCTTCGGAGCCGATGCCGTCTCAGCTTCGGCACATCGTGCGTTTCGTGCGCAAAGCCTGCGCGGAGGCCGAGGAAAACGGCTGGAGCTGGCAGGCGGCGATCAACGGCCTGCGCAAGCGGGCCAGGACCCTGTGGGCATCGCTTCCCCCCAGCGAAAAGCGTCAGTTCAACCGCCATTTGAGAGCGATCTACGACAGTCATCGCAACAGGCTGCCGGCAGATTTGCATGCCCGACTGGAACGGGAGCTTTCCGGCGGTTTGACCGAATTGAAACGCGGCACGACGTTGAAACATTTGCCGGGCGGTCTGCTGGTGCGCTGGGCGGGCGGATCGCTCGAAGAGTTTTTTGCCGCAGACGACGTCATCGACTGCCGCTGCCTTGCTCCGGATCTCGATAACCCTGCCATTGCCGCGGCGCTCCGCGCCGGACTGGCGACCCCTGACGAGCTGGGCCTTGGTCTTGCGGTCAATCCTGCCGGCGAGTTGCTGACGCCGCACGGCCGGCCCGCCGGTCTTTTCGCCGTGGGACCTCTTGGTCTGGGCTCGTTGCCGGACATCGACCTCGTTCCGGAAATCGTGGCCCAGGCCTATGCCGCGGCGGCACTGATCAACGCAAGATCTCAGCCGCATCTGCAGGCCGGCTAAGTGCACGTTCCGTCCCGGACGAACATGAATCAAACACGGCATTTTCTTTCAAGAATTCGCCGCATCGGCCGTGCTGTTTTATTCAAGTGCAACGTGGGCGCTCTTATAGCGATCTGTGCCGAATAAAACCCTCCCTTCATCCGTAAGACCCAATAAGATCTCAGTTTGGCTGCCGGCTGCATCGATTGACAACCAATGCCAAGTGGAAAAGAGTAAATCGGGGTCAGGAAGCATTGGGGGATTATTCTATGCAGGCGTTCATCCGAATTTGTGTGTTAATCGTTGCGGCTATCGCTTTTTCTTCGAGCATTCATGCGGAGGAAACGGGACGGCGGGTCGTTACGACGGAAAACAGCGACTATTTCGGATTTGATTTGCGTACAGAGCAGGACGTGACGCTTGCCGAATGCGAAAAAGTCTGCATCGGCGATGCCTCCTGCCGCGCATTTACCTACAATCCCAAGGTCAAATGGTGCTTCCTGAAGTCTGACTATAATAAAATCAACAGCTTCAACGGCGCCATTGCCGGCAAAATCGTCCAAACAAATATGTCGCAACCCGACATCGGCGCGCCGCCGGTCCTGCCGTTTCTGACGCAGCAGCAACTGGACGATGCGCGCACCGCCAAGGCCCGGCTGGCGCTGGAGCCGGATCAGGAAGGTCTCGGGCTGAACGGTCTGGTCGCAGTCGCCTATCGGGAATTGGCCGCAGGCAATGTCGCTCCGGCGTTGAAGGCGTTTCAGGGGGCGCTGGCAATCGCGCCGGATGACGGCGCCTTGTGGGTCGAAGCGGCGAGGGCCGCCAACCGGGTTTACGGCAATACGTCGTTTGCCGTTCAGGCGTCTCTTGCCGCGATCAATGGATATCAATTGACACGGTCAACCCAGAGCCGGGCCGATGCGCTTGCGGTGCTCGCAAAGGCTTTGGAAAATTCCGAAAACTTCAGGGCTTCGCTGAGCGCCTACAAATCAAGCCTCGCGCTTGTCGAGGCCAAGAGCGTCCGGGAATCCTACATGATGCTGAGGAACCGGCAGGGTTTCCGCGTCACCGAACATAAGATCGATTCGGACAGTGCGATACCGCGCGTCTGCGTTCAATTTTCAGAGCCCCTCGTCAAGGCCGGGGTCGATTACACGCCATTTGTTACACTGGACGGCGCGACCCCAAAGGCGCTTGAAGCGAAAGGCAGCGAAATCTGCGTCGAGGGCCTCAGCCATGGGGAGCGCTACAAAATCGCGCTTCGGCCAGGGCTTCCTTCGTCCATTGCCGATGAAGCTCTGGAAGCCCCTCTCAATCTCGACGTCTATATTCCCGACCGTGCCGCCTTCGTGCGGTTCACCGGTGACAGCTTTGTTCTGCCTGGAACCGCGCGCCGCGGCATCCCGATCGTTTCGGTCAATACGACAAGCGCCAATCTCAAGCTCTACCGGGTCGGCGACCGTAATATCGCTTCGCTGCTGACGGCCTCGCAGTTCCTGACGCAGCTGGATGGATACAGCGCCCAGCGCATCCAGGACGAAAGCGGCGAGATGGTCTGGCAGGGAACCATCGACATCGCCACTGATATCAACAAGGAAGTGGTAACCAGCTTTCCGGTCGATGAGGCGCTGCCGCAGCGCAAGCCGGGCGTCTACGTGCTAACCGCCGTCTCGGCGACTGCGGCATCCAACGAATGGGACGCCCAGGCCACCCAGTGGTTCGTCGTCTCCGATATCGGCCTCTCAACCTATTCCGGCACCGATGGCCTGAGCGTTTTCGCGCGCTCGCTGGCGACAGCCAGGCCGATGAACGGCGTAAAACTGGATCTCCTTGCCAAGAACAACGAGATCCTCGGAACCGCAACAACAGATGCGGATGGCCGGGCAAGCTTCGATGCCGGGCTTCTGCGCGGCACGGCGGCCATGAGCGCCGCCGTCATTACGGCACAGGGCAGCAACGACGACTACGTGTTCCTCGATCTGACACGTGCCGGCTTCGATCTGTCCGATCGGGGCGTCACCGGCCGTGCGGCGCCGGGTGCGATCGATGTTCTGACTTGGACGGAACGCGGCATCTACCGTGTCGGGGAGACCGTGCATGTGTCGGCCCTTGCGCGCGACAGTGCATCCGTCGCGATCGACACGCTACCCCTGACCTTCGTCTTCATGCGTCCGGACGGGGTCGAAGACCGGCGCGTCGTCAACAATGGTGGCCAGGCCGGCGGCTATACGCTCGATTTCGACCTGCAACCCAATGCGATGCGCGGCACCTGGACAGTACAGATCTACACCGATCCCAAGGGCACGGCGATCAGCGAAAAGCAGTTTCAGGTCGATGATTTCGTGCCGGACCGGATCGAATTCGATCTGGCGAGCGCCGTCAAGGAAATTGAGGTCGGCCAGCCTGCGCCGGTCACCATCGAAGGCCGCTTCCTGTATGGCGCTCCGGCCGCGGGACTTGAACTTGAAGGCGAAGTCAGCCTGAAGCCATCACGCGACAATGCAAACTTCAAGGGCTATGCTTTCGGTCTGTCGGATGAGGAGGCGACGGAAGAGAGCCGTACGCCGCTCGAAGCGCTGGAACCGCTGGACGTGGATGGCAAGGCGACATTCGACGTCAATCTCTCCGATATGCCGTCCACCACGCAATTGCTCAATGCCACGATCACGGTGCGCGTCCAGGAAGCCGGCGGTCGCGCCGTCGAGCGGTCGCTGGTTCTGCCTGTCAAGCAGGACGGCGAAATGATCGGCATCAAGCCGCAGTTTTCGGGCGAGCTTGGCGAAAATGCCGTCGGACGGTTCCATGTGATTGCCGTCGATCAAAACGGCAGCAAGCTGGCAAAGACCGGCCTGATCTGGAAATTGCTGCGCGTCGAGCAGGATTATCAATGGTATCGGGACGGCACGTCCTGGAAATATGAGCCGGTTATTTCCACAAAGCAGGTTTCGACCGGCAGGCTGGATTTAACCACGGACGGGGGCGAGATTTCGCTTTCGGCAGGCTGGGGCAGATACCGGCTGGAAGTCGAAACCGCCGACCCCGACGGACCGACATCGAGCGTCGAGTTCGATTCCGGCTGGTATGTCGCGGCAAGCTCCACGGAAACGCCAGATGGCCTCGAAATCGCGCTGGACAAGGAACATTACGCAGTTGGCGACACGGCGAAACTCAGGATTTCGCCCCGTTTCGCCGGCGAGGCGCTGATTACGATCGGCTCGGAAAAACTGGTTGCCACCAGGACGGCGACGATCGCCGCAGGCGGTGGCGAAATCGATATTCCGGTGACCGGTGATTTCGGTGCCGGAGCCTATGTCACGGCAACTCTCTACCGTCCCGGCGACGCGCAGGAAAGCCGCCTGCCGATGCGTTCCATCGGCGTCAAATGGCTGGCTGTCGATCCGGCAGACCGCAAGTTGTCCGTCAAGCTCGACGTTCCGGAAAAAACACTGCCGCGCCAGACCCTGAATATCCCCGTCGAAGTCGCTGGCGCCGGGGTGGGGGAGGAAGCCTATGTCACGGTGGCCGCCGTCGATGTCGGCATCCTTAACCTGACGCGGTACACGGTTCCCGATCCGGATGGCTGGTATTTCGGCCAGCGGCAGCTCGGGCTTGAAATCCGCGACATTTACGGCCGGCTGATCGACGGGTCGCTCGGCGCCACGGGCCGCCTGCGGACCGGCGGCGACGGTGGACAGATGCCGCTGCAAGGAAACCCTCCCAAGGAAAAGCTCGTCGCTTTCTTCTCCGGGCCCGTCGAACTCGATGCGAGCGGCAAGGCGATCATCAGCTTCGACATTCCGCAGTTCAACGGCACGGCCCGCGTCATGGCGGTCGCCTGGTCGAAAACCGGCGTCGGTCACGCAAGCGCGGATGTGGTGATCCGCGATCCCGTGGTGGTCACGGCGAGCCTGCCGCAATTCCTGGCGCCGGGAGACAAGGCGGAACTGCGTCTCGACATCGCCAATACAGACAGCCCCGCCGGTGAACTCAACCTCAAGGTATCGAGCGACTCCTCCCTGGTCATCGACGCCGAAAAGGCGACCCAGACCTTTACAGTCAAGCCAGGCGGCAAGTTCGACGTGACGTTGCCGATCTCCGGCATTCATCCGGGTGCGGGTGCTGTTTTCATCGAACTGACAAGCGCGGATGGGCTATCGCTGCTGCAGTCGGTCTTCGTGCCGGTCCGCCCGGCGGCCCTTCCGGTGACCACCCGTCACCCGGTGGTCATCGAGCCGAATGCCAGCCTGCGCATTGACAGCGAATTGCTGGCCGAAAGCATGCTGCAGGGCTCCGCCGTCAGCGTCAGCGTCACTCGGTCCGCCGCGTTCGATGTACCGGCCCTTCTGACGTCACTCGAGCGCTACCCCTATGGCTGTGCCGAGCAGACGACCAGCCGTGCCTTGCCGTTGCTCTATCTCAGCGAATTGGCCAAACAGTCCGGCCTGCCGGACGAGCCCGACGTACAAAAGCGGGTGCAGGAAGCGATCTACCGCGTTCTCTCCTATCAGTCCTCGACCGGCAGCTTCGGCCTTTGGAGCCCGGGTTCCGGCGATCTCTGGCTGGATGCCTATGTCAGCGATTTCCTGACCCGGGCCCGCGAGCAGAAATACCAGGTACCGGACCAGGCCATGATCCAGGCGCTCGACAACCTGCAGAATGCCTTGAGCTACGATGTCGATGTGAAGACCCAAGGCAACGAAATCGCCTATGCGCTCTATGTGCTCGCCCGTAACCGCAAGGCCGCGATCAGCGACCTGCGCTATTATGCCGACACGAAGCTTGCGGACTTCCCGACACCGCTGTCGAAGGGACATCTGGCGGCGGCGCTTGCGCTGTATGGCGACGCGCCGCGGTCGGGAACGATCTTCGGCGAAGCGCTGCAGATGGCGTCAGACGCTAAGCTCAACAGTCTCGACCGCTCCGACTATGGCTCGCCCTTGCGCGACAATGCGGCGGTGCTGACGCTGGCTGCCGAAAGCCGGCCGGTGCCGGCCATCATTCCGCAAATGTCGAAGATCGTCGCGAAGGACTGGGAGCAGGCTTCCTATACCAGCACGCAGGAGCAGATGTGGACGCTGCTTGCGGCGCGGGCTGTCGGACAGGGAGACGAGGGGATACGGCTTTCCATCAACGGCACGGCCCGCAGCGGCGGCTACGCGGCACGCCTCACCGGCGACGAGGTTCTCGACCAACCGATGACCATCGCCAACACATCCGCCGATCCTGTCACCGCGGTTGTCACCACCGTCGCGGCACCCGCGTTCCCGCTGCCAGCCGGCGGTAATGGCTTCTCGATCCAGAGAACCTACTACACGCTGGACGGACAGGAGGCGAATGTCACCGAAGCCCGGCAGAACGAGCGCTATGTCGTCGTCATCAATGCCACGGAGAGCAATTCCTGGCCGTCGCGGGTTCTGATCACCGACCTCCTGCCGGCCGGTTTCGAGATCGACAATCCGAGCCTCGTGGACAGTGCCAAGCTCACCAACTTCGAATGGATCGGCGATATCGAGGCCGCCCATACGGAGTTCCGCAGCGACCGCTTCGTCGCCGCTTTCGATCGTTCCGCTGGCGACAACCGGTCGATTACCTTCGCCTATGTCGTGCGCGCGGTCACGCCGGGCACCTATGACCATCCTGCCGCCAACATTGAAGACATGTACCGGCCGCAGTTTTCCGCGCGCACCGCGACCGGGCGCATGGAGGTTCGGGCGGTTGAGTAATGGCGATGTGGAGACCGAGTTTCGTTGCTCTGGCCGCCGCGCCCTTCCTGTGTGTGGCGGCCGCTATCGGGCTTGTGGCGGCCGACCAAGCCTTTCCGCCACCGCTGGAGGCTGGAAAGATCGTCTCGGCCGAAGTCCTGGATAAGGACGATCAGTTGCTTCGGGCGTTCGCGACAGCGGACGGACGCTGGCGGCTGAAAACAACGGCCAGGGATGTCGATCCGCAGTTCGTCCGGATGCTGGTTGCCTATGAAGATCAACGCTTCTGGCAGCACAAGGGCATCGATCCTCTGGCATTGTTGCGGGCCGGCTGGCAGTTTGCGACGCATGGTCGGATCGTGTCCGGCGCATCGACCTTGTCCATGCAGGTGGCGCGCCTGCTCGAACCGCGCGAAAGCCGGTCATTCGTCGCCAAGCTTCGCCAGCTCGCGCGCGCGATCCAGATCGAACGGCGTCTCAGCAAAGCTGAAATCCTCGATCTCTATCTCACCCATGCGCCCTATGGTGGCAATCTGGAAGGCGTTCGTGCGGCAAGCCTTGCCTATTTTGGCAAGGAGCCGCGCCGGTTGAGCGTGTCCGAAGCCGCGCTCCTGGTGGCACTGCCGCAATTGCCGGAGAAGCGGCGACCGGACCGGCATCTCAAAACGGCCGAAGCGGCGCGCAAGCGCGTTCTCGAACGCATGGCCGTCTCGGCGGTGATCGGGGAGGGTGAGGCGGAGCGGGCAGGCCTCGTTGCTGTTCCCGGCCGGCGCTTGCAGCTTCCGGCCTTCGCCGCCCATGTCGCGGAAGCAGCGTTACGCAAAGAGCCAAAAGCGATCCGTCACCAGACGACCCTGCGGCGCCCGGTTCAAAAGGCGCTGGAGGCGGTGGCAAAGGATGCGGCAGCAAAGCTCGGACCCCGCGTCTCGATCGCCATGGTCATGGCGGATGCGCGCACCGGCGAAATTATCGGCGAAGTCGGATCGGCCGACTATTTCGATGCAAGCCGTTCGGGCTGGATCGACATGACGCGCACCTCGCGTTCGCCGGGATCGACGCTCAAGCCTTTCATCTACGGCCTCGCCTTCGAGGAAGGTCTTGTGGCTCAGGAAACCATTATCGAGGACCGGCCGGCCGATTTCTTCGGCTATCGTCCGCGCAATTTCGACATGACCTATCAGGGCGATGTCAGCATTCGTCAGGCGCTGCAACTGTCCTTGAATGTTCCTGCCGTCCGGCTGCTGGATGCCGTCGGTCCAAGCCGGATGATGATGCGCTTCCGACGGGCGGATGTGCGGCCGGTGTTGCAGCAGAATGAGGCTCCCGGGCTTGCGATCGGTCTCGGCGGCCTCGGCATCACCCTGAAAGACCTCGTTCAGCTTTACGTGGCTCTGGCCAATCGCGGAAAGCCGATGCGCCTTGGCGACGGAATCCAGGATCAGCCCGGCCAGATCGACGGCGAGCCGGTGCTCGATCCTGCCGCCACATGGCAGGTTTCGGATATCCTGTCCGGCGTTCTGCCGCCGGCAGGTGCCGTGCAGCGCGGCATCGCGTATAAGACAGGCACCAGCTACGGCTACCGGGATGCCTGGTCGGTCGGCTTCGACGGCCGCCATGTTCTCGGCGTCTGGGTCGGCCGGCCGGACAACGGCGCCGTTCCCGGCATTACGGGTTATGGCAGCGCCGCCCCCATCCTGTTCGAGGGGTTTGTGAAATCCGGCCTCGCGGTCACGCCGCTTCCGCGCCCGCCTATCGGTGCGGTGCGCCTTACCCAGGCGCAATTGCCCATCAGCCAGAGGCGATTTTCCTGGTCCGCGGGCGGCCTTGCCTCTTCGGCTTTCAGGGAGGCAGCGCCGCAGATCGTCTATCCTCCGGAGGGTGCGCGGGTGGAACTGGGCGTGGATGCGGCAGGTCAACCGATGCCGCTGGTTCTAAAGCTGCAGGGCGGCCGGGCGCCCTTCCGCTGGCTTGCCAATGGAAAGCCGCTGGCGGAGACGTCACGCCGCCGTGTCAACCAGTGGGTTCCGGATGGCGCAGGCTATTCCACCCTTACGGTCATCGACGCTGCAGGCAGGGCAACAAGCGTCCGCGTCTTTCTGAACTGACGTGACCAGGATGCACCAGTGGCGATCCGTCAACACGGGCAACGCAGCGACTGCACCTAATGAGGATTCCCGAATCCCCCCTCATGTTCTAACAGTGGTAACGGCCTGATTCGGTCGATTCGCATCGATGGGCGATGCGCGCCGGGAAAAAGGGGATTTTTTGCCTGTATTTGCCTCTCCATCTCTTCGGCAAGTGCTTGCGGGCGTTCTGACCCTGGTGACACTTGCCGGCTGTGGTGCACGCGACGGCGTCCGCCTGTCCGACGCGGCCATATCGGTCCCGGACGAAACGGCCTTCGCCCTGCCGGCGGCCGGCGGCCCCTCGGTCGTCAGCATCGTCGAACGGCGTTTCAGCAACAGCACACAGCAGGATATCTTCCTGTTCACCTCTGCCTCGACACCCGGGCAGAATTTCCTGCGCGTCCAGCTTTTCGGGCCGGTCGGCCTTCAGATGGACGGGCAAAAGTCTCTCGGCTACTCTTCCATCCGCGCAAGCGAGATTTCAAAGGAGATGCGCGCCGCCATACCGGGCGTTGCCTTGGCGCGGTCTCCACTCTTCCTGCAGAACAATTATGGTCCCTTCGGCTATGCCTATGGCCGCGGGCGGGGAAACGATGCTTGTATCTATGCCTGGCAGCAGGTCCGGTCGCTCGATGGCGAGCGGACGGTTTTCCAGAACAGGGGAACGATCCAGGTGCGCCTGCGCCTTTGCGAGGAGGGCGCCAGCGAGGAAAAGCTGCTGAGCGTCATGTACGGCTACACCATCCGTGGCGCATTCAACGCGGCCGGCTGGAACCCCTATGGTGAGCCGTCGAAAGCCGATCCAGGCCTTGGGCGCACGGGCAATCCAATCTATCCGAAAACGGAGGATCTGCGCGATGCGGCGGTCCCAGTTATCCGTGAAACACGGCCTCGACCGGTTAAAACGACGGTCCGGCCGCTAAGGACTCTGGAAAAAGTGCAGCCTGCGAGGGAAGCTGTACGGGAAGAAACCCTTCCTTTACCAACAAGCGCGGATATAGAGGCTGTCGTTGTTCCCTCGCCAGCCTGTGTAACGCAGCCGGAGGACGCCGCGGCGTGTAAGTAGTTTCGTCAGCTACGAAGGTCGATCGCATGATTGTCGATCGTGGCACGAGGAATGCGCCTGCGAACGGAAAGCGGGCGTCTCCTGAAAGGCAATGAAGCCATGCGCAAGGTTGGTATCATCCTCTTCTGGGCCATCGCCTCCTTCGGGGTCATTGCGCTGGTAACGCTGCCCATCAATCTTCAGACCCAGTTGATCGCCAGCATTGCCGTGGTGACGTTCATGGCGCTGATCAAGATTCTGCGGGCCGAGGGGACATGGCGCCTGACGGCGCTTGCCTTCGGCACGGCCATCGTGATGCGCTATGTCTACTGGCGCACGACGAGCACGCTTCCGCCGGTCAACCAGATCGAAAACTTCATTCCCGGCCTTCTGCTCTATCTTGCGGAAATGTACAGCGTGATGATGCTGGCGCTCAGTCTGTTCGTGGTTTCAATGCCGCTGCCATCGCGCCCTTCGCGTGCGGCTTCGGAGGGTAAATTCCCCAGCGTCGATGTCTTCGTCCCCACCTACAACGAAGATTCCGAGCTGCTTGCAAACACTCTTGCCGCGGCGAAGGCCATGGATTATCCGGCGGACAAGCTGACCGTCTGGCTGCTGGATGACGGCGGCACGCTGCAGAAGCGCAACTCCGCCAATCTGCTGGAAGACCAGATGGCCAAGGCGCGGCATCAGGACCTACAGGTGCTGTGCAACGATCTTGACGTTCGATACCTGACCCGCGACCGAAACGAGCATGCCAAGGCGGGAAATCTCAACAACGGTATGAAGCATTCGCAAGGCGAACTGCTGGCTATTTTCGATGCTGATCATGCCCCGACACGTGATTTTCTACTGGAGACGGTTGGCTATTTCGAGGACGATCCGAAACTGTTTCTGGTCCAGACGCCGCATTTCTTTCTCAATCCCGATCCGGTCGAGCGTAATCTCAGGACGTTCGAGAGGATGCCCAGCGAGAACGAGATGTTTTACGGCATCATTCAGCGGGGCCTCGACAAGTGGAACGCCTCCTTCTTCTGTGGCTCCGCAGCAGTCCTGCGCCGCCAGGCACTCGATCAGACCGGCGGTTTCAGCGGGGTTAGCATCACCGAGGACTGCGAGACCGCCATCGACCTCCATGCCAGCGGCTGGAACAGCGTCTATGTCGATCGGCCGCTGATCGCAGGGTTGCAACCGGCGACCTTTGCCAGTTTCATCGGCCAGCGCAGCCGCTGGGCCCAGGGCATGATGCAGATTCTTCGGTTCAAGTTCCCACCCCTGAAACGTGGCCTGTCTATACCGCAGCGGCTTTGTTACACGTCTTCAACCCTGTTCTGGCTGTTCCCTTTTCCCCGGACAATCTTCCTGTTTGCGCCGCTCTTCTACCTGTTCTTCGATCTGGAGATCTTCACGGCGTCCGGCGGCGAGTTCCTTGGGTATACCCTCGCCTACATGCTCGTGAACCTGATGATGCAGAACTATCTCTACGGCTCGTTCCGCTGGCCTTGGATTTCCGAGCTCTACGAATATGTGCAGACCATCCATCTCTTGCCCGCGGTGGTTTCAGCGATCCTCAATCCGCGCAAGCCGAGCTTCAAGGTGACGGCAAAGGACGAATCCGTGCTCGTCAGCCGCCTCTCGGAAATCAGCCGGCCGTTTTTCGTGATCTTCGGTATTCTTCTGTTCGCCGTGTTCGTAACGGCCTACCGCGTCTATGCCGAGCCTTACAAGGCGGATGTCACCCTGGTGGTCGGCGGCTGGAACATTCTCAATCTGATCCTTGCCGGCTGCGCGCTCGGTGTGGTGTCCGAGCGCGGTGAACTCTCGGCCACGCGCCGCGTCAGCGTCACACGCCGGTGTGAATTCGGGATCGACGATCAATGGTATCCAGCGACGATCGACAATGTATCGGTCAACGGAGCGCGCGTTAACGTTTATGCCAAAAATCTCGGCAGTCTGCCGTTGAACAAGCGCGGCCTGATCCGCTTCACGCCCTATAGCGGCGATCATGAAGAGATCCTGCCGGTGGCGATCCGCAACACCAGTGCTGCTGGGGAAATCGTGACCGTCGGCTGTCTCTATCTGCCGGAAGCGGCGCGCGATCATAGTCTGATTGCCGATCTGATCTTTGCCAATTCGCAGCAATGGACACAATTCCAGATGTCGCGGCGCGGCAATCCGGGACTTTTGCGCGGCACGATCTGGTTCTTCGGGCTCGCCTTTTACCAGACGACGCGTGGCCTGATGTATCTGTTCAGCAATCCGGGTGCCCGCGATAAGGCAAGGCTGGCCGAGGAGGCGAAGCGAACATGAGGCTGCTGCTTCTGGCTCTGGCCGTGCTTCTGGCACAAGGCGCTTCCCTGCAGGCGCAAACATCCTTCGACATGAGCCCGGAGCGGTCTGCGACGCCTGAGGTCGAGCAGGCGCCGTCCGACCACGGACAGCCGGCCAACGACCAGACAACCCAGCCTGCGGTCACCGTGCCCGCCAGCGATCCGGCCGCAAATGAAACTTTCAGGCGCTATCTTTTGCCCGATGGCAAGCTGGATCTGAACGGCGAGCGCGAAAACCGGGTTTGGTCGGTCTATCTCACTCCGCAACAGGCGGCTACGGCTGCCGAGCTCCATATCGGTTATCAGAATTCGATCTTTGTCGCGCCGGAGACCTCACGGTTAACGATCGAGGTCAACGATACGATTGTCGCCGATCAAGCCATACAGTCGCCGGATGCCGTTTCGCAACTCAGGTTCGCCCTTCCCAAGGATCTGCTGAAGCCGGGTGCGAACCTCGTCCGCATGCGAAACAACCAACGCCACAGGACCGATTGCACGGTCGAATCAACCTACCAACTCTGGTCGAACATCGATGCGGAAAAAACCTACATCTCCTTTGGCGACCGGACCGCGCAAAATCTGCAGAGCCTGGACGATATCCGGGCCATCGGTGTCAATGAAAAGGGGCTGACAGGCTTCAATTTCGTGGTGCCCGCCCTGGAACAGTCGGGCGCCACGATCCCCCTCATGCGCCTGGCGCAAGGTCTCGCCGTTTTCACCGACATGCCGAACCAGTCGTTTTCGTTCAGCCAGCGCGATCTGACAAAGACCCAGCCGGGAGAATTGACCGTTCTCATCGGAACGCCGGCAGAGATCCAGCCGCTTCTTCCGTCGCTTCCCGCAGGTGCGGCGTCCGGTCCCGTTGCGGGATTTATCGAAGACCCGGCCAGCCGGTCATCCATCCTCGTCCTCAGCGGTCCGACATGGCAGGCGATCAGTGCCGCCATAGAAAGCATCGTGGCACCGACGGATGTCGGCGGCCCGGCCACCCGTCGGGAGGTTCTGGCAACACAGCGCTGGCGCTCTCCGGATGCGCCGTTCCTGTTCTCCGATACACGTCTGCGCTTTTCGCAACTCGGCATCGACACCGAGCAATTTTCCGGACGGCGGTTCCGCACTGATTTCACCGTCGGCGTGCCAGCGGATTTCTACGCCAACGCCTATGGCGAAGCCGTCATTCTGCTCGACGCCGCCTATTCGGAAGCGGTGCTTCCCGGCAGCCATATCGATGTCTACGTCAACGGCAATATCGCTTCGACGATCCCGATCACGTCCTCCGGCGGGGGCCTCCTTCGCCATCTTCCGATCAATGTGACCATGCGGCATTTCCGTCCAGGCGTGAACACGATCGCGATCGAGGCGATTCTCCAGACGGAAGACGACACGACCTGCGTGCCGGGTGCCACGGGCTCGGAGACAGCGCGCTTTGCAATCTTCGACACGTCCGAATTCCATATGCCGGATTTCGCGCGGATCGCCCAACTGCCCAATCTTGCCGCCGCGGCCGGGACAGGGTTCCCCTATGGCAGAAACGACACTGCCAATCCGCTTTTCCTGGACCGGGTCGATGCCGACACCTTGTCAGCGGCTGCGACCTTTCTCGGCCGGCTTGCGGCGGCCTCCGGACACCCGATTGCCGTGGAAACGGTGGCATCGCCTGCTCTAATCGGAAACCGGAGCGCCGTGTTCATCGGCGCGCTGTCGCAGATGCCGCAAAAGCTGCTGACGCAGATGAACATCGCCGAGGCGAGCCGCAATGCATGGGGGCCGGATACCGGCGAGCAGGCCGGTTCGATCGACACGGAGACCGCGCTCAGCGAATGGAGCAGCAGGCTCCGCGGCGGCATCTGGGGAGCGCAGATTGATGCGCTCGAGACATGGTTGAAACAAAACTTCGATATATCCCTGTCCACATTGCGGTTTGCAGCGGCAGGCAATACGAGTTTTACGCCCTCCAGCGAAGCATCGCTGTTGATTGCCCAGAGTCCGAGCCCTGACGGAAGCGGCACATGGTCCCTGGTCGCAGCGCCCTCCGGCAAGGATCTGCGTGAGGGCATGCAGGCGCTAAGCGCCAGAGACAACTGGCAGCAGCTTGCCGGTCAGATCACGACCTACGAACGCGGCACCAACACCGTAGAGACGGTTCCGATCAACGCATTCAGCTTCGTTCCCACCCAGCCAGCTTCTTTGTCCAACTACCGGCTGATCGCCGCCAACTGGTTGTCCTCCAACATCCTGTCCTATGCCGTCCTTCTGGCGGCACTTGGCGTTCTTTTGGGACTGGCGACAGCAACATTGCTGGGCAATCTCGGACGGCGGAAATGACGGCGAGGCTGGCGAAGCTTGTTACGGCCGTCATCATGTCTCTTTTTGTTCAGATTGCTCCTGCCGCGGCACAGCAAGCGACGATCACGGCAGAAGTCTGGCAGGCTTACAAGAGCAAGTTCCTCGATCCTGCCGGACGTATCATCGACGATGGAAACGGCGGCATCAGCCACAGCGAGGGGCAAGGCTACGGCCTTCTGCTGTCGGTGCTTGCCGACAGTCCGCCAGACTTTGCCCTGATCTGGTTCTTCACACGCACCGAACTGATGCTGCGCAACGACGGGCTGGCAGCCTGGAAATGGAGCCCGACGACCAAGCCGCACATCACCGATATCAACAATGCGACCGATGGCGACATCCTCATTGCGTACGCTCTGGGTCTGGCCGGCGAACGATGGAAACAGCCGGAATACACCGCGGCAGGCAGAGCCATCGCCCGCGCCATTCTGGACAAGACCGTCATCGAGAAAAACGGCCGGACTTTGCTTTTGCCGGCCGCCAGCGGCTTTTCCACGAGCGACCGTCCAGATGGCCCGGTGATCAATCCATCCTATTGGATATTCGAGAGTTTCCCTGTCCTCGACCGGTTGGCACCGTCGCCGCTGTGGAAAAAGCTTGGTGACGACGGAATTGCGCTTCTCGGTGAGATGCGCTTCGGCGTGCAGCAGCTTCCCGCAGACTGGGTGTCGGTCAAGGCTGCGCCGAGGCCTGCAATCGGCTTCCCGTCAGAATATGGATATAATGCTCTGCGCATTCCGCTTTACCTCCTCCGTGGCGGCGTGACGGATCGGGAAATTCTGTCCAGATTCCGCAGACAGGGAAGCCTGCCGGAGGGATCCGCCGCGATCTACGATCTTGATTCCGCAACGCCAAGGGCCGTGCTTTCCGATGCGGGTTATCAAATTGTTAACCATATTCTGGCCTGTTTGGTGGACAAGACGGCGTTGCCCGCGAATATTAAACAATTCACGCCAACGCTGTATTATCCGTCCACGCTCCATCTGCTGGGGCTATCGTTTACTGCTGCCAGGCAGCCGGAGTGTTTATGAAGCCGTCCTTCATAGCCATCACAGCAATCATTGCCGCCGTTGGCTTTGTCGGTTTGAAGAAGCCGGATTATCTGCAAAAAGCCCTGTCGGTCTTTTCCCAATCCGGCGACGAAGATGCAGCGCAGCCGGGAAATCCGCGGCAGGAGCGGCTTGCGCAGGTTCAAGGCTTTGCTCAGAAAAAACCGGTGTTCCAGGAGATCAAGCGGCCGGCGCCGGCAGCCCTCGATGCCGTGGTCACTGCGGCAACAGCGACCGCCGCAAAGGTGGACGAGAGCGCCTTGCGCTATTTTGCAAGCCAGGGCGACACCGCGCGCCTTCAGGCTGAAATCTCCCGCCTGAAGGCTCTCTATCCCGAATGGACGCCGCCGAAGGATCCGCTGGCTATTCCTCAAAACGAGGACAAGCAGCTGGAAACCATGTGGCAGCTCTATTCTCAAGCCCTTTATGCCGAGGTCCGCAAGGCGATTGCCGAGAGGCAGGCGGCGGACGCCACCTGGAAGCCTCCGGCCGATTTGATCGAGCGGCTTTCCGTTGCGGAGGCAAGGCTGCGCCTGATCAATGCTTCGGATCTCAAGCAATATGAAACCGTCGTGACGATCGGCGCGCAGACGCCAAGCCTTCTGACCTGCAGCGAGGTCGATGTTCTCTGGCGTGTCGCCGAGGCTTTTTTCCACACCGGAAAGCCGCAAAGGGCAAGCGACGCCTATGCCTATGTTCTCAACAATTGCCCTGCTCCGGGCGAGCGTCTTGCGACAGTCCAGAAGGCTGCCAGCCTGCTCCCGCTGAAGTCGATCGAAGACTTGATGTCCAAGGAGAAGACGGCTCCGGATGGCACGGGCGAGTTCGAAGCCATCCGCGACGATCTGGCGCGCCGCTTCGTAGCGGAGGGCAATGCCGACGAAAAACTCGTGATTGCGCCGCAATATGTTTCGCGAGTCGAGCAATTGGCCGAAAAGAATGGCCTTCCATCCGACGCGCTATTGCTTGGCTGGCATTACTTGCCGCGCGGAGACAGCGTGGCGGCGGAAAAATGGTTCCGCCGCGCCCGCGACAAGGAAGACAGCGCCACCGCGTCGCAGGGCCTCGCGCTCATCCTGATCGAACGGAAAATGCCCCTCGAAGCGGAAGATGTGATCTACCGATGGCGTGACGCTTCGCCGGAAGCAAAAGCAGTCTATCTCGCGGCAACAGCAAACTTGCTTGCCGTCGATCCACCGCTCGCCATAAAACCCGAAGTTCTAAGACGAATAGCCACGGAAACGGTCAAGTCACGCGATCCTGCGACGGCCCAACAGTTCGGCTGGTATGCGCGGGCGTTGAACCAGCCGAAGACGGCGGTTCAATGGTTCAAGACGGCGCTTGGATGGAAGCTGGACGACGAACCCTCTGCCTATGGCCTGGCGATCACCTACCTGCAGCTTGAAGACCTGGTTGGCGTGGCCCAGATGCAGCGGCTGTGGGCCGGCAGATCGGAACGGATTGCGAAACTCGGCGAGGAGGAACAGGAGCCGCAAGATATAGCAGCCCGCAGCCAGGTGCCTGTGGCTGCCAGCGATAGCCGCCGCCCGAACAGGCAGCCGGCGCGCACACCCTTGGTGGCCGTTTCAGGGACTTCAGACGAAGCACAAATCGACGATGTTGTCGTTCGTCAGCGCCCGCGCAGGGCCGCCACGGTCCGGGTGACCGGTTGCCGGAGGACGATCGATCCCCAGATCCTTCCACCGGAAGCGGCGTTGACGCGCGGCTGGTGTCTGATGGAAATCAACCGGCCCCTCGAAGCAGCGGCCGCTTTCGAGGTCGGTCTTTTGAGCGCATCCTCCAAAGCGCGTGAAGACGCAGCCTATGGCCAGAGCCTTGCCTATCTGCGGGCAGGCCTTGCAAGCAAAGCGGCGGTTGCAGCGGTCAAGGCGCCGCAGAACCGCGCCCGCGCCATGGAGTTGCAAAAAGCAATCCTTTCCGACAAGGCCATTGCCGCCTTCGATGCCGGCCGCCCCAGGGAGGCGCTGCTCGCTCTCGACCAGTTGAAGCAGATCACACCGGAAAGAACAGACCTGATGTCACTGCGGGGCTACGCCTATCTCAAAATGAAGCGCTATGGCGATGCCCTCCGCGTGTTCGAAGCGCTCGCCTCGGTCGGCAGCAGCGATGGCCAGCGCGGCGTTGCGATCATCAACGACATTCTCCACGAAAAGAACTGACCGTCGACATTCGCGTCGGCTTGCAGGTCATCCGCCGGAGCAATCAAGTCATCAGGGGCAAAATCCCTTTGCGAACTAGGCAGACATGGCGGCCGGTTCCATTCGATGCCGCATGCCGGGGACTGCGGAAAAGTCCGTACCGCCATCTTGGCGGCGCCCGTTGCATTTCTAGTTCATTTCCGACGGAGGCAACAACCGCGGGAGTGCGCGCCTGTGGACGATTACATCATCTCACTGACGATCCTCGGTCTGATCATATTGTTGACCGCATGGTTGCCGATGGTTCTGCGGAAACTTCCCCTGTCCTTGCCGATTCTGTGCATTTTTTTCGGCATTATCCTGGCCTTGTCTCCGTTCTCACCTCTGCCCGCCGCCAATCCGCTGGAAAATCGCGATGCTACGGAGCGGTTGACCGAACTGGTCGTCATCATCGCCCTGATGGGCGCCGGCCTGAAACTCGATCGCAAGCTCAGCTGGAAAGGATGGATGACGACCTGGAGATTGCTGGGGATCGCCATGCCGCTGACGATCGCGGGCATAACGCTTGTGGGCTTGTGGGTTCTGCAGCTTCCCCTTGCTTCGGCCATATTGCTCGGAGCGGCCCTTGCTCCCACCGATCCGGTACTCGCCAGCGACGTTCAGGTCGGTCCGCCCATGTCCGACGAGGAAGACGATGTCCGCTTCTCCCTGACGTCGGAAGCTGGACTGAACGACGGCCTCAGCTTCCCATTCGTCTATCTGGCGATTGCGATTGCGTTGGCGGGAACGCACGGCACCGCCTGGTTTGCCGGATGGATAGTGGAGGATGTGATATGGCGGCTTTTCGCGGGACTGGCCGCTGGATGGATCACGGGTCGGATACTGGGTTATCTGACATTCCATCTGCCGCAAAGGGCTCAACTGTCCCGGACAGGCGATGGCTTCGTTGCCATTGGCATAACCTTGCTCTGTTACGGCGTGACCGAACTGATCCATGGTTATGGTTTCGTCGCCGTTTTCGTCGCGGCGTTGACATTGCGCGCTGCCGAATGGCGCAATAGCTACCACCAAAGCCTGCATGATTTCACCGAACAGGTCGAAAGACTTCTGATGATGCTGTTGATGGTCTGTTTCGGCGCGGTCATTGCCGATGGCGCTTTGCTGCACGCGCTCAACTGGCGCATGGCGGTCGCGACGCTGCTGATCCTCTTCGTGCTGCGGCCGCTGAGCGGCTGGATCAGCCTGATCGGCGCCCCACAGCCGCGTCATGAAAAAGCGGTCATCAGCATTTTCGGAATCCGCGGCCTCGGGTCGTTCTACTATCTGGCCTTCGCAACGGGAGAGGCGAAATTTCCCGGCACGGAAATTCTCTGGCAATCCGTTTTCCTGACCGTCCTGGTTTCCATCGTCGTCCATGGCATTGCCGTCACGCCGGTGATGCGGTGGCTTGACCGCCGCGCCGGCCAGGACGGGTAGCAATCCCGATTGCGGTCGTGACCATGGACAAGGGCGGCGCATAAGGGCGGCACCGTCTTGCGAACGCACCATTTTTGGGGTGTTCCATACGGAACGGACAGCCAAGTCCTCATCCCGGTATTTACTCGCCATCGGCAATTATCCTAACCTGCGGAATATTCCAGCTGTATGCCCGATTGCACTGCCCTCGTTAATTTATGAATTGCGAACCCATATGAACAAACAAATACGGGCTTTGAGCGCAAGGCCGGCCGCTGCGGCAATCGTGCTGTTTGCGCGGGCCATCACGGCGGTTCGTGCGATCTGGCCGGAGAACGGGCTTCCCTCCCGGCAATGTGTGTATTTTGCCAATCATTCCAGTCACGGCGATTTCGTTCTCGTCTGGGCCGTTCTGCCGCCGCGGATGCGCCAGACAACCCGGCCTGTCGCCGCCGCCGAATATTGGCTCAAGTCCTCGCTCAGCCGCTTCATCGGCCGGGATGTGTTCGACGCCGTGTTGATAGAGCGCGATCCTGCCAAAAGGGTTGAAGACCCGATCGACCTCATGGCAAGGGCGGTCGATGCAGGATCATCTCTCATCCTCTTTCCGGAGGGCACACGCAACCAGACCGGCGAGCAACTCCTTGCTTTCAAGAGCGGGTTGTTCCATCTCGCCATGGCGCGACCGGATATCGATTTCGTGCCAGTCTGGATCAACAACCTCAACCGTGTCATGCCCAAGGGCGCGATCGTGCCGATCCCCCTGATCTGCACCGTTACGTTCGGCAGTAGTGTCCACCTCCAGGCTGGTGAGGAAAAAGGCGCATTTCTTCAAAGAACAAGGGCGGCACTCTTGGCCCTGGCTCCGCAACAGGCAGGTAAAGGCAAATGACCGCAGCGAATTCAGACCTTCTGGCTCTTGTCGCCGGGATTTTCGGCGTTCTGATCACCGCTTCGGTCATCGGCTTCGTTCTCCAGCGGCGCATCTCTCCGGACGGAAGCAACGCCGCGATCGAAAACCTCAATGCCCGCATCAAGGCCTGGTGGGTGATGGTGATTTTGATCGGCGTCGCCTTCCTGGCCGGGCGGGCCGGCGTCCTCATGCTGTTCGCTTTCTGCTCGTTTGCAGCCCTGCGGGAATTCATCACCTTGATCGATACGAAACGGGCGGACCACTGGGCGCTTGCCTCGGCCTTCTTCATCGTTCTTCCGATCCAGTATTACCTGCTCTGGGCAGGGGAATACGGCATCTTCTCGATCTTCATCCCCGTCTATGCCTTTTTGCTGATGCCGATCATCGCGGTCCTGCGCGGCGACACGGAACGCTTTCTCGTCCGGATTGCCGAAGTCCAGTGGGCGCTGATGATCTGCGTCTTTTGCGCCTCGCACGTCCCGGCTCTCCTGACGCTCGACATCCCCGGCTACGAGGGGCGCAACGTCCTGCTGATCGCCTTCCTGGTCATCGTCGTGCAACTCAGCGACGTCCTGCAATATGTCTGGGGCAAGTTGTTCGGCCGCACCAAGATTGCACCCAACTTGTCGCCGTCAAAGACCGTCGAAGGCTTCGTCGGCGGCATCTGCAGCGCCACGCTGATCGGCGCTCTGCTCTGGTGGATCACGCCGTTTACACCGTTCCAGGCAGGACTACTTGCCCTCATCATCACGTTGATGGGCTTCTTCGGCGGCCTCGTGATGTCGGCGATCAAGCGCGATCGTGGCGTCAAGGATTGGGGCAATCTGATCGAGGGCCATGGCGGACTGATCGACAGGCTGGATTCCGTGGTCTTTTCGGCGCCGATCTTCTTCCACCTCACCCGGTACTGGTGGTCGCTGTCATGAGCTTCGTCCGCAGCCTCTCGGGCAACGGCGCGGTGCATGCCGCGGTCGCATTCCTCGCCATGGGCGGTTGGGCGCTCTTTGCAAACCGGACGCATCCCATGCCCCAGCCGCTTATCTCGGGGTTGGTGCAGGGCCTGTTTTCGGCTTGCCTCACCCTGTTTCTCAAATCGACCATCGAGATTTTGTCGAAGCGGTTTTCCGGGCTTTTCGCGTTGGTGCTGCCGCCCTTCATCGCCTGCACAGGCTCGGCGGCAGCCCTTGTCACGGCGCATTCCTTGAGCGGCACGCCGGAGCTGTTGAACACGATCGCACTGCCGCTGGCCGTCTCGACGAGCTATGCCGCGCTCTATAGCTACTCCATCCACATCAAGCGGAAGAACAATCCATGACGGCAACGGGCGACAGGCGGCCATTGGCCAGCCGCGATACGAAATGGGCTCAAAGAGCGGCAAAATGGATGGCGGCGCGGTCGGTCACGCCGAACCAGATCTCCCAGGCGAGCATGGTCGCAGCGGCCGCCGCCGGCGGAGCGTTTTATCTTGCAGGGCAAGACGGCTTTTGGTCACGGACGATCTTCCTCGTTGTGGCGGCGTTCTTCTGCCAATTGCGCCTGTTGTGCAATCTCTTTGATGGCATGGTCGCCGTAGAGGGCGGAAAGGGGGCGCCCGACGGTCCCTTCTGGAACGAATTTCCCGACCGCATCGCCGACATCCTGATTTTTGCCGGCGCTGGCTATGGCATCGGCATGCCGGGCCTCGGCTGGTCGGCTGCGGCCTTTGCCATTCTTACGGCCTATGTGCGCGAACTTGGCCGGGCAACGGGACATCCAAGCGATTTTCGCGGCCCCATGGCAAAGCCGCACCGCATGGCGGCGATCACCGCCGGCGCGCTTCTTTCCGTGGCAGAGCCGCTCTGGCATGGCCGCAACGAAATATTGGTGATCACGCTGTCCATCATTGCAGCCGGTGCGGCGGTGACGGCAGTGCGCCGGAGTATGAGGCTGATCGGCGAAATGAGAAGCTGACCGGACGGCGGAGCCTCTTCCCGATGGTCCTGTCTGTCAAATCCGCTAGCGGCTGGCCCAAAGCGCGCCGCGTTCGAACATCAGGCGCATCTGGGGCACCTGGAATTCGTCAGCGACATGGCCGAGCGCACTGTAGAAAACCCGTCCCTTGCCGTAGCGCCGCTTCCAGACGACGGGCATCACGACGCCATCGATGAAGTCGAGATGCTCGCCGCCGAATGTCGTCGTCGCCAGGACTTCGTTGCTCGGATCCACATGCATGTAATATTGCTCTGAGCGATAGGCGAAGCTGTCGATGCCGGCGACGATCGGGTCGTCGGGCTTTGCGATATCGATCGTATAGTCGATGATATTGCCGGGATGGGAAACCCACTGGCCGCCGGTCATGAACTGGTATTCCGGCTCGTTGCGGAAGCTGTCGCCCATGGTTCCGTGAAAGCCTGCAAGGCCCGTTCCACCGCGCACGGCGGCAAGCAGATTTTCCAGTTCGGCCTTTTCGATCACCGACATCGTCACCATCGGTACAATCAGGTCGTACCCGGCAAGCCCGGATTGTTGCAGCACCGAGGTGCCGTGTTCGACACGCACATCGAACCCGTGCCCGGTCAGGATTTCGGCAACAACCGCGGCGCTGCGATCCGGCGTATGTCCGTCCCATCCGCCCCAGAAGATCAAGGCTGTCTTGCTCATGCTCTGCGTCCTATTCATCGAGAATGCCGAAGGGCAGATCGTGGCGCATCGGCGCCGGGCGAGGGCAGCCATGCTTCAACGACAAACGCTGTCCGGTTTCACCGGAGCGAATGATCGCCTCCATGATCTCCAGCACGTGGAGCGACATGTCGAGACCTGCACGATGCGACCTGCCCGACAGAATCGCTTGCGCCATATCCGCCAGCCCCAGTATCCTGTAGTTGCCATCGCCATAAAGGTGATGTTGTTCCGCGATTTTCCAGTCGTTCTTGCGTTCGCTGGTGCGGATGTCGCCCTGAAACTGGTTCGGGTCGGAGACAATCATCGAGCCGGCGGTGCCGTAAAGTTCGATGTGGTTGTGATCATGCTTCCAGACGTCGAAACTGGTCGTAATCGAGACGGCCGCGCCGTTTTCGAAGTCGAGCAGGCCGGAAATATGGGTCGGCACCGTCACATCAATCGTCTCTCCCTGGCGCGGGCCGGAGCCGATGGTCCGCGTTTGATAGGATGCCTTGGCCTGTCCGGTGACCGATTTGACGGCACCGAGCATATTGACGAGACAGGTCAGGTAATAAGGCCCCATGTCGAGCATTGGCCCGCCGCCCTGCTGGTAATAGAAATCAGGGTTGGGGTGCCATATCTCGTGCCCGGCGACCTGCATGAAGGCTGAGCCGGCAACGACAGCGCCAATCGCGTTGCCGTCGATCAGCCGTCTCGCCGTCTGATGCGAACCGCCGAGGAAAGTATCGGGCGCGCAACCGACCCGCACGCCGTTCTGCCGGGCCGCGGCGACAAGTGTCTCGGCATCTGTAAGCGTCGTCGCCAGTGGTTTTTCCGAATAGACGTGCTTGCCCTGGTTGACTGCTTGCAGGCCCACCGGAACATGGTGCTGCGGCGTCGTCAGGTTGAGAATGATGGCAATCCGGGGATCGGCCAGCAGGGCCTCGATCGTCATGGCGGTTACGCCGAAGGCCTCGGCCTTGGCCTGCGCGGCCGACGCATTGATATCAGCCACCCCGATGATCTGAAGCACCGGAAATTTCGGCGCCGCCGTCAGATAGGCGTCAGAAATGTTCCCGCATCCGATGATGCCTAAACCGACTCGCTCCATGTTCTCCTCCATCTTGCGCGGCATAGTGATGACCCGCGGCGGCGGTCTTGTCACCCGCTTTTTGGACCAGATCGAACGAGGGCGGTGTCAGAGCTGTGCGTTCAAGGCCGCCAGGCCTTCCAGCGCCCGTTCCGCAATGATCTGCGGGGCGGCGGCAATATCGACGGTGACCACATGTCTTTCCCCGGTTGGGCTTTCCAGTGTCGCCAATTGGCTGTCGAGAAGCGTCGCCTTGAAGAAATGTCCCGGCCGCTCGATCATTCGGCTCAACAGGATGTCGCGTGTGCCCTCGAGATAGACAAAGGCCAGCGGAACGCCCGCGGCCTGCCGCAAAAGGTCCCGATAGCTTCGTTTCAGGGCGGAGCAGGATATGACTATACCCGGTTCGCCGGCCTGGGCGAGGGCTTTGCCAATGATGCCAAGCCATGGCCAGCGATCCTCATCGTTCAGTGGAACGCCGGCAGACATTTTCGCGATATTGGCCGCCGGGTGCAGGCTGTCGCCTTCGATGAAGGGCAGCCCGAGCCTGTCTGCCAGCATGCTCCCCACCGATGATTTGCCGCAACCACTCACCCCCATCACGATAACGGGGCCTTTAAATACCAAAGGCGGTGTCGTCATGCTGTATTCCCATAAATCCGGAAGCGTCTTGTTGCGGGATGCGGATTTGCCGCTTCGTGATGGTGTATCCGTGGCATCCGCGATTGCTTGTCCGCGATCAGGTCTTTCGCTTCCGGCAATAGAGTTCCAGCCGGTGCCGGACGAGATCATAGCCGAGCTCGGCGGCGATTTCGGCCTGCAACTGCTCGATTTTGTCCGAACGAAATTCGATCACGGCGCCGGTTTCGATATCGATCAGATGATCATGATGCGGCGCATCCGCGGTTTCGAAACGGGCCGTTGCGCTTTCGAAGGCGTGACGGTGGATTACGCCCTGCTGCTCCAGCGCGGAGAGGGTCCGGTAAACCGTCGAAAGTGATACCGTGGCGTCAAGTTCCTTTGCCCGGCGATGCAGTTCGCTGGCATCCGGATGGTCTTCAGCACTTGCCAGAATCTTCAGGATGGCAGCGCGCTGCCGGGTAACGCGCACGCCGCCGTCCCGCAGGTGTCCTTCCAGTTCTTCGATGCGGTTCTTGTTCTGCTTCATAGTGCGACACTAGCCAAGACCGAAGATTTTGAAAATAGCTAGTTGCGAATGCTTCTCATTTGCATTGACTTATGCAAACCATTCCCCTAGGTCTAGGGTAGGTAATCTTCAGGAAGCACTGATGACAGAGCAGATGAGACGCGCAATCCTTTTGACGGCGGCAATGCTGGCGGCCCTTGCGGTTGTCCCGGGTCTTGCAATGTCACAGGAAAAGTTCAAGGCGGTGACGACCTTCACGGTGATCGCCGACATGGCGAAAAACGTTGCGGGTGATGCTGCAACTGTCGAATCCATTACAAAGCCGGGCGCTGAAATCCACAATTACCAACCGACGCCCCGTGACATCCTGAAGGCGCATGATGCAAAGCTCATTCTCTGGAACGGCCTGGGTCTGGAACTCTGGTTTGAAAAGTTTTTCCAGAATTTCGACGCTGTTCCGGGCGTCGTCGTGTCCGCGGGAGTGGAACCCATGGGCATTGCCGAGGGACCATACACAGGCAAGCCCAATCCGCATGCCTGGATGTCGCCCTCTTCGGGCCTGATCTATGTCGACAATATCCGGGACGCCTTCGTCAAATATGATCCGGCAAATGCCGAAATCTACAAAGCGAATGCGCAGGCCTACAAGCAGAAGATCGAAGCGGCGATCACGCCGATCCGGGCCGAACTGGAGCGCATTCCTGAAGACAAGCGCTGGCTTGTTTCGAGCGAAGGCGCCTTCAGCTATCTCACGCGCGATTTCGGTCTCAAGGAGCTTTATCTCTGGCCGATCAATGCCGACCAGCAGGGAACGCCGCAACAGGTGCGCAAGGTCATCGATGCGGTGCGCGAACATAAGATCGCGGCCGTTTTTTCCGAAAGCACCATTTCGCCGGATCCCGCCGAGCAGGTAGCACGCGAGACGGGCGCCAGATATGGCGGCGTGCTGTATGTGGATTCCCTCAGCGAAACCGATGGCCCGGTTCCAACCTATATCGACCTTCTCCGCGTGACATCCGAAACAATCGTGAAAGGCCTTTCGCAATGAACCTTCAGGTCAAGGCCGAGCCGGCAAGCAGCCCAGTGGAAAAAAGCGGCAGCGGCATTCGAGCAAGCGGCGTGACGGTAACCTACCGCAACGGTCACCGCGCCCTGCGCGATGCGTCCTTTGAAATTCCCACGGGCACGATCGCCGCCCTGGTCGGCGTCAATGGCAGCGGCAAGTCTACCCTCTTCAAGGCACTGATGGGATTTACCCGTGTGGCGCGCGGGGAAATCACGATTCTCGGCCTTTCCGTGAAAGAGGCGCTCGGACGAAATCTGGTTGCCTATGTGCCGCAGGCCGAGGAGGTGGACTGGAACTTTCCCGTCCTTGTGGAAGACGTGGTCATGATGGGCCGCTACGGTCATATGAATTTCCTGCGCATTGCCAAAAAAGCCGATCATGACGCCGTCGATTCGGCGCTTGCCCGCGTCGGGATGAGCGATTTCCGCAAGCGCCAGATCGGCGAGCTGTCCGGGGGGCAGAAGAAGCGGGTGTTTCTGGCGCGGGCGCTGGCGCAGGACGGGCGTGTCATCCTGCTTGACGAACCCTTCACCGGTGTCGATGTCAAGACCGAGGACGCCATCATCCAGCTTCTGATCGGTTTGCGCGACGAGGGCCGGGTCATGCTGGTTTCGACGCACAATCTCGGCAGCGTGCCGGAATTCTGCGACCGCACCATCCTTCTGAAGAATACCGTGCTCGCCTATGGGCCGACCGCGACCACCTTCACACGCGAAAATCTGGAACTGGCGTTCGGCGGTGTCCTGCGCCATTTCGTGCTTGGCGGCGAGCACCTGCATGACGACGAAGACCCCCGGCAATTGTCCGTGTTCAGCGACGACGAAAGGCCGCTGGTCATGTATGGCGGGAAAGGCCAGATGGCAAAACAGCAGGCCGGGCCGGACAAGGATCCGGAGGCCGATCGTCAATGAACGCAACGACGCTTCTGGAACCCTTCACCTACAGCTATATGGTCAATGCCATGTGGGTCAGCGCGTTGGTTGGCGCCGTCTGCGCCTTCCTGTCGGCCTATCTGATGCTCAAGGGCTGGTCGCTGATCGGTGACGCGCTTTCCCATTCCATCGTACCCGGCGTTGCCGGTGCCTATATGCTTGGGCTTCCCTTCTCGCTCGGCGCTTTCTTTTCCGGCGGGCTTGCAGCCGGGGCGATGCTGTTCCTCAACCAGCGCACGCGCCTGAAGGAGGATACGATCATCGGTCTGATCTTCACCTCCTTCTTCGGGCTCGGCCTGTTCATGGTGTCGCTGTCGCCGACCTCGGTGAACATCCAGACGATTGTGCTCGGCAATATTCTCGCCATCACCCCGGCGGACACGCTGCAACTCGCCATTATCGGCGTCGTGTCGCTGCTTATTCTGACGGCAAAGTGGAAAGACCTGATGGTGACCTTCTTCGACGAAAGCCATGCGCGGTCGATCGGCATTCCCACGACATTCCTGAAAGTGCTGTTCTTCACGCTTCTCTCCGCTTCCACCGTCGCGGCTCTCCAGACCGTCGGCGCCTTCCTGGTGATCGCGCTGGTGGTGACGCCGGGCGCCACGGCCTATCTGCTGACGGATCGATTTCCCCGTCTGATCCTGATCAGCGTTGCGATCGGCGCTCTCACAAGCTTCTTCGGCGCCTATATCAGCTTTTTCCTTGACGGTGCGACGGGTGGCATCATCATCGTGTTGCAGACGCTGATCTTCCTGGGAGCCTTCGTGTTTGCGCCGAAACACGGCCTGCTTGCCGCGCGCAGGCGGACCGCGGAAGCCCTGGAGGTAGGCCGATGATGTCCCTCGACATGATGCTCGCTGTTTTCGAATTCGAGTTCATGCGCAATGCGCTGCTGATCTCGGTGCTCGTTGCCATTCCGACGGCGCTGCTGTCCTGCTTCCTCGTGCTCAAGGGCTGGTCGCTGATGGGCGATGCCATTTCGCATGCGGTTTTCCCGGGGATCGTCATTTCCTACATTGCCGGCCTGCCGCTGGCGATCGGAGCCTTTACGGCCGGCATGTCCTGCGCGCTTCTCACCGGTTACCTCAAGGAAAACAGCCGGATCAAGCAGGATACGGTCATGGGCGTGGTGTTTTCGGGCATGTTCGGTTTTGGCCTGGTGCTCTACACCAAGATCCAGAGCGACGTGCATCTCGACCACATCCTTTTCGGCGATATGCTCGGCATCGGCTGGGGAGACATTCTCGAGACAGGCCTGATCGCACTGCTGGCCACCGGCATTCTGGCCGTAAAGTGGCGCGATTTCCTGCTGCATGCCTTCGATCCCGCTCAGGCGAAAGCCGTCGGTCTTGCCGTCAACTGGCTGCATTACGGGCTGCTGGCAATCCTGTCGCTGACCATTGTCGGCGCCCTCAAGGCCGTTGGACTGATCCTTGCCATCGCCATGCTGATCGCACCCGGCGCAATCGCCTTTCTCATCACCCGCACCATGGGACGGATGCTTATGGTTGCCGTTCTGGTGGCCGTCTACGCATCCTTCTGCGGCGTCTATCTGTCCTTCTTCATCGACAGTGCGCCGGCACCGACGATCGTTCTGCTGATGACAGCGATCTTCATTCTCGCCTTCATCTGGACGACCTGGCGAAGTGCGAGAATGGAGGCACAGCGGACGGTGGTCGATTAGACTGTTTTGCGCAGACGGCCTGCCTGTCATGTAAAGCAGCAAGGGCCGCACATGGCGGCCATTGCTTGGATCGGCTTTGTCGCTACTTGAAAAGACTCGGGAGCCAGAGAGACAGGGCCGGGATATAGGTGACCAGCAGAAGCACGGCGATGCTGGCGCCGAAGAAGGGCCAGATGGTCTTCATCGCTTCTCGGATCGTAATGCCCCCGACCGCGCAACCGACAAACAGCACGGTGCCCACCGGCGGCGTATTGAGACCGATGCCGGCATTGAGGATCATCACCACGCCGAAATGCACCGGATCGATCCCGAAGGCTTTGACGACGGGCAACAGAACCGGCGTCGAAATGATGACCAGCGGCGCCATGTCCATGAAGGTGCCAAGCAGCAGCAGCGCAACGTTGATCAAGAGCAAGACAACAATCGGATTGTCGGAAATCGCACTGATCAGGACGACCATGGCCTGCTGCACCTGCAGGAAGGACATCAGCCAGCCGAAGGAGGCGGCGGTGCCGATGACCAGCAGCACCATGGCCGTGGTGCGCACCGCCTGCATCACGGCCTCGACGAAGCCATGCCAGTCCAGTTCGCGGTAGACCGCAAGGGCGACGATCAGGGCGTAGAACACGGCGATGCAGGAGCTTTCCGTTGCCGTGAACACGCCGGAGCGCACGCCGCCGAAGATGATGCCGATCAAAAGCAGGCCGGGAACGGAAGCTAGAAAATAGTAGCCGAGGCGGCGCAGGCCCGGAAAGGGCTCAGCCGGATAGCCGCGCCTGCGTGCCACGACATAGGCGGTGACCATCAGGGCCGCAGCAAGCAGCATGCCTGGCACGATGCCGGCCGTGAAAAGATCCGCGACAGAGACATTGCCGCCGGCGGCGATCGAATAGAGGATCATGTTGTGCGACGGCGGGATCAACAGGGCGATGATCGCAGCGTTTACCGTGACGTTGACGGCATAGCTGCGGTCGTAGCCGCGGGCAGCCATCTGCGGGATCATCAGGCCGCCAACGGCCGAGGCATCGGCAACCGCAGACCCGGAAATGCCGCCGAACAGCGTCGATGCCACGACATTGACCTGGCCGAGACCACCGCGCATATGGCCGACAAGCCCCGCCGCGAAGCGGATCAGCCGGGCGGCAATGCCCCCGCGCACCATCAGGTCGCCTGCGAAGATAAAGAACGGGATCGCCATCATGGCAAAGACGTTCATGCCGGAATTGAGCTGCTGGAAGACGACGATGGGTGGCAGTCCCATGTAGAGCACCGTCGCGACGGAGGCGATGCCGAGGCAGAAGGCGATCGGCATGCCGATCATCATCAGAACGGCAAATGTGCCGAAGAGAATGGTATAGGTCATTATGCGACCTCCTGCACGAGGACATCGGCTGCCACGGCTTCGCCGAGCAGAACATCGAGAAAGCGCTCAGCGGCAAAGATGGAAATCAGGACGCCGCCACCGATCATCGGGAAGAAATCGACGCCGCCTGGCCAGCCCAGAACCGGAATGGTCGCGGTCCATGTGCCAATCGACAGCAATGTGGCGTAGAAGCTCATGGCCGCCCCGAAGAGAATGATCAGGCCAAGGCTGACAAGGTCCATGGCGCGCTGGACAGGGACGGGAGCATAGTGGCGAACATAGTCGAGCCCAAGATGCACGCTTTCGCGAACGCCGACCGCGGCGCCGAACAGAATGAACCAGGACATCAGCTGCAGCGCCAGAGGCTCTGCCCAGCTCGGCGTATCGTTCAGCACATAACGTGCAAAAACCTGCCAGCCCACGATAGCCGTCATCACGATCAACCCGATGCCGGACAGATATAGTGCTGCCCGGCTGAGCCAGGTCAGGCCGGGCCGGATGGCCTGCATGAAATGCCGCATTCTCGAAATCCTCCCGAAATTCCCCGGCGGGATGCTGCTGGAAAAAGGAGTACGGCCCTCCCCTTCAGAACCGTACTCCGCCAATTATTGAACAGCCTGGACCTGTTCGAGCAGGGCCTTCATCTTCGGATCGGTAACGAAGCGGTCGTAAACCGGCTTCATCGCGGCGGAAAATTCGTCCTTATCGACCTTGGTGATGATGTTGCCAGCTGCACGAACCTTTTCTTCCGATGCTTTTTCACGTGCGGTCCAGAGTTCGCGCATCTTGCCGACTGAATCTTTGGCTGCCGTCCGCAGAACCGTCTGGTCCTCGGGCGTCAGCTTGTCCCAGGCAATCTTGGAGATGACGAGAATCTCCGGGTTGAGCGAATGTTCTGTCAGCGTGTAGTTCTTGGCGACCTCGAAGTGACGAGCGGATTCGTAGGATGGCCAGTTGTTTTCAGCGCCATCGACCACACCGGTTTCAAGGGAAGAATAAACCTCTCCCATCGGCATCGGCGTCGGGTTGGCACCGAAGGCCTCCATCATCGCGATCCACAGATCCGACTGCTGAACGCGGATTTTCATGCCTTTAAGGTCGGCCAGTTTCTCGATCCGCTTCTTGGTCGTGTAGAAGGACCGCGCGCCGGAATCGTAGAAGGCGAGACCAATAAGACCATGCGGCTCGAAGGCCGCCAGAACCTGATCGCCGATCGGTCCATCCACGGTCTTGTGCATGTGTTCGGTCGAGCGGAACAGGAAAGGCAAACCGAGAACTGTTGTTTCCGGCACAAGATTGTTGAACGGTGCGGCATTGACGCGGTTCATGTCGATGACGCCGAAGCGTGTCTGTTCGATCGTGTCTTTCTCGCTGCCGAGCGTGGCATTGTTCATGACTTCGATCTTGATGCGGCCGTTGGTCCGCTCGGATACAAGCTCACCCATATATTTGACGGCTTCCACCGTGGGATAGCCGTCCGGATGGATGTCGGCAGAGCGAAGCGTGATTTCCTGCGCCTGAAGCGCACCCGCGGCAAGCGTCATGCCGAGAGCAAGCCAAAGGGATTTTGCGATTTTCATTGTCATTCTCCTCCGTTGAAATGAACGCCGGGACCTCCTCGTCCCGGACGCAGTCAGGCCGTCAGCCGCCTCGGCTTTCGAAAGGCGGCAGGCGGTAAAGTTCTTCCGGGTTTTCAATGAGCGCGAGATGGCGCGCCCGTTCGTCCGGCAGCCATCCAAGGACGGTGTCGGTCAGGGCGGCGTCATCGGGGTAATCCTCGGTCGTTTTCGCCAGATTGTGCGGCCAGTTGCTGCCCCAGACGATGCGCTGCGGCGCATACGCGGCAATGGCGCGCGAGAAGGCCGCGACATCCTCATAATCCGGTGCGCCGCTTTTTGACGATTCGTAGACGCCGGCGAACTTGAACCAGCATTTTCCGCCGTCGACCAGCCGCTTGACGGCAGCGATCTCCGGCCCGTCCGGCGCTGCGCCGGAAAAGAATTTGCCATGGTGATCGAAGACCCAGCGCGACTTCAGTTTCGCCAGGCGCGGCTCATGGTCCAGAATATGGCTTCCGTCGAACTGTACCGCGACCATCCAGCCGCGGGCGCTGGCGCGGTCATCGATGGCTTCGAGCTCGCTCAGGCCAACGGCTCCTCCCGGCAGGTCCATGATCCGCCCGCCGACCATCCCGGCTTCGGCATAATCGTCCAGTTCCCTGTCGGTGATATCGCTGCCGAAGGCCGCAACACCCCGGGCGACGGATCCCATCTCAGCTAGACATGCAAGAAGGTTCGCATTGTCGCGCTGGTGGGCGTTGCCCTGGGTAATGATGACGCGGTCGATGCCGAGCCAGGACATGAACTGCCTGTATTGTCCGGCATCGGGTAGGGTGCCGGCTGGCAGATCAGGGCCACCCGGTCTTGCCGGGAAACCGGGCAAGTACATGTGCATCTGCGCATCCACCGCACCGGGTGGCAGGCTTGTCTTCAAGGGGTGGCCTGAGAGGGGGCGGATCAGCATGTCAGATATCCTTCATCCGGAACTCGGCAAGTGCATCGCGATCGATCTCGATGCCGAGGCCCGGGCCATCCGGAATTTTGACCACCCCCTGCACATGCTCGATCGGCGTTTTGACGACAGCCTGACGGTAAGGGTTCTCAGTCCGGTCGAATTCGAGGATCGGTTCGATCGGGTTGACGCGCACGGGGCTCGGCACCATGGACGCCATGAACTGAAGGGCGGCGGCGATATGCACGGCCGTACCCCAGACATGCGGCACAACGCGGATGCCATGAAGCGCGGCCATGTCGGCAACGCGTTTGGCCTCCGTGAAGCCGCCGACGCCGGCAAGGTCGGGCTGAATGATGTCGATGGCACGTGTCTCGATCGGCTCGCGCATGCCCCAGCGGCTGTGCCATGTTTCGCCGCCCGCGACCGGGATCGGCTGGTTGGCACGAACCTCGCGATAGGCGGCGAGTTGTTCCGGCACCACCGGTTCCTCGAACCAGTCGATATCGTAGTCTGCCGCCAGACGTCCAAGCTTGATGGCTTCCATGGCGTCGTAACCATGATTGGCGTCGATCATCAGCCGCATGTCCGGCCCGACCGCCTCGCGCACGGCACGGATGACAGCCAGATCTTCCTTGATGCCAAAGCCGATTTTCATCTTGCTGGCATGGAAGCCTTCGGCGCGGTAACGGGCGGCCTCCTGCGCATTGTCTTCGATGCGATCGACACCGTCGCGCTTGAAGCTCCCCGTCGCGTAAGCCCGGATCTCCTCGCGAAAACGCCCGCCGAGCAGGGTGGAGACGGGGACACCGAAATGCTTGCCCTTGATATCCCACAGCGCGATGTCGATGCCGGACAGCGCCGTCAAGGCAAGACCGCGCTGACCCTGGTCGCGCAGGGCATTGTAAAGCCGCGCCCAGATCTTTTCGGTTTCCAGCGGGTTTGCGCCGATCAGCCAGGGCGTATAGGCCGCAACCACCGCGGCATTGGGCCGGGCGGGGCCCAGGCATTCGCCCCAGCCGATCGTGCCGTCATCGCAGACGATCTCCACCAGCACATGCAGGCGGCGATCAAAGCGCATGGATGCGCTTTCGAACGGCACCGCGAGCCGATGCTCGAGCAGATGCGTATGGACGGCGGCGATCTTCATCTCAGCACTTCCCCATCCTAGCGCTTCCAGGGCGCGATGAGTTTTTCAAGCATGGCATCTTCCTCGGCGGACAGATCGTCCAGAGGCGGACGCACTTTTCCAGCATCGAAGCCCTGCAGGCGAACGCCGGCCTTGACGGCTGCGACCGCATACCCCTTGCGCCGGCCGCGGATTGCCATGAACGGATAGAAGAAATCCTTCAGGATTGTCTCGCAACGCGCGCGGTCGCCGCCCCGAAGAGCATTGTAAAACTCGACGGCCAGGCCAGGCACGAAATTGAACACCGCCGACGAATAGGTGGTGAAGCCAGCGCCGAGATAGGCTTCCGCGAAGAGTTCGGCTGTGGGCATGCCGCCCAGATAGGTCAGCCGGTCGCCCATGGTCGCGGTAATCTGGCGGATGAGGCCGATATCGCCGGTGCCGTCCTTGAAGCCTACCAGATTGGGGCATTCGTCGCACAGCCGCTTCAGGGCTTCAACGCCGAGGATTGCGTTGTCGCGGTTGTAGACCATCACACCGATACCGACAGATTGGCAGATGCGCTTCACATGGGCGTAAAGCCCTTCCTGAGGCGCGTCGATGAGATAGTGCGGAAGCAGAAGGATGCCGTCGGCGCCGGCTTTCTCGACTGAGCGCGCCAGATCGACCGCGATCTCGGTGCCGTAGCCACAGCCCGAAACGATCGCCGTCTTGCCGGAGGCCTCCTTGGCGGCCTTGACGACAAGCGGCACTTCCTGCGGCGTCAACGAGAAGAATTCGCCGGTTCCACCTGCTGCAAAGAGCACCGGCGCGTCATAGCTGGACAGCCACTCGACATGCTTTTGGTAACTATCAGGCCGGAATTTTCCCTCGGCATCGAAATGCGTTACAGGAAAGGACAGCAGCCCCGCGCCCAGCGCGGACTTGATCTCTTGCGGCGTCATATGAAGTTCCTCCGTCTGCCTCCACCGGCAAACATGTCCTACATATACGCCAATAACCTGTCAATAATCATCATACAGGTTTCCGCTGCTGCCGTAGCAATGCCCTGTATCGCGCCTGGCTTCCGCGCAGATGCCGGCGCATCGCGTCCCGAGCCCCTTCTTCATCCCCATTCGAAATTGCGACCACAATCTGGTTATGTTCGCTGTCAAGCAGCGCGACATAGGCTCGCTGGTCGGTTTCGGTATCATTCTCGCGCAAGGCTGCGCGGGGAATGGAGTTTTTGCCGATCATCGCCAGGAATTCACGAAAACGAGGATTGTTGGTTGCGTCTGCAATTGCCACGTGGAGCGAGAAATCAGCCTCCGCGCTGGGCATACCGGCATCGACACAGGCCCGTATTGCGTAATGCCGCTCAATAATGACTTCCTCCTGCGCCGGCGAGCGGCGCAAGGCCGC
This sequence comes from Pararhizobium gei, assembly GCF_029223885.1. NCBI lineage: Bacteria > Pseudomonadati > Pseudomonadota > Alphaproteobacteria > Hyphomicrobiales > Rhizobiaceae > Pararhizobium > Pararhizobium gei. The sequence goes on along the minus strand of NZ_CP119409.1, from coordinate 4,005,107 downwards.
AAGACCAGCCGCCTCCACTTCAATGGCGGTCCTGAGTTCCAACAGCTCGATCATCGACGATACGCGTGCCGGATCAATAACTTGCAATGACAAAAAAGACCCCGAAGGCGGTGTAGATTCAAGAACAAAAACCCCTGCGCCCTGTTTTGCCTCGACAAGCCCATCGGCGCGAAGAGCGGCAATCGCCTCCCGAACGACTGTCCGGCTGACGCCGTGGGCTTCGGACAATCGTGCTTCGCTCGGCAATTTCGTACCGGGTGGAAATTGTCCGGCCGCTATGGCACGTCTCAGCGTCTCGCCAAGCCGCATCGTCAGCGTGCCAGTCGGGATCTCGGATTTTGCCAATGTGCTCATTGGGAGCTCTTCCTTTGCAATATGCATCCTGGCGACAAGACCGCCGGCGCAATCTCCTGTCAAGCCGGCTGAACGGAGGCTGCGGATTATGCAACTTATTGACGGATGTTTGTCAACCTGTATGATGAATTAACGGCAGCCAGAACAGTTTCCCGTCGATATCGGCTGCAATGCACGCTTAACATGTGAGGAGAGACGATTTTGAAGCGACTGCTGATCACGGGCGCCGCGGGCGGGTTGGGGAGCGCCATGCGGGCGCGGCTTGTCAAGCATGCAGAGAAAGTGCGGGTGTCCGACATTGCCGATCTGGGAGCCGCAGCGCCCCATGAAGAACTGGTGGCTTGCGATCTTGGCGACGCCAGCGCTGTTCACCGGCTTGTCGAAGGATGCGACGGCATTCTCCACCTTGGGGGCATTTCGATCGAGGACAAGTTTTCCAAGATCATCAATGCCAATATTCTTGGCCTTCACAATCTCTATGAAGCCGCCCGCGCCCATGGTCAGCCGCGGATCCTCTTTGCCAGCTCCAATCACACGGTCGGCTATTACCGGCAGGACGAGCAGATCGACGTGACCGCGCCGATGCGCCCGGACGGTTTATATGGCGTTTCGAAATGCTTCGGCGAAGCCCTGGCACGCATGTATTTCGAAAAGTTCGGTCAGGAGACGGCGCTGGTTCGGATCGGCAGTTGCATGGAAAAGCCGAAAAACCACCGCATGCTCTCGACCTGGATGTCCTACGACGATTTCGATGCGCTGATTGCCTGCGTTTTCCGCGCGCCGATGCTCGGCTGCCCCATTATCTGGGGGGTTTCGGACAATGACAGCCGCTGGTGGGACAATAGCCATGCCGCCTATCTCGGCTGGCGCCCGCAGGACAATGCCGAGCGGTTCCGTGCCGAACTGGATGCCGCGATGCCGCGACCCGGGCCATCCGAGCCGCTGGCCCTTTATCAGGGGGGGCAGTTCACCCAGGATCCGATCTTCAAGGAAGACTGAAATCCTTCGATGAACCGAAACCGCCGGCTTTTCGAAAATCCGGCGGTTTCGTCGGTTCAGCGACCGACATACGGATCGGGCGTTCTCAAGCTCTTTGGCCGCAACAATCGCAGCGATTTTCCGGCCGGATCGTTGGTGAGTTCGAGCACGCGGTTGAAAAAGCGGTTGTCGCGCTCCTGCCGGCCAACATTGAGAACAGCCGCACCGGCCAGTTCCTTATCCAGGAATGCCAGGATGGCGCGGTAGGAATCGGGCTGCAACGCATCCAGCGTTTCATCAAGAATGACCCAGCGGGGCTTGTGCAATCCGAGCCGGGCGATCGCCAGAAGTCGCAGTTCGTGCTCGTTGAGCTTGAGCTTTCTGCGCATGTCGTCATCAAGATGGCCGGTCAGCTTGCCGAGACCCACTTTCACGAGAACCCCTTCGAGTGCGGTTTTCGTGAAGCTGTCCGGGCTTCTGGGACTGGCAAGCGTCTCAGCCAGCGTGCCGGGAGGAAAATAGGGTGTGCGCGGCACGAAGGTCATCTCGTCGTCCGGAAGTGTGACGCGCCCTTGTCCCCAAGGCCACAATCCGGCTATCGAGCGGAAAAACGGTGCCTTTTCGATATCGGAACCGGCGGTCACCAGAATGCGGTCGCCCGGAACGATCTCGACATGCGGCTCGACCAGCCGGATATTGCCTGAAGGCACGGAAATCGACAGCTTGTCGATGACCATGCGCCCTCCGGTTTTTGAAAATTCTATGCGCTTGTCCTTTTCGTGGCGGGTGTCCGTCATCAGCATTGCCGAACGGAAGGCTGCAACGCGCAGCAACGTCGCCCGCCAGTCGGCGATGCTGTCAATATTGTCAACGAACCAGCGCAGAGAGGTGTTGACCTGATTGAAGGCACCTACGGCCATCATCAATCCGCCGAAACTGAGATTGCCGGCGAAGTAAACCGGAGCCGCGATGATGATTGGTGCGACAACTGTTATCCAACCGTAACCGGAGGTTACCCAGGTGAGCCGGGTCAGCGCCATCATCAGGCCACGGCTGATCTCAAGCACCGAGGCAAGGTCGCGCTGCAGGCGGCGTTGCTCGTTCGCCTCACCGGCCGACAGCGAAACCGCTTCGATATGCTCATTGACTCGCATCAGGGAAAACCGCAGGCCGGCTTCGCGGGAATAGTGTTCGCCGTTCAGATTGACCAGCGGACGGCCCACGAACCAGCTGAGAGCCGCGGCGATTCCTGCATAGAGAAATGCGGCCCAAACCATATAGCCCGGAATATCGAAGGCATAGCCGGCGATATGGAAGACAAAACCCGCCGATAACGACCATAGAACGCCGACGAAGCTGGCAAGCAGTATCCCGGATTGGAATAGCCCGATGGAAAGGCCGGCCGTGAGATCGGCGAGGTGACGCGCATCCTCATGGATGCGCTGGTCCGGGTTTATGCCGATGGAGCCGGCATTGGCAAGCCGAAAGGCGCGGGCGGGTTTCATCCATTCCGTAATCAGGTCCGTGGTCAGTCCTTCGCGCAGCTTGATCCTGATCCACTGGTTAAGCCAGGTTTGCAGCACATTGAGGATAAGAAGTACGCCCGCGATTTCGGCAAAGACAACGAGCTGTGCGAGAAAGGCTGACAGGTCACGCCGCTCCAGCGTGTCATAGAAGGGTTTGTACCACCTGTTGAGCAGGATCTGGCCGAAGGAGGTGGCGAGGATGACGGCAACGATCCCGACTGCGAGCCAGGAAATCATTTTGCGCGATGGCGAGGCGGAAAACGCTTTTTGCATCATCCGCAGTTGCTCGAAGAACGGCTGCTCGTCGTCGACTTCCACAACCGGACGGGTGTCGGCGGTTTTCGTGTTTGACATGGCAAGCCTCCGGCGCAGTGTTCACATGATCTGCATATAGTGCGTCAATCAGGCTAGCACCCGATGATGGGGCGAAACTGTCCTCCGCACCGGGCGCAAAGCGCATGGGTGCATTGAATGCGGCAGCACGGTCCTTTAGTCATGCGGGCGGAGAATCGCGATCAAATGAGGCGCCTTGTGACGATGGATGCACGAACCTGTTTTCTCGCCACGTGTCTTGCTGCGCTGCCGGGGCTGGCTGCCGCGGATTGGCAGGCGGTGGAAAAGGCGGCGCCCTACGCCATTGCGGGCAAAACCGGCCCGGAACTCTATGCCTCGATCGGTGAGCGCGGCCCAACGATCGGCGGGAATGTCCGCAGCATCGCGCAGACCAATTTCAAATTGACCTGGACCCGCAAATACGAGGTCCAGGACGGCGCCTGCGTTCTGGTTTCCGCGCGGCCGAAACTCGTCATTACCTACACCTTGCCGAAACCATCGCAAAAATTACCCGCTTCCACAAAACGGAACTGGGACATTTTCATAGACGGCGTGCGCAAGCATGAGCAGGTCCATGGCGATCATATCAAGGACATGGTTCGCAAGATCGAGAGCCAGACGGTCGGCCTCAGGATCCCTGAGGATCCGGGTTGCCGCAAGATCAAGACGGAAATGACGAAGAGACTCGGCGCGCTGTCGCAGGCTCAGAGGCAGCAGAGTCGCGATTTCGACCGGCTGGAGCTGAACAATGGCGGCAACATCCACCAGCTGATCCTAAACCTCGTCAACGGGAACTAGATTTCCCCAACGGCGTTTGTTTCCGGAGTCCTGATTGGCGATGGACGCAGCGCACCAGCTTGGCCCTATCCCGAATCGCCCTGCCTTCGAAATGTCCGAATGGCAGCCGAAGTGTGAAAGGTCCGTTAATTTACAGCGCGCCCGGCCTCGCGGAACCACGGGACCGGGCATGCCAGCACCCAGACTGCCGTTCGTCACAGTCGGCGACAAAAAGGAACAGATGATGAAAAAGACCCTCGCTATAACGCTCGCCGCAGCGTCCCTGTTGACTGCCAGTGCGACCTTGGCAGGCGCTGCCGACCTCTCCGCCAATGGGCCGGCCGTAACCTATGAAGAGCCGGATGACCGCGACGGCGTCACGATCGGATATCTCACCTGCGATATTGCCGGCGGCGCTGGCTACGTGCTTGGCTCGGCCCGGGAGATTGCCTGCGATTTCAAATCGACAGTCGGCCGGAAATCTACCGATCATTATGTCGGCACGGTGCGCAAGCTTGGTGTCGATCTCGGCTTCACAACGCGTAGTCGTCTGGTCTGGGCCGTGCTTGCACCGACCGCCGGCTATCATCGCGGCTCGCTGAGCGGCATCTATCAGGGCGCCAGCGCAGAAGCGACGCTCGGGGCCGGTATCGGCGCCAACGTGCTGGTTGGCGGGACCACCGGTTCGATCCATCTCCAGGCCGTCAGCATCACGGGCCAACTTGGGCTGAATGTCGCAGCAGGCGGCGCATCGATGACATTGACCGCTGTAAACTGATTTCGGCGCGAACGTTCCCGTCGCTCAGGCGTCGTGGGTCGAGCCCGCGGCGCGAAACCGCTCCTCGAACTCACGCCGCAAGCTGCGGCGTGTTTCGGCAGCCCGTAACCGACGTTTCCTTATCTCGGTGACGGGCGCATAAGGCGGCACCGCAGTCGGCCGTCCCTCCGCATCGACCGCAACCATCGTGAAATAACAAGAATTGGTATGGCGCCGCTCGCCCGTGCGGATGGTCTCCGCCTCCACGCGGATCCCGATTTCCATGGATGTGCGGCCGGCATAGTTGATCGAGGCCCTGAAGGTCACGAGTTCCCCGACGTGAATAGGCTCGCGAAAGACCACCTGATCGACGGACAGCGTGACCGCATATTCCTGCGAATAGCGGGAGGCGCAGGAATAGGCGACGCGGTCGAGAAGATTGAGCAGGGCGCCGCCATGGACCTTGCCGCTGAAATTCGCCATGTCCGGCGTCATAAGAACGACCATCTCCAACTGGCTTGTGTCGTGCCCTGTGTCCATTCCCTTGTCCCCCGATCGCTGCCAACGCCACAGGCTTAAGCGAAATTGCAGCCGCCGCAAAGCGTCCTGGTGGCTTGAGCCCGCATTCCAGAGGGACTGTTCTCCGTCCAGTCCGCACTGCCTGATATTGACCTCGCCAAGCTTATAATACAGAAACGGAAATACATATTATGAGTGGCGATCGGCTCACGAGGAGGGGTTTTGATGCTCACGGTCGAGACAAGGCATGCTGTCCATCCTGCGCATGCCAAGACGATGGATACGGCCCAACTGAGAGAGCATTTTCTGGCAGCCGGAATGTTCGGTAGCGGCGAAATCCGGCTGGTCTATACCCACTACGACCGTTTCGTCTTGGGCGGCGCCGTTCCGGACGGCGGTTCTCTGGTGCTGGACAGGGTCGAGGAAACGAAAACGCCGTCTTTTCTCGACCGTCGCGAGATGGGCATCGTCAACATCGGCGATACCGGCGCTGTCAGCGCGGCCGGCGAAACATGGAGCCTTGATCGTGGCGACGTTCTTTATCTGGGCGCGGGCGCGGGCGCGGTGACATTTGCCGGCGCCGGTCGCTTCTACATAACCTCCTGCCCGGCACACCGGACCTATCCAAATCGCCTCGTCACCATCGCCGACAGCAAGGAAGTCAAGCTCGGTTCCTCCGAGACGTCAAACAAAAGAACCATCAACCAGTTCATCCATCCCCTCGTGATGGAAAGCTGCCAGCTGGTGCTGGGGTATACCAGTCTGGAGGACGGCTCGGTCTGGAACACGATCCCGTCCCATATTCACGACCGGCGCATGGAGGCTTATCTCTATTTCGGGATGGATGAGAAGGCGCGCGTGCTGCACCTGATGGGCGAACCGCGGGAGACCCGGCATCTCTTCATCGCCAATGAGGAGGGCGCGATCTCCCCGCCCTGGTCCATTCACTCCGGGGCCGGCATCGGCAGCTACACTTTCATCTGGGCCATGGCCGGCGACAATGTGGACTATACCGATATGGACTTCCTCCAACCCGGAGACCTCAGGTGAAAAATCCCTTTTCCCTTCAAGGGCGCAGGGCGCTGGTCACCGGCGCCAATACGGGTCTTGGCCAGGCGATCGCGGTCGGGCTTGCGGCAGCGGGAGCCGAAGTAGCCTGCGGCGCCCGCCGTTCGCCCGAGGAGACTTTGGCCCTGATTGCCAGCGCCGGTGGCAAGGCAAGCGCCGTGGCTCTCGATTTTGCCGATCCGATGGCCGCCAGGGACATCTTTTCCAACCGGGGATATGACATTCTTGTCAATAATGCCGGGATCATCCGCCGTTCCGATTCGATCGACTTCTCGGAAGCCGATTGGGATGCCGTCATCGATGTGAACCTCAAGGCCCTGTTTTTTACCAGCCAGGCTTTTGCCCGCGATCTTATGGCGCGCGGTGCAACGGGCAAGATCGTCAATATTGCTTCCCTCCTGTCGTTCCAGGGCGGCATCCGCGTGCCATCCTACACGGCCTCGAAACACGGGGTTGCGGGCCTTACCAAGCTTCTCGCCAACGAATGGGCGGCACAGGGCATCAACGTCAATGCCATCGCGCCGGGTTATATCGAAACGAACAATACGGAAGCGCTGCGGGCGGACGAGGCGCGCAACAAGGCCATCCTCGACAGGATCCCGGCCGGGCGATGGGGCCGCGCCGAGGATATTGCCGGCGCAGCCGTCTTTCTCTGCTCGAGCGCCGCCGACTATGTCCATGGCGCTGTCCTCAATGTCGATGGCGGCTGGATGGCCCGTTGAATATTTGTGCTGTCGAAGGCCCTCCAACCGTTCCGGATTTGCACGCGACACACTAGATAGTGCGTGCCGGGACAACGAGGACGACCCACATGGATGCACAAAAAATCGCTGATCTCTCGGCGTGGCTGACGACGCAGGGGCTGAAAGGCGTCGACGAAATGGATATCGTCAACGGTTTCTGCCAGCGCGCGCGTCAAGCCGGCCTACGGCTCGACCGGGGTCTGGCGCTGATCGACACGCTGCACCCTGTTTACGAGGGCAGGGCCTTTCAATGGGATAGCCTGGAGCCGATCAAGTCGGCGGTGGAATATGGCCCGACAGACGAGGGAACTGCAGCCGAAACCTGGAAACGCTCGGCGTTTTTCCATCTGCGAGAGACAAGCGGCAACGAGGTGCGCCGTCGCATCGGCTTTGGCGATCCGGCCGATTTCTACCAGCTCGATACGATGCTGGAAGCGGGGCACAAGGATTATGTCGCGATGATCCACCGCTTCGTCAAGGACAGTCACATCGGCGATATGGACTGTTTTTATTCCCACTGGGCGACGATGGATGCGGACGGCTTCCGCGACGACGATATCGCGGCGTTGCGCCAACTGGTGCCGGTTCTGGCGCTGGCCATCAAGTCGGGGTCGCTGACCCGCGTCTCCAGAACCATCGCCGAAGTCTATCTCGGCGAAGATGCAGCAAGGCAGGTTCTCGAAGGGCGAATTTCGCGGGGTAAGGCCGAGCGAATTTCAGCGGTCCTGTGGTTTTCCGACCTGCAAAATTACACCCGCATTTCCGACAATCTGCCTCCCGACGAAATCATTCCCTTCCTCAACGACTATGCCGAGGCCGTCATAACCTCGATCCACGAGGCGGGCGGCAATGTGCTGAAACTGATCGGCGATGGAACTCTGGCGATTTTCAAGGCTGAAGAGCGCGAGGACGCCTGCCGCCGGGCGCTGCATGCGCAGGATCTGCTCAGGGGAAAGCTGAAAGGGCTGAACGAACGGCGCAAGGGGGAAAAGCGGCCGACAACCGAAGTTTATCTCGGACTGCATATCGGCGATGTGTTTTACGGCAATATCGGTTCGAACGACCGGCTGGATTTCACGGTCATCGGCCCGGCGGTCAACGAGGTCAGCCGCATTGCTTCCATGTGCCGTTTCGTTGACCGCAGCATCATAATGTCTTCCCAGTTCGTCGCTGCCGCTCCGCCGCCGCGGGATGCCGAGGTGGTGTCGATCGGCCGTTATGCGTTGCGCGGCGTCAAGCTGGCGCAGGAACTGTTTACGCTGATGCCGCTGGAAACGGAGCGGGACTAGATCCCGATCCTGCGGATGATTGGCGCACTTGGCCAGACGCGTGCGAAGCACAGGTTCATGGCAATCCCAAGAGTTGGTGCACACCGCCGCACACCGATCGTTTGAATGGAGAGCTCCGAATTCTAAACGAGGCCGGCGATAGAAAAAGCGTTCAACCTGCCCTCGCAGGCAGGGTGACACGCTGTGTTTCTTTAGAGAACGCTGACGTTCTCGGCCTTCGACTTGCCGGTCTTGCGGTCCTGGCCAATTTCGAAGCTGACCTTGTCGCCTTCTCTAAGTGAGCCGCCTTGCTGCAAGGATGACACATGAACGAAGACATCCGTTCCCCCGTTTTCCGGCGTAATGAAGCCAAAACCCTTGTCGTCGTTGAAAAATTTCACTGTACCAGTCGGCATGTCGGTTCCTCTATAAAATTCGCGCAGTCATGTGACTCCGCGGTGAACTTTTACACCGCGATCACCTGCTCATCAACAGTCAACACGCAAAAGCAGCGACAGGACCGCATTTGGCCTGCGAACGGGACCTGTTCGCTGACCCTTTCTGCAACAGTTGAAGGCAACTGATCCGGAAGGGCCAGGTTGGACGCTGGCATTTAAAATTCAGAACCTCTTCCTGCGGATACCCTTGAAACGGGACCACGCCGCTGCTGCGCGTCGCGCAATGTCGAACCTGTGGCAGTATCGGCTTTCGGGTATTGTTGCGTGATCTGGAATTATGAACTGTCCATGTCGGACATTCTCCCGAACTAAGAAGTGTAGCACCTTCGGGACACGGATCGGGAATGGACCCGGCCGGGATTTCGCGGGAGCGCACAATGAAGCTTTATCACCATTCTTTGTCAGGTCACTCGCACCGGGCCTGCCTGTTCATTTCACTGCTCGGCTTGCCCCACGAACTGGTTGAAATTGACCTGAAGGCAGGCGCGCACAAGACGCCGGAATTTCTGAAACTGAACCCGCTCGGGCAGGTGCCGGTGCTGGAGGATGACGGGGTTGTCGTTTCCGACTCGAACGCCATCCTGGTCTATCTCGCCAAGAAAGCGGCGCGCACCGACTGGCTTCCTGAAGACGCCCAGGGTTCGGCCGCTGTCCAACGCTGGCTGTCGGTCGCCGCCGGTGAAGTGGCCTATGGTCCGGCCGCCGCGCGACTGATTACCGTGTTTGGTGCCAAGTTCAATGCTGAGGAGGTCATCGGCCGTGCGCATGGTCTGCTCAAAAAGCTCGAATGCCAACTTGCGGATCACGACTGGCTCGTCGGCGACCGGCCGACGATCGCGGATGTCGCCATCTACAGCTATGTGGCGCGGGCGCCGGAAGGAAATGTCGATCTTTCCGCCTATCCTGCAGTCAACGCTTTTCTACATCGGATCGAAGCGCTGCCGGGCTTCGTGCCGTTTGTCCAGACGCGGGTAGGCCTTGCCGCCTGATCAACGTGTTTTCGAGGGACGCCAAATGAGCGAGACATTGACGGCGCTGCCGGTCTGGCATGAGGGTGAAACCTATCTTCAGGAAAAGGTCGGCGTTGCCGAGCGCATGGCCTCCGTTGGCCAGCGTGTGATCCGTGACTTCATGCCCGATCAACACCGCGATTTCTATGCACAGCTGCCATTCATCCTGCTGGGCAGCGTCGATGATCATGGCGATGCTTGGGCGACGGTTCTCGAGGGGCGCTCCGGCTTCCTGTCCTCTCCGTCCCCAACCGTGCTTGATCTTGCGGTGAACGTCGATGCCAGCGATCCCGCGAGCGAGGGGATTTCGCGGGGGCAACCCATCGGTCTCCTCGGCATGGAGATGCATACCCGCCGCCGCAATCGCATGAACGGTATCGTCTCAAGAACGGAAAGGGGATTGCGAGTCGATGTCGATCAGAGTTTTGGCAATTGTCCGCGCTATATTCAGTTGCGCGACTTCGAATTTGTCCGCGATCCAGGTGCGCCATTTGATGGTGCCATTGAGGAAATGGCCGCACTCGATGGTGCTGCATGCTCGATGATTGCGGCGGCGGATACATTTTTCGTCGCGTCCTATGTCGATCGCGAAGATCGACGCCAGGTCGATGTGTCGCATCGCGGCGGCAAGGCAGGCTTTGTTCGGGTTGCCGACGATGGGACGCTGACAATTCCGGACTTTGATGGAAACCTGTTTTTTTCAACGCTCGGCAATATCTTTTTGAATGGCAAGGCCGGGCTTCTCTTTGTCGATTATGCAAATGGCGACATGCTGCAGATGACGGGTGATGCCGAGGTAATCCTGGATTCGCCGGAGATTGCAGCCTTTCAGGGCGCTGAACGGCTCTGGAAGTTCAAGGCTCGCCGGATCGTTCGCCGACGCAATGCCTTGGCACTGCGCTGGACTTTGCGGGAAGATGGCTGGTCTGCCAATTCGTTGATGACCGGCGACTGGGCTCAGGCCGCCGATCGGCTGCGCGCTGCGGGGCTTGCCAAACAATGGCGTATCCTGAAGGTAACAAAGATCGTTGAGGAAAGTCCCTCGATACGCTCGTTTCACCTGCAGCCTGGCGACGGTGCCGGCTTGCTGCCGCACCTTGCCGGGCAGCATCTGCCGATCCGCGTGACCTTGCCTGGCTCAGACAAGCCTGTCATCCGGACCTACACTTTGTCGTCCGCTCCCTCGGATGGAATCTATCGCATCAGCGTCAAGCGCGATGGCTCGGTGTCGCAGCACCTTCATGATCATATTCGCGTTGGCAACACGATCGAAGCGCGGGCGCCGGCCGGCGACTTCACCATCGACGCGGGTCTCAGCCGGCCAACTGTCCTGCTTGCCGGCGGGGTGGGGATTACACCCTTGCTCGCCATGCTGCGCCATGTGGTCTACGAGGGGCTTCGCAAGCAGCGCATCCGGCCGGTCGTGCTTTTTCAGGCTGCCCGAACCAGACATGAGCGGCCGTTCGACAGGGAAATTGCCGAGCTTGTCAGCGCGGGGCAGGGCGCCATCAGGCTCATCCGGGTTTTGAGCGACGTTGGCGACGCCCGACAGGGTATCGACTATGAAGCCGCAGGGCGCATCGACATGGCGCTGCTTTCCCGCTACCTGCCGTTCAACGACTATGACTTCTATCTCTGCGGTCCGACACAGTTTACCCAGTCGCTGTATGACGGATTGCGAGGCTACAACATCCGTGACAGCCGCATCCACGCGGAAACATTCGGCCCATCGTCGTTGACAAGAACGCCCGATGCCGGCGTGGGTGCGCCGGCCCGCCGGCCGCCATCCACGAAGCCTGTCGCGGTCGCCTTCATGACCTCGCTGAAGGAGGCGCGCTGGACGCCTGGCTCCGGCACGCTGCTGGAGCTCGCGGAAGCGCGGGGCTTGAACCCGGAATTCAGTTGCCGGGAAGGCAGTTGCGGAACATGCCGCACAAAGCTCGTCCAAGGCGCGGTCACCTATATCAAGGAGCCGACGGCGGCGATCGCCGAGGACGAGGTCTTGCTGTGCTCGGCGGTGCCGGCCGAGCAGGAGACTGATGATGAGAACCGTATTCAACTCGAACTCTAGGCCTTCCCACCATAAGGAATTGAACCATGTCCCGTCCGCCCCTTCCTCCGTTCAACGAACAGACCGCCATCGACAAGGTCCGTCTTGCGGAAGATGGCTGGAACAGCCGTGATGCCGCCAGAGTGGCGCTGGCCTATACCGTCAATACGCGCTGGCGCAACCGCGCCGAGTTTCTGAACGGCCGCGCCGAGGCCGAAGCCTTTCTGGGGCGCAAATGGAACCGCGAGCTTGATTACCGTCTGATCAAAGAGCTTTGGGCCTTCCAGGGCAACCGCATCGCCGTTCGTTATGCTTACGAGTATCACGACGACAGCGGTCAATGGTTTCGCGCCTATGACAACGAAAACTGGGAGTTTGCCGCAGACGGGCTGATGCGGGCGCGCCACGCCAGTATCAACGAGCAGCCGATTTTCGAAGCGGACCGCAAGTTCCGCTGGCCGCTCGGACGCCGGCCGGACAATCATCCGGGGCTCAGTGAGTGCGGTTTCTGACCCGGATGCATTTTGGGGACGTATCGCCATGACAGGATTCAAACTCGACGCGAGAGCACGGCTGGCGATCGAACTCGCGCTCACGGCTTCAAGCGGTGAGCGATCTTTCAACCATCGGCAGGAAGAAGATGCAAGCGCGCTCGGGATGACCGGAGCTGAGATCGACATGGCGCGCAGCGGCTCAAGCTTCGACTTCCAGCTATCCAAGGCGGTTGCCTTGGCGCTCGTGCCTGACGACGAACACCGTGAGTGCGCTCGCAAAGCCGGCATCGACGCGGATGCCTGCGTGCAGATCGAGACACTGGCCGCATCATATACACGGACCCATCAAGTCCGAAATCCGCATAAGCCTGCGCGGCAGTGTCTGGTATCATTGCAGTCAATCTCGAAACAGTCTTGCGAGATGCGTTTCGGGATTGATACAAACGGCTATTCACGCTCGGCTCGGCTCGTGTGATTTCGGGGAATGGAATGGATCGATGGCAGGCGATGCGGGTCTTTGCAAGGGTTGCGGAGACGGGGAGCTTTGCGGAGGCCGCGCGCCATATGCATATGAGCGCGCCGGCCGTCACGCGCGCGGTTGCGGCCCTTGAAGATCTCATCGGCGCCCGCCTGTTTGTTCGCACGACACGCTCGGTCAAGCTGACGGAAGCGGGCACACGGTATTTCGAGGATTGCCGCCGTATATTGGCGGATATAGCAGAAGCGGAAGCCGCGGCCGGTGGCTCCTACGCCAAACCGAGCGGGAGACTGTCCGTCACGGCGTCGGTGCTTTTCGGACAGATGTATGTGCTGCCCGTCGTCACCGAGTTCCTGAAAACCTATCCGGCCATGCAGGCAAGGACGCTGTTTATCGATCGTCCGGTCAACATCGTCGAAGAAGGCGTGGATGTCGCGGTTCGCATCGGCCATCTGCCGGATTCAGGCTTCACTGCTGTCAAAGTCGGGACGGTCCGGCACGTTATATGCGGATCTCCGGGCTATCTGGAAAGCCATGGCGTTCCACTGACCCCGGCAGACCTCAAAAATCATCGAATCGCGGCCTCGACAAGCGCTTGGGCGTCGCCGGAATGGCGGTTCGCTGACGACCACCGAGTGACGATCGAGCCGGTCCTGCAGTGCAATACCAATGAGGCGGCGATAACACTGGCGCGTACAGGCTGGGGATTGACCAGGGCTCTGCACTATCAGATCGGTCCGGCCCTGCTTGCGGGGGAGTTGCAGATCGTTCTGAGCGATTTCGAAGAGCCGCCGATACCCATCCATCTTCTCCACCCCGAGGGGCGGCAAGCGCCCGCCAAGGTGCGCGCCTTCGTGGATATGGCAGCGGCACGCCTGCGGGAAAACCGGTTGCTGAACTGAATGCTATCGTCGTTTGCCGGAAACGGGTAGTGCTGCCGGCTTCCATCGGCGGGCACAGATCCCGATCCAGGGATCGGTGCAGAGGATGCGCTTAGCCCGATGCCCGAGGCACAAAGGCGGTTGCCGTTGCAATGCGTGCATGGCATCTTCCAGGCGGAGAATGCAATGTCGCGCTTGAAGGTCTTGGGTGACAGGGTCTTTCCGCCGCGTAACCTGTCTGACCGACGGAGGCTCCAATGAGTGTTGGCCTGATCGCCCTTCTCGACGATATCGCCGCACTGGCGAAGGTGGCCGCGGCCTCGCTCGACGATATTGCCGGCCAGGCTGCGAAGGCTGGCGCAAAGGCGGCCGGCGTCGTTATTGACGATGCGGCGGTCACGCCCCGCTACGTCACCGGCTTCTTGGCTGCACGGGAATTGCCGATCATCGGCAAGATTGCGCTCGGCTCCTTGAAAAACAAACTGCTGATTTTGCTACCCGCAGCGCTTATCCTGAGCCTTTTTGTACCGCAGGCGATCACGCCGCTGCTGATGATCGGCGGGCTCTATCTTTGTTACGAGGGTGTGGAAAAAGTCTACGGGCTCGTGCTGCCGCATGCAGCCCACGCCCATGAATCCGGACTTAAACCGCCAAGCCTCGATGCACAGTCGCTCGAAGACGAGAAGGTGGCCGGCGCGATCAAGACGGATTTCATCCTGTCGGCTGAAATCATGGCGATCACGCTCGGAGCGCTGGCGCCCGGCAGCATCGTCACGCAGGCACTCATCCTTGCTGCAGTCGGGTTGGGCATAACGGTGATGGTTTATGGCGGGGTTGCGCTGATCGTAAAGGCCGATGATCTGGGCCTGATGCTGGCGCGTCTGCAGATGACGTCTCCGGTCGGATCTATGTTGCGTTGGATCGGTAGGGGACTGGTCACCGGCATGCCCTATTTTCTGAAGGCACTTGGCATCGTGGGAACGGCTGCAATGATCTGGGTCGGTGGCGGCATCCTTGTTCACGGCCTGGAAGGCTATGGTATCGCCGGCCTTGCACACGTGATCCATGATGCCGGCGAGATGGCGGCGCATGCCCTTCCTGCCTTGGGCTCCGTTCTGAGATGGATCGTCGAGGCCGCCGCAGCAGGTGTCGTCGGCATCATCGCCGGCTTGATCGCGATTCCGGTTACGAGCACCGTCATCTCGCCGATATGGAGCCGTCTCAAAGCGCTGCTGCCTTCCCGCCGGCGAAAAGAGGCGCTGGCGAACGAGAAAAAATGATCTTTCCCTTTTAAGGACGGTTTATTACCTCCCAGCAGGGATTTTGATGATGAGAGAAAGCTTGCAACAGCCCCGGCAGAGATGGAGATGACGTCCTCAGCCTCGCCAGTAGGACGGTGACCAGCGTCGCGCCTTGGAAGACGACTTCCAGGGCGTCAGCGCGTATTCAACAACAAATACCAGAAGAAAGCTGACGATCCCGAGCGCCGCAAGGAAGGTGATTGCGGCGAATGTGCCGGCCGTGTTCATGCGCGAATTTGCCTGCAGCAGATAGGCGCCGATACCGCCGCTGGTCGACGCCGTCCATTCTGCAATCACGGCGCCGGTGACGCTGAACGTTGCCGACAGCTTCAGTGCGGAAAACAGCGGAGAATAGGTCGCCGGCAATTTCACATTCCGGAAAATGCTGAACTTGGATGCGCCCATGGATCGCACCAGGTTCAGCACATCCTTGTCCACCGAAGCCAGACCATCGAGCACATTGACCACGACGGGGAAGAAAACGACGAGCGCCACGATCACCAGCTTCGGTGCCAGGCCGAAGCCCAGCCAGATCGTCAGGGCGGCAGAAATCGCCACGATCGGAATGGCCTGGCTGAGAATAAGGATCGGGTACAGAATGCCGCGGATGGGCCGCGACATGTCCATGATGACCGCGAAGACGAAACCGGCGCTGGCGCCGATCGTGAAGCCCAGCAGAAATTCGAGAAAGGTGACGCCGAACCCTTTCACCAATGCCCGCCAGTCGCCGGCGATATGCTGTGCTACTTCCAGAGGCGAGGGCATGACATAGCGCGGGACGTCATAATATTCGACAAGTGCACCCCACAGTACGACGACCAGTATCAGCGCGACGACGGGGTAGACAATTCTCAGCAACAATCCGCTGTCTTCCGACCTGTCAGGCATGGATGCTGGCCTCCTCTGTGTCCGATGGTGCGTTCTGGTAGATGGTGGCAAGAATCCGCTGCTTGAGTGCGACGAATTCAGGCTGGATCAGGCTGGAAACCGGTCTCGGCCGCTCGATGGGAACGTGAATGATTTCATGGATCCGCCCTGGTCTCGGGGTCATGACCACGACGCGGTCTGCAAGGAAGATGGCTTCGTCGATGTCATGCGTGACAAAGATGATCGTCCGTTTCTCGTGCTTCCAGACGCTGAGCAGCCATTGCTGCATCGACAACCGGGTCTGGGAATCGAGTGCGCCAAAGGGTTCGTCGAGAAGCATCACGTCGCGGTGCATGGCAAGCGTGCGCATCAGGGCGACGCGCTGCCGCATGCCGCCGGACAGGGCGGCGGGATAGTGGTTGATGAACTCACCCAACCCATAGCGGGTGGCGAGCGCCACGCCCTCTTCGCGCTGCGCGCGGCTGGCGCCCCCCTTCAGGACTGCGCCAAGGACGATGTTGTCGAGAACGGTGCGCCATGGCAGCAGCAGATCCTTCTGCAGCATGTAGCCGACTTGGCCCGAACGACCGGTCACGTCCTGACCGTCGATCAGCACGCGACCGCCGGTCGGGCGCAGAACACCGGCGATGATGTTGAACATGGTGCTCTTGCCACAGCCCGAAGGACCGACGACGGACACGAACTCGCCCGGCTTGAGCTCGAGACTGGTCGGCGACAGGGCCATGACGTCGCCGAAATTCTGCAATATGTTTTGCAGAACGAGTTTTGGTCGGTTTTCCATTGAGCTCTGCGTTCCGGCTTCTGTCACATTGTGATGCAGTGGTTGCGGCCGAACCAGACAAGGTCCTCGACCTTGACCGCGATCCCGTCACGGGCGGCAAAGGGCTCGATTGCCCAGGCCCCCCACATCGGGGTATCATTGCCCGCATCGATGAACTGATGCAGATAGGCGGCGCCTGCCGTCAGCGAATGGCCGATATTGCCGAGCTGATCGAGAAGAATGTACCCTTCCGCTGTCAGCCGCTCGTGACTGATGCCGAAGAGTTCGTTGGCGGGCATGCCTGGGCGGCATTTTTCCAGCGTCTCATAGTGGATCCTTTCGAGATCCCGCAGCGCGCTGGCGGCTTCCGGGTAGTCGCCAATCACAGCGCAGCGCGTGCAATCGCCCCAGGAGCCATCCGCGGTGATGGGGTGGACATCAACCATGAGAACATCCCTTTCGACGGCGCGCAACGCCGTTGGCGGGTTTGTGGGAAAACAGACGAGCGTGTTTTCCCCCAGCCCGACATTGGTGATCGTCCAGACATGATCGATGCCGTTCTCTATCAGATAGGCGCTGACGGCAAGCTCGACCTCCTGTTCGCTGACACCCTGCGCTGCGACGGCAAGCCCCGCCGCCGCCGCGCCCTTCGCGATCCTTTGAGCAGCAACGAGACCGGCCGGAGGCGTGTCCGAAACATCCGGTCCGGGCCGATAGGTCCAGGCCGGAACAATGCGGCGCAAGGGGCTCGTCCCGATCATCGGCATGTCCTTACTTTGCCAGGTAGTCGTTGGTGTAGTAAGCTGAAGGTGCCTGCAAGTCCTTGACTACCTCAAACTTTTTGAGGGCCGTGAGCAAGGCTGTCCAGTCGGCTTCATCGTTGACCATCAGGTCCGGCCCGATCGAACCGAACAGCGGAATGGTATCTTTCCACTGTTGGTCGATGAATTTACCGTCATAGGCCTTGGAATAGAGTTCCGCGAAGGCTGCAATCGCCTCGTCGGGATTGGCAACCGCGTAATCAATGCCTTTGCGGGTCGCCCGCAGAAAGGCTTTGGCGACGTCCGGGTTTTCCTTCAACCAGGTCTCGTTGGCTGCCAGCATGAAGATCGGTGTGTTGGGAACGCCATGCGCCGTCGCGGCAAGGAACTCCGCCTTCTGGTTTCCAGCGGTCATCATGCCGGTGCCTTCGGCATTGGTAATGCCGGTGATGGCATCCACCTTGCTCTGCAGCAACAATGGGACCGTATCGTCGGCGGCAGCCACCGTCTGGACATCGTCAAGCGTCATGCCACCGTCGGCTAGCATCATGGACAGCTGCGCCTTTGTCCAGGCGTCGTTATAGATCCCGATCGTCTTGCCTTTCAGATCGGCGATTTTCAGCGGCTTGCCCTCTGGGCTCAGAATACCCCAGTTGTTGCCGCGACCATACCGGGCGATGGCGACGACCGGCGCCTGCTGTTCTCTCGCGAAAATGATGTCCATCGAGGTGGTAAAGGCGACTTGCGCGCGTCCCGTGCCGAGAAATTTCATGGTATCGGCGACGGTCGGCGGGGTGACGATCTCGATCTCAATGCCCTCCTCGGCATAGAAACCCTTCTTGCTGCCGAGAATCCACGGGATCCAGAAGCCGTCCGGAACCGGCCATTCCTGAATGAAGGTCAGCTTGGCGAGGTCCTTTGCGACGCTCGGGGCGGGTGCGGACACCAAGGCGGCGAGCGCGAGCGCGGCGGCCCCCAGGCCGCGTCTGGTCATTTTCATCATCATGTTCCCGTTCCTTTTTGTTGTGTGACGCTGAAGTCCTACGCGTTCGAAACCGCCATTTCCGCGGTTGCGGTAGTCACGATTTCCGGCCTGTCTTCCAGTTCCGCGACAGCCCGAAGCGTTGCATGAAGAAGCATGTCAGCGCCGAGAATGCAGAATTCCGGCTCGACAAATTCCGCTGCGTTGTGGCTGACACCGTTGCGGCACGGCACGAAGATCATGGCCGCAGGTGCAATTCGGCTGATAAACAGCGCATCGTGAAAGGCCCGCGAGACGATTCTTCGATGCTTCACACCGTTTTCAGCCGCAGCCTGCTCGATGCAGGTGAGAAGGGACTCGGCAAACATCGTTGACGGCATGTCCAGTATGCATGCGATGTCGACGGTACATCCGTTCGCCTCCGCCGCTTGCCGCAATGTTGCCCCGATTGTTGCCTCTATCCGGTCAAGCCGGTCAGGGTCGGGGTGGCGGATGTCGATGCTGAAGAGCGCCACCGCCGGTACCGCATTGATGCTGCCCGGTTCGAGGGAAAATCGCCCGACGGTCAGGCGGGCCTCCTCGTCAGCCGGCATGATTGCGGCATAGAGTTCCGCCAGACCGGTCGTGGCTGCACGCATCGGGTCGCGCCTCGACCCCGCCAGCGTCGTTCCGGCATGGCCGGCTTCACCCGTCACCTTTACCTGCAACCAGCGCGTTCCCTGCACGGCTGTGACGACGCCGATCGGAATGCCCTCGTTCTCGAGAATGGGGCCTTGCTCTATATGCAGCTCGAGATAGCCCTGGAGGGGACCGCCCAGCGGGCGCCGCTGTGCCTCGGGAAGAGCCGTCAGGGTGTCTGCCAGCGCCCGCGCCATTGGTTCGCCTTCCCCATCCTGCGCCGCGAGTATTTCAGGGGGAATGACGCCCTTGACGAATGCCTGCGACCCCATGCTGCCCGGCGAAAAACGGCTTCCTTCCTCATTGGTCCAAGCAACCATCTCAAGGGGGCATTCCGTCTCGACCCCCGCATCTTCCAGGGTTTCGAGCACTTCGAGAGCTGCCAGCGTTCCGAGCGCGCCATCGAAACGTCCACCGGTTGGCTGCGTGTCGAGATGGCTGCCGATCATGAACGGTGCACGTGTGTTGTTCTTCCCCCGGCGGCGCACGAAAAGATTGGCGATCTCGTCCTGAAACACCTCGAAGTCGCGTCGAAGCGCAATCCGTGCAAGAATTGATCTGGATTGGCGATCAAGTTTTGTCAGTGCCTGACGGTTCACGCCAAGATCGTCTCCGCCACCAATTGCTGCGAATTCATCCAGTCTCTGCATCAGGCGCTGACCGTTGATCGAAACCACGGGCTTCATCTGCTGTCAGGCTGAAAGTGGATTGGGAGCATCATCAAGGCATCCGTTCTTTCATGGGGGTTCGCATCAAAACCATCCGGACTGTTCAATCAATCTGTGCAGTATTCAAGAGACTTGAATTTATGTCAATGCCATTGAATTGCATTCCGGCAGATTTTCGTGAATATGGGAAACGCCGACGCGACCGATGTCTGAAGGTTGCCGCGATTTTTAGGGATACGATGAAAAACACCGAACAGAAGCATAATCCGGAGACAGCTTTGCCGCCGAACGCGATCCGCTTGGGCACGCGGCTCAAACTTGCCCGGCAGACGCGTGGGCTGACGCTGAAAGCGCTTTCGGATGAGGCGAACTGCTCCGAAAGCCTGCTCTCCAAAATCGAAAACGGCAAGGCGACGCCGTCCTTGCCCATGCTGCACAGGCTTGTGAAAGTGCTCGGCACCAATATCGGCTGGATGTTCGAAGAATCGGACGGGGAAGAAGGCATCGTTTTCCGTAGCGGCACACGGCCGCTGATCACGCTCGATCCGCTGCGCCAGGGCGAGGGCATCTCGCTGGAGCGGGTCATACCGTATTCGCCAGGCCATCTGCTTCAGTGCAATATTCATCACATCGAAGAAGAGGGTGAAAGCTCCGGTCCTATTGAGCATGCCGGCGAAGAAGTCGGATATGTGCTGAACGGCGAGATCGAGTTGATCGTTGCCGAGCAGTCTTTCAATCTGAAACCCGGCGATGCTTTTGTTTTCAAATCCGAATTACCGCATCATTATCGCAATACCGGCAAGGGCAGGGCGAGCATCTTCTGGGTCAACACTCCGCCAACCTTCTGAGTGTGTGAATTATTTTCAAGTCTCTTGACAAATAGTCAATAGACTTGTTCTTCTGAAGTTGGAAGCTTTCGGCGGAGGCAGGATCCTTCGTTGCAAGGCCGGTGAAATCAGGGATGACCGATGTCCAAATACAAAGTTCTGCTGGCTGGCGAGTCCTGGGTGTCGACTGCGACGCACATCAAGGGCTTCGACCAGTTTGCCACCGCGACCTATCATACAGGCGCCGATGAACTCCTGGCTGCCCTGAAGTACGGCCCCCTCGACGTGCGTTTCATGCCGTCGCACGAGGCGCAGGCGCAGTTTCCCCAGTCGTTGGAGGCCATGCAGGACTATGACGCGATCGTCCTTTCGGACATTGGCGCCAATACGCTGCTGTTGCATCCCGATACATGGATCAAGTCCCGTCCGACCCCGAACCGGCTTCGGCTGCTGCGCGATTACGTTCGCGAGGGTGGCGCGCTTCTGATGTATGGCGGATATTATAGTTTTCAGGGGATCAATGGTGGCGCGCGCTATCACAAGACGGCAGTGGAGGATGTCTTGCCTGTCACCTGCCTGCCGGTCGATGACCGTGTAGAGGTGCCGGAAAGCTTTCTCCCCGTGGTCACCGGCTCCAGCGATCATCCCATCCTTGCCGGCCTCGGCAGGGAATGGCCGATGCTGCTCGGCTTCAACGAGGTCGTTGTCAAGGAAGGCGCCGAGGTTCTCGCGACCGTATCGACCGAATATGGCTCGATGCCGTTGCTCGTTTCGGGCACCTATGGGAAAGGCCGCACGGTCGTCTGGACCTCGGATGTCGGACCGCACTGGCTGCCGCCGGAATTCATTGCCTGGACGGGGTACAAGTCCCTGTTCGAGCAGCAGATCCTGTGGGCTATCGGGCGTGATTGATCAAAACGGTTCAAACTCTCAAATCGGCGGGTGATGTATGGCAAAGCGGGTGACAGAAGCGGGTTTGACGGTCGCCAGCATCCAGATGGAACCGATTTTCGGCGAAACGGCCGGCAATGTCGCCCGCTCGATCGCTCTTCTGGAAGAGGCTGCCGGCAAGGGAGCAAAGCTTGCTGTCCTGCCGGAGCTTTGCAACACCGGTTATGTCTTCGAAAGCCGAACGGAAATCCGTGCTCTGGCGGAAGAAATTCCGGCAGGCCCGTCCACGCAAAGCTGGATCGAGGCCGCTGCCCGGCTCGATATGATCATCGTTGCCGGAATCACCGAACGCAGCGGCGAGGTTTTCTACAATTCCGCCATCATCGTCGGGCCGTCGGGCTATATTGGCCGTTACCGGAAGGTTCACCTCTGGGGCGAGGAGGCGTTGTATTTCACGCCTGGTGATCTCGGATTTCCGGTCTTCGATACGCCCTATGGGCGAATCAGTTGCCAGATCTGCTACGATTGCTGGTTCCCGGAAAGCTTCCGGCTCGCTGCGCTTCAGGGGGCCGAACTGATGTGCGTCCCGACCAACTGGGTGCCTATTCCCGGGCAGGACCCCAATCGCGAGGCCATGGCCAATATCCTGGTGATGGCAGCGGCGCACAGCAATTCGCTGTTCATCATCGCAGCCGACCGGATCGGCGTCGAACGCAGCCAACCCTTCATCGGCCAGAGCCTGATCGTCGCGCATACGGGCTGGCCCGTTGCCGGGCCGGCAAGCAGCGACGGGCAGGAGGTTCTGGTCGCCGAGATCAACCTTGCCGACGCGCGTCGCAAACGCAATTGGAACGATTTCAACCAGGTGCTGCGCGACCGCCGCACCGATGTCTACGACCGGATGCTCGGGACGGATTACAAGCCGGGCTGGTATTGACCGCGCGTCATGAAGCACCTTTCATCCTTGGACTACGGCCCGCTCGCCTGCGCCTTCGAGCCTGCCCGGATGCACAGCGGAAAGGCATTGTAACTGCTGCGGATTGTCCGATTGACCTTGAAGACTTGCGGGTTCTCGACATAGAGTGGACGTGACAATGTCGAGGGAATTCGACGGTCGTTCACCACGATGGGACATAATTTGACCAGCAGTAAAGCGTTGCCGCCATGCCCGATTACCGGAAAGCCTGCGAAACGAGCCATACATGGTGTATCTGCCAGGGTGATCCGCGACATCTGGCGCTACGGTCAGGGTGTCGATATCTCCGATTTGCTGGCCGGTGTCTCCCGTTTCACCCTGTATGAATCGGAATCGGGTCTCGTTTTCTTCGAACCGAGGATAACCGGTGACGCCAAGTTCTATCATGATTACTACGCCAAGTGGCATGTGCATGACGGACTCAATGTCGACTTCGACAAGCGTGTGGATTTCGCGACGGCAGCCGGATTTATACCCAAGGATGCCGTCGTTCTGGATGTCGGCTGCGGCCCGGGCTTGTTTCGGCATCATCTCTCTCATGCGCGTTTTGTCGGCCTCGACCCCTATGCCTCCGACGATGTCGATGACGTGGTTATCCGGGAGACGTTGGAGCACCACAGCGAAACCCATGCGGGGCAGTATGATGTCGCAACAGCCTTCCATGTCATCGAGCATGTTTCGGATCCTCTGACCCATGCGCGCCAGATGGCGAAGCTTCTGAAGCCGGGCGGACTGCTTATTCTCGCGGCGCCTCTGCACCCATCGCCGCTGACGGAAATCCCCAATCTTCCGATCAATCTTCCACCCCACCACGTCACCTGGTGGAATCCGTCCGCGTTCAGTGCGCTTGTCAAGGAGGCCGGCCTCGACGTCGTCGAGGCGCGCACCTTGGCGGTTTCGCCGCATCAGGGGGTTATTCTCTGGCTGCGCAACTTCCTTTTCAGCCGCACGGACAAAGCGCCGCACGAGCGATACGTGGCGCATCGCTGGTCCTGGTATGCGAGCCTTTATTTCGGTTACAAGCTGGCGAAAGTCGCGACGCGTTTCAAACGCATACCGGATGGAGCAAGACCGGTGGATGCATTTGTCGTCGCGCGCAAACCCTATCTCTGAAGGAGCGGGGCATACAGGATTTCATCGCGGCTCGATGCTCAGGATTATCTCCGGATGAGGTCTCGAGGTAAGTTTGCCGAGGGGCTGCGGCTTTCTTGAAAAGGTGAGACCGAGCTTCGTGTGAAGGAGCATCAGACGGGTAATTTCCGTCAACTCGGTGGTCGCAAAGCGAGATCCCGGGCATGCACGTGGACCGATGCCATAGGGCATGAAGCTTGTCTTGGCAGGTGCATCCGTCTGGTCCAACCAGCGTCGCGGCGCAAAAGCATCCGGTTCAGGCCAGAATTGCTTATGCCTGTGCAGCGTTCGTGGAGAGACGATGAGAAAGCTGTCCGGCGCGACCGTACGCGACGCGATTTCCATCGGTTCGTTATTTTGCCGCATGAAGATAGCGATCGGGGGATAAAGGCGCAGTGCCTCGTTCGTCAGTGCGTGGAGAATGTCCCCGGCTTGATTGTCTCCGAACGGGGCGCCCGCATGTCCGGCGCCGGCCATCGCCCGTGCGGCACTTTCCTGTATGTTCGGTTGACGTGCGAGCTCGTAAGAAAGCCAGGCAAGCGTCGAGGCGCTGGTTTCATGCCCGGCCAACAGCATGACGGCGACCTCGTCGATGACAGCCTCCACCTTTTCCCGCTTCAGCCAGCCCGCTTCTGCGAGAAGGCGCGGAAAACACGCCAGCTGGTCTTGAGGCGTATCGAAGAGATCATCGATGAAACATGTGCGGATCAGGTCGCGCATCTCCTTGCCAATCTTCGCAAGTCCCATTTCGGCCACAAGCCGGTCCTGTGTTGCCGTGTCCCCAGCGGCGAAGAGGAAGGCTGCAGGGTTTGCCTTGTGATGGTAAAGCGTGAAGAGCTGCGTGAAACGCTTGGATTGAGCTTCGGTAAAGCGGCGGCCCATCGTGCATTCCGAGACGATATCCACGGCAAGCCGTGAGAATTCCTCGCCGCATTTCAACCTGCGCGATGTTTTCAGCCATTTCCCGATATATTCCATGGTGATGTCGCGGGTGACCGTTTCCACCTGGCCTCGGTCTATTTGCGCCAAGGAGCGGATGAACAGCCGTCTTCGTTCCTTCACCGGGTCACCGCCCGGCAGACCGAACAGTCCCTCGCCGATCAAGGGCTTTAAAATCAGATGTACGGTCATGTTCTTGGGGAATGTCCCCGAGCGATCGACCATGATGCGTTCGACGAAGACAGGATCGTTGGTCAGAGCCAGAGTGTTGAATGGAAGCTGGTAAAGCAGGTTGAACCTTGCAAAGGGTTTCCACCCCAGCTTCTTCAAGGCATCCCCAAGGAGCATGGAAACCAGCCTGAAGGCAATGGGAACGCGGCTGAATGCGCGCAGGAAAATTTGGACCAGATCTAGTATGACGCTCTCCCGACAACGAAAACTTCGTCCGGGCCATTCATCCGGTAGGTTACGTGGCCCCAACGCAATCGCTTTACCCGCGATACCGAGAGCAGAACAGACAAATGGAACATATCGGCTACCGGTTGGAGCAGGCCGAGCATAAGCTGGAGGACATAACCCGATGTCGCATCCGCCATGTTGCATCGACCGGCAACTCGCGCAACGAGTACTTGCTTCAAAAGCCCGGTCCCGGCCAATGCCAGGATGGGTAGAGGACCATAGCCAAGAGCAAGAAGATGGAAGGCTGCTGCCCAGGCTGCAAGCCGGCCTATGACGATCGACATTGCAATGTACCACAGCATGGGCCGATGCAGACGGCAGATCTGATATTGCCGTCTCGCAAATCGCCAGGCCTGTGCGATGGTGAGATCAATCGGCGACGCAACCAGAAGAGATCCGGGCGCAACGATGCGCATCTGTTTGAGCTTCGCCTGCCTTGCGATGGCCAGATCGTCCGAGATCGTATTGTCGAGACATCCGTGAAGATCGAGAGCCCGTGCATTTTCGAAGGACAACGCGATACTGCCTCCCCAGATCGTGCATGTGGACACGAAATCCATCCGGGGCAGGAGCATGATCGAGCGATCGATCATCGCAACAACATGCGAACCGAACGTCGATTTACTCGGCATAAGCCAGCGGCGACCGTTCACGAGATCGAAATTTCCGCCCGACAAGGGGAGAATCAGTTGCAACAGCCAGTGGATCGATGGCCGGATGTCCGCGTCCATGAACACCAGGTAACCGTCGTCTCCATGCCCCTGCCTGATGGCAGCCTGGAGGTTGAGGCATTTCTGCGCCTGGCGCTCCGCCAACCCTGCCACGACAATATCGTGGGCTATGCCGGTTTTTGCCAAGGCCTCCTTGGCAATCGCGAATGCCGGGTCTGCTTCGGATTCCACCGCGACGATCAGATGTGCCGGACGCAGGGTCTGCCGTTCCAGCCGCCGCACGATCTCGGTCATATCGACGGCGTTTCCTGTCACTGGCAGGACGATCGTGACCCGGACATTGACGAGATCAGTGGGCGTTTTCATGGTTTTCAGGCGAGAAAAAGCCAGATAGGCCGAAATGGCATTGATCACCGCGCCCCACAGGACCATAATTCCAGTCAACACGCCGGCTTCTTCCCTGTATAACGCCAATCAATAGGTTCAACGCCAGCGATAATATCGACCACGGCCAGAAAATCTAGAAGTTGCGAGGGCACGGATAACATATAACGCCATCGCTTATCCAAATACTGGTAAGGCGCAGAGATTTTCGAACAAATTTCTGATGGTGAATAGGACAAAAAGGGCGCGGCGATATCGATCGCCGCGCCCTTTTTCCCACCTTGCTGAAGGTGCTTTTACGCTGCGCCGCGCGACTTTTCGAAGCGCTTGCGGTCGTTCGAATCGAGATACATCTTGCGCAGGCGGATGTTCTTCGGCGTTACTTCGACCAGTTCGTCGTCCTGGATCCAGGAGAGAGCGCGGTCGAGCGTCATGCGGATCGGCGGAGTCAGCTTGACGGCTTCATCCTTGCCGGAGGCGCGCATGTTGGTAAGCTTCTTGCCCTTGAGAACGTTAACCTCGAGGTCGTTGTCGCGCGTGTGGATGCCGATGATCATGCCGGCATAGACCTTCTCGCCGACGTCGATGATCATCGGGCCACGGTCTTCAAGGTTGAACATGGCGTAGGCCACCGATTCGCCGGCATCGTTGGAGAGCAGAACGCCCTGAACGCGGCCGCCGATATCGCCCTTGTAAGGCTGATATTCGTGGAACAGGCGGTTCATGATCGCCGTGCCGCGCGTGTCGGTCATCAGTTCCGACTGGTAGCCGATCAGGCCACGGGTCGGTGCGAAGAACTTCAGGCGAACGCGATTACCGCCGGACGGACGAAGCTCGGCCATTTCAGCCTTGCGCTCGGACATCTTCTGAACAACGACGCCGGAATATTCCTCATCCACGTCGATGACGACTTCCTCGACGGGCTCCAGCATCTGGCCGGTGTCCTCGTCCTTGTGCATGACGACGCGCGGACGCGACACAGCCAGTTCGAAACCTTCGCGGCGCATTGTCTCGATGAGAACGGCCAACTGCAATTCGCCACGGCCGGACACGTAGAACGAATCCTTGCCTTCGGCTTCCTCGATCTTCAGCGCGACGTTACCTTCGGCTTCCTTGAGCAGGCGGTCACGAATGACGCGGCTGGTCACCTTGTCGCCTTCGGTGCCGGCAAGCGGTGAGTCGTTGACGATGAAGGACATGGTGACGGTCGGCGGGTCGATCGGCTGGGCATGCAGCGCCTCGGTGACCGAAGGATCGCAGAACGTGTCGGCAACCGTGCCCTTCGACAGGCCGGCGATCGCGACGATGTCGCCCGCATGGGCTTCGTCGATCGGGGTGCGCTCGATGCCGCGGAACGCGAGAATTTTCGAGATACGGCCGTTCTCGATCAGCTTGCCGTCCTGGCTGATAACCTTGACAGCCTGGTTCGGCTTGATCGAACCGGAATGGATGCGGCCGGTGATGATGCGGCCGAGGAAGGGGTTGGCTTCGAGGATCGTGCCGATCATGCGGAAGGCGCCGTCCTCGTCGCCGACGCTGGGCTCCGGGACGTGCTTGAGAACGAGGTCGAGAAGCGGCGCAAGGCCTTCCTCCTTCGGACCTTCCGGATTGACATTCATCCAGCCATTGCGGCCCGAACCGTAAAGAATCGGGAAATCGAGCTGCTCGTCGGTGGCGTCGAGATTTGCAAAGAGGTCGAAGACTTCGTTGATGACTTCTTCGTGGCGGCCATCCGGACGGTCGATCTTGTTGATCGCGACGATCGGGCGAAGGCCGACCTTCAGCGCCTTGGAAACGACGAACTTGGTCTGCGGCATCGGGCCTTCGGACGAGTCGACCAGAACGATCGCGCCGTCCACCATCGACAGGATGCGCTCGACTTCACCACCGAAGTCGGCGTGGCCGGGGGTGTCGACGATGTTGATGCGCACGCCCTTCCACTCGATCGAAGTCGCCTTCGCCAGAATGGTGATGCCGCGCTCTTTTTCGAGGTCGTTGCTATCCATCATGCGCTCAGTCGTGCGCTGGTTATCGCGGAAGGAACCCGACTGCTTCAGAAGTTCGTCGACAAGCGTGGTTTTCCCATGGTCAACGTGTGCGATGATCGCGATGTTGCGCATTTTCATGTGTGAATACTCGGAGGTTTGGAGGCGTAACTGGGCAACGCCGCATCTTCAATTGCCGGGCTCATACAGGTTTTTTTGCATTTGCGAAAGGGGCAGGCCGCAAAGTCTTGCCACCTGCCGCCATGTTTCAAAAAACCGTCATATGTCCGCGGCCGGTAACACGCGCCGGGATCAGGCGGCCAAGCCTTTTTTCCGCAGCATGGCGTCGGGGCTTGGCAGCTTGCCGCGAAAGGCCTTGTAAGCGTCCTCTGGATCGATCGATCCTCCGACGGAGTAGATATTGTCCTTCAGTCTGCGGGCCGTCTCGGCATCGAAGGCGTCACCGGTTTCCTCGAAGGCGGCGAAAGCGTCGGCGTCGAGCACTTCCGACCACATGTAGGAATAATATCCCGCAGAGTACCCGTCCCCGGAAAAGACATGCTGGAAATGCGGTGTCGCGTGCCGCATGACGATGGAGGCCGGCATACCGATCTTCTCAAGGACCTCCGCCTGAACCGTCATGGGGTCTTCGATCGCGCCTTGCGTGTGAAACGCCATATCGACCAGGGCCGACGACGTGAACTCGACAGTGTTGAAGCCGGCATTGAAACTGCGCGCGGCAAGAACCTTGTCGAGCAAGTCTTGTGGCATCGGCTCGCCGGTCGCTTCGTGTACCGCATATTTCTTCAGGATTGCGGGTACCGTCAACCAGTGCTCGTAGAGCTGCGAGGGCAATTCCACGAAATCCCGCGAGACACTGGTACCGGAAACGGAGGGATAGGTTACGTCCGACAACATGCCGTGCAGCGCATGGCCGAATTCATGGAACAGGGTGCGGGCATCATCGAGAGAAAGGAGTGCCGGCTTGCCATCGGCTGGCTTGGCGAAATTGCAGACATTGTAGATGATTGGCAACTCGCCCTTTGCGCCGTTTTTCAGTTCCAGGCGGTGCTGCGACTGAAAGGAACTCATCCAGGCGCCCGAACGCTTTGAGGCCCGTGCGAAATAGTCGCCCAGAAACAATGCAATCAACGTACCGTTGCTGTCCCGGATATCGAAGACCCGAACATCCGGATGGTAGCCCTTGACGCCCATTTTCTCGGTTACCGTAAGGCCGAACAAGCGATGCGCGACGTCAAAGCAAGCCTCGACGATCTTCTCCAGTTGCAGATAGGGCTTGAGCTCGCCCTCGGAAAAATTGAATTTTTGCGTGCGCAGTTTTTCGGCATAGTGACGCCAATCCCATGGCATGACCGGATGGTTGTGGCCCTCGGTGGCGACGAGTTCGGCGAGGTCAGCCTCTTCCCGACGCGCCTGCTCTACAGCCTTTTCCCATACCCTGGTCAAAAGCCCGTTCACTGCGTCTGGCGTCTTTGCCATGGTATTGTCGAGCTTCAATGCGGCATAGTTTTCATAACCCAGCAACTTTGCCTTTTCGGCACGAAGCGCCAACGTTTCGCGAATGATCTCGCGGTTGTCGGTTTCGCCGCCATTCGCGCCGCGGGCGGTCCATGCCTTGAAGGCCTGTTCGCGCAGATCGCGGCGTTCGGAGAAGGTCAGGAAGGGTTCGATAATCGACCGCGATAGAGTAACCGCGTATTTGCCGTCTTCGCCGCGGTCGCGCGCCGCAGACGCCATGGAATCCGTCAGAAACACCGGCAGGCCCGAAAGGTCGCTCGTTGTTTCAAGGATCAGAGCCCAATTCTTCTCATCCGCCAGCACGTTCTGGCCAAAACGCGCACCAAGGCTGGCAAGTGTCTCGTTGATGGCTGCCAATCGCTGCTGCTTGTCTTTTGGCAGCTTGGCGCCGGATTTCACGAAACCTTTCCAATGACGCTCCAGAACCCGCGTGGCCTCCAGATCGAGCCCGAGGGTGTCGCGATTTTCCCAGAGTGTATCGATGCGCGCGAAAAGAGCGGAATTCATGCCGATCTTCGAATAGTGACGCGACATTTTCGGCGCGATGTCGCGTTCCAGAGCCTGGATGACATCATTCGTGTGGGCGCCGGCACGGTTCCAGAAGAACGCGGAAACACGCGACAGACCGTCGCCGGCGATTTCCAGCGCCACCACCGTGTTGCCGAAGGCCGGCGGTTGCGGGTTGTTTGCAATTGCGTCGATCTCCGCTTCATGCGCGGCAAGGCTCGCCTCGAAGGCAGCGGCGAAATCACCATCGGCAACCGCCTCGAAGCGCGGCAGTCCATCCGGGCCGTTCCACTCGGTAACGGCAGGATTCAAGGCGGTATTCACGGTCATGGGTGGTCCTTTTCACATTCCGGTTCGCTGC
Source organism: Pararhizobium gei (assembly GCF_029223885.1). Classification (NCBI taxonomy): domain Bacteria; kingdom Pseudomonadati; phylum Pseudomonadota; class Alphaproteobacteria; order Hyphomicrobiales; family Rhizobiaceae; genus Pararhizobium; species Pararhizobium gei. The sequence continues at coordinate 3,974,705 of NZ_CP119409.1, read as the reverse complement.
GGATGACAGCGTGACGCCTTCGGATTCAAGGCGATGGTGAGGCTATCGGGTTGTCAGGTGGGCGCGAAGCAGCCCCAGGTCAAGGCTTGCGCATGCCGAGCAATCCGGGCGCCGCATGCCATATGGCCTGCGCGGCAAAGCCGATGAACAGCAGGCCGGAGAGGCGAACGATGACAAGCTCGTGTCTGCGGTAGAACCGCCGCACGAAGGAGGCTCCGATAATGCCGATCAGAATGATATCCGCCACCAGGAATCCAAGGAACGACACGGCGAGCAGCGCCGGCAATGCGTTGAAATCGAGCGCATTCGAGGAGCCTGCCAAAAGCGCCGTGAAGGTCGCGAGGGCAACCGGATAGCCTTTCGGGTTGGTCAGCCCGAAGATGAGGCCGCGCCGATAGGGGCGATCCACTGAAAGGAGGGGCTGGTTTTCGCCGCGCGGTCTTGCCCGCAGGGCGGTCCATCCGATCCAGGCAAGATAGAAGCCGCACAGCAGCCCGAGAACATCGAAGATGGTATTGCCGATGGTTTTCGCGCCGACGATCGCCACCAGCGCCAGCGCCGACCACAAGACGTCGCCTGCCAGATGTCCGCCCATAAAGAGCGCGCCGGCCTTGCGGCCCTGACCAGCGCCGATCCCCAAAAGGGCCAGAAAGGCGGGGCCGGGGATGAGCACGTACAGGAGCGCGGCCAGAAATGCACCGAAAAGCAGGGTCTGCGTCATGGGTTCTCCTTGCGGGAAAATACCATTCGATCCTGTGAAGCCGATTCGGTCAAGATGCCGGCGGGCCGCGCATCGACTCCGTCCCAGCGGTCCGCCCGCTGTTCCAGGCTCCGAACCTGCAGCGGCCAAGATTATTTCGCTTCCGTTGCCATCATCGCATTATCGAAGTGAATGGCACGGTCCATTGTCTTGCCGTCCTTTCGATCAGGTCGGCATGCCCTTCGCTGTTTCCGCCGTTTTCATCGAGGCATCGTCGCGGGACGTCATGCCCTGCGCGAGCGCGCAATAGAAAGGCCGGTCAGCAGGTTAGCGAAAAGCGCAATACCCTGTGTTGGGCGTCAGGGCGGCTGAAGGCAAATGCATACCCGCCGTCCCTGCCGGGCGGCGGGCTTCTTCGAGGATATCAGGTGGCTCAGCCGCGGTTGCGGGCAGCCAGGGTGCGCAGGCGCAGCGCGTTAAGCTTGATGAAACCGGCCGCGTCCTTCTGGTCGTAGGCACCCTGGTCGTCCTCGAAGGTGACCAGTTTGTCGGAGTAGAGCGACTTGTCGCTCGAGCGGCCGGTGACCATGACGTTTCCCTTGTAGAGCTTCAGCGTCACTTCGCCTTCGACATGTTCCTGGCTCTTGTCGATCAGCGCCTGCAGCATTTCGCGCTCCGGCGAGAACCAGAAGCCGTAATAGATCAGCTCTGCGTAGCGCGGCATGATGTCGTCCTTCAGGTGCGCGGCACCGCGGTCGAGCGTGATCGATTCGATAGCGCGGTGGGCCGTCAGAAGGATCGTGCCGCCGGGTGTTTCGTAGACACCGCGCGACTTCATGCCGACGAAGCGATTTTCGACCAGATCGAGGCGGCCGATGCCGTTGTCGCGGCCGAGCGCATTGAGCGCGGTCAGGATCGAGGCCGGGCTCATTTCCTTGCCGTCGATCGACACGGCGTCACCCTTGCGGAAACCGATCTTGACGGTGGTTGCCACATCCGGAGCCTCCTCCGGCGAGATGGTACGCATGTAGACGTAGTTCGGCGCTTCGACGGCAGGATCTTCGAGAACCTTGCCTTCGGAGGACGAGTGCAGAAGATTGGCGTCGACCGAGAACGGTGCCTCGCCCATCTTGTCCTTGGCAACCGGGATCTGGTGCTGTTCGGCAAAGGCAAGCAGGTCGGTGCGGCTCTTGAACGACCAGTCGCGCCAGGGTGCGATGATCTTTATGTCCGGGTTCAGCGCATAGGCCGAAAGCTCGAAACGGACCTGGTCGTTGCCCTTGCCGGTCGCACCGTGGGCAATGGCGTCAGCGCCGGTTTCGCGGGCAATGTCGATCAGGTGCTTGGAGATCAGCGGGCGGGCGATCGAGGTGCCGAGCAGGTAGACCCCTTCATAGACGGCATTGGCGCGGAACATCGGAAAGACGAAATCCTTGACGAACTCCTCGCGCACATCGCGGATGTAGATGTCCTTGATGCCCATCATCTCGGCCTTCTTGCGGGCCGGCTCAAGCTCCTCGCCCTGGCCGAGATCGGCGGTGAAGGTGACGACTTCGGCGCCAAGCTCCGTCTGCAGCCATTTCAGGATGATCGAGGTATCAAGCCCGCCCGAATAGGCGAGGACGACTTTCTTCACTTGCTTGTGCGATGTCATGGGTTTCGGTTCCGTCTGGTCGTTTGCCGCCTACCGAGGCCGCCTTCAAATTCCGCGGCACTTTTAGCCAGATTATCCATTCGCGCAAGTCGCGACGCCCGCTGTATGAACGCGTGAAAGAGAAAGTGCACTGGCCGAGCGGCGTGAATATGCTATCGACGGTTGGTAGCCCACGCCGGAAGACGAGACCCATGGATTTCCTGCCCAGCCTGCCCACGCTGCTTGCTTTCACCGCCGCCACCCTTCTGCTTGCCGCCACGCCGGGGCCGGACATGACGCTGTCGATCAGTCGTGCCCTGTCGCAAGGCCGGGCGGCGGCGTTTTATGTCGTGGTGGGCACGAGCCTCGGCTGCCTGGTGCATACGCTCCTTGTTGCCTTTGGAGTGTCGGCTTTGATCACGGCATCGCCCACGGCCTTCCTCGTGCTGAAGACCGGCGGTGCCGCCTATCTCTTCTGGCTGGCCGTCCAGGCGATCCGCTACGGTTCGAGCCTGTCGATAAAGAAGGTCGATACGATCGATGCCTCGCCGCTTGGCAATATTGCCACCGGGCTCGGGGTCAACCTGCTCAATCCGAAGGTCATCATCTTCTTCATGACCTTCCTGCCGCAATTCGTGACCGCAAGCGATCCGAACGTCACGGCAAAGCTTTTGTTTTTCGGGATTTTCTTCATCGTTGCCGCCATGCCGGTCAACATCGCGGTAATCCTCACGGCCGACTGGCTGTCGGCCTGGCTGCAGCAAAAGAAGAGCGTGATGCGGGCAATCGACTACACCTTTGCCGGTGTCTTCTCGATCTTTGCCGTGAAGATCCTGTTCACGCAGACGCGGTAGGCGTCTGCCGCGACCGCTTCACCACAGACGTGCTTCTCAATCATCCTCGCCATGGTTGGCGATCATGAGCGCCTCAAGCGCCATCCGATCGACCTTGCGCATGCGCTCGGAATCCGACTTCAGCTGGCCGCAGGCGGCGAGAATGTCGCGACCGCGCGGGGTGCGGATCGGGGAGGCGTAGCCGGCCGCGTTGATGAAGTCGGCAAACTTCTCGATCTCTTCCCACTTCGAACACTGATAGTTGGTGCCCGGCCAGGGGTTGAAGGGGATTAGGTTGATCTTCGCAGGAATACCCTTCAGCAGGCGCACCAGTTCCTTGGCGTCTTCCAGCGTGTCATTGACGCCTTCGAGCATGACATATTCGAAGGTGATGCGGCGGGCATTCGACAGGCCGGGATATTTGCGGCAGGCGTCGAGCAATTCCTTCAGCGGATATTTCTTGTTGATCGGAACCAGCATGTCGCGCAGGTCATCTTTCACGGCATGCAGCGAGATCGCCAGCATGACGCCGATTTCCTCGCCGGTGCGGAAGATTTCCGGAACGATGCCGGATGTCGACAGCGTGACGCGGCGCTTGGAAAGCGACAGGCCGTCGCCGTCGGTTGCGATCAGCAGCGCCGTCTTGACGTTCTCGAAATTGTAGAGCGGCTCGCCCATGCCCATCATCACCATGTTGGTGACCTTGCGGCCCTCGTTCGGCACGACGGCGCCGGCCGGCGTATCGCGGTCCGGGAAATCGCCCAGGCGGTCGCGGGCTAAGAGCAACTGCGAGAGGATTTCCTCGGCGGTCAGGTTGCGCACCAGCTTCTGGGTGCCGGTATGACAGAAGGAGCAGGTCAGCGTGCAGCCGACCTGGCTGGAAACGCAGAGCGTGCCGCGGCCTTCCTCGGGAATGTAGACGGTTTCGATCTCGACGGGACGGCCGGCGCCGCGCGGCGGGAAGCGCAGCAGCCACTTGCGGGTGCCATCGGTGGAGATCTGTTCCTCGACGATTTCCGGCCGGGCGATGGTGAAATGCCGCTTCAGCAGCTCGCGCATGTCCTTCGACACATTGCTCATGTGATCGAAATCGGAGACGCCGCGCACGTAGAGCCAGTTCCAGAGCTGGCTGGCGCGCATCTTGACCTGCTTGAGCGGTACACCGATATCCGCCAGCGCCTTGCCCATGTCCTCGCGCGACAGGCCGATCAGTGTCGGCTTTTCCGCTGCGATAGCCGGGCGGACGGGGGCCTTGACCGGGCGGTCCAGATTGAGTGCTTCAGTCGCGGCCATTCTCGCCATTCCCATGTTTGAGATACGCAAAGGACCGTTCAAGCGCTTTGCCTGTAGCCGGTCGCGTAAAATGCTGAGATCAGAGTTCATTTGCTGCGCATCGGGATCGGTCGAGGATCCGCGCATCCTGCGTTGAGCGGGCCTTAGCATGGTTTTTGCCCTGCGTCACCCTCCGGCGCTTCAGGGCAGGTCTGCAAAAAGACAGAGCATTAACGACGAAAGGCCGGACGAGCCGGCCTTCACGACGGAAATGACGTTTCCCGCTACTTGCAGGTTTCGATCTGCTTCAGCGCGGCGGAGATGCCGGAGAGCGAATAGGAATAGGATGTGGGCGTGCCTTTGCGCGATTTCGCGGCGATCGACATCGCTTTGCCGCTCTTCATGGCCGTGACAAGTGCCGGCTCTTCGGCTGCATTTTCGACCCAAGCAGAGTTGCCTTTGGTGAACATGGAGAAGTTCTTGTTATCGATCGTAACGACGACCTTGGAATTTTCCTGCAGTGGATAGCCCATCATCGCCTGCGGTTCATAGGAAATGTTCTGGCCGGGGCGCTGCGATACCAGGAAGAAGATATCACCATGATCGACATTGGCCGGGCTCTTTTCCTTCGGAACCGAAAGAACGTAGCAGACCTTGCTCGAACCGGACGTGTAGGAATAGGCCCCCCAAGCGTTGAATTGCTGAATGCGGGTCGGCGACTGCGCAGAGGCAAAACCGGCAAAACCGGCGAATGCCATTACGGATGCGAGTGCGAGGTTGAGCTTTCTTACAAACATCTTTTCCTGCCGGTTTCTTGCTGCCAACACCCGATCAGCAGTCGGGCAACGCATGGTCACGATTTATTTTATTTTGACTTAATTCAGGTTACCAAACCGTCAACATTGCCTGAATTCACGGCGCCACAGTGTTAGTACGGATCAGATTGCGACGCAAATCCTGTCTCATCCGCATATCAACCGAGGGGAGCCGCTCAAGCACAAGAGACGCGTCAGGTGATTTGGACCGAAGCCGGCCTCCCAAGTCTATGACCTCGTCGGCCCGCCCGTTGCTGTTATGGCACAAAGATTCAGGCAAGAGTTTGACGCCTGTGCCGCACCGAGAAAATGCGAGAGTCCTGCTGCTGTTGCGGCGATTACTCAGGCAGCTTGTCCTGCAAAGCTTCGTCCGCCCGCACATAGTGCCGATCCTTGATCTGGCCTGCCACAGCAGCAAAAGCGGCCGTGAGGACAGCGACGTCGTCGGAAAATCCAACCATCGCCAGCACGTCGGGAATGAAGTCGAAGGGCAATACGAAATAGGCCAGTGCGCCCAGAATGATGCCGCGGGTTCGCATCGGCGTTGCCGGATCGCGCGCGCAATAATAGGCGGCCACGACATCGCGGCTGAACGGGATCTGGCGGACCGCACGTTTCATCGTCGGCCAGAACCTGCGCTCGACCTTCCGGGCCTTCGCTTCCTGTTCGCTTTCCTCGCCGGGCAGCAATATCTCGCCGATCTTGACGTCGTCCATCTTTTTCGCCTCGTCATTCATGGGCAAGGATATGGTGCGCGCCGGTGCAAATTCAAACGTCCTGTTTGCGTTGATCCTGCGTTCTCCCGGCCCCGGCACGGTCCATGCGGGCTGCAAGCTTGAAATCAAGCTCGGTCAGGCCGCCTGCATCATGGGTGGTGAGCGACACATCGACCCTATTGTAGACATTGAACCATTCCGGGTGATGGTCGAGTTTTTCAGCCGCCAGAGCGCATTCGCTCATGAAGCCGAAGGCCTCGCTGAAGCTCTTGAACCGGAACGCTTTCGAGATCGATCCGCCATCTTCGGCAAGCATCCAACCATGCATACCGGTCAACCGCTCGGCCGTATCCCGGGGGTCGAGTTTTTGTGGTCTCATGATGATCCTCCTCGAAATAGTGGCCGTTTCCGGTCGAGGCCGCTCCAATTTCCGCCGGGGCTCGCGGACGCCAGGCAAACGGAATAATCAGAGCACGCTTTCCGTCGAATACCCGTCCCCCAGGGCGACGCCTGCCGAAAACGGCTCGTAGAGCGGAAACACCTCCTCGGTGACATAGGGGCCGCCGCCGATGGAATCGCGTGACGACAGGAGCACGAAGCGCGAGACGGTGAAGGGATTGGTATAAAAGCCGCCGCGACCGGAAAGGTAGTTGACGACATCCTCGACGCGCGAAGAACGGAGTCGGGCAAGCGTGACATGCGGCGAGAACTTGCGGGGGTCGGCCGGAAGGCCGAGACGCTGGCAGAGGCGTTCGATCTCGGCCTGCAACGCGTAGAGTTCCGGCGGGTTGCTGACGCCAGCCCAGACAGAATGCGGTTTTTTCGATCCGAAGGCACCGGTGCCGGTCAGCTGCAGCTGGAATTCCGGCCGTTCGATCCGGTCCAACCGATCAACGATCTCGTCTGCCGTGCGATTATCGACGTCGCCAATAAAGCGAAGCGTGATGTGATAGTTTTCCACGTCCATCCAGCGGGCACCGGGAAGGCCACCCCGCAACAATGAAAGGCTCATCGCGGCATTGCGCGGTATCTCGAGGGCGGTGAAAAGTCTCGGCATGACGAGCTCCCCGAATCTTTTGCAGATAACCAAGCGAATCATGCCCGGCACCCACACGCAATTACAATTTCGCACCTGCGATATTTATCCAACGGCATTAACAAGCGTTAAACAAGATTTATTTTGTCCGGCGTCAGCCTCCCGTCGAAAGCTGATCAACAAAACCTTCCGCAACCGGCATCATTCGCTCGACCATCACGCCGATGCCGTTTCCGTTGGGATGCATCCCGTCCTCGATTTTAAGGCTCTCGTCCTGGACCACGCCGTCCAAAAAGAAGGGGTAGAATGCAACACCATAGGTCTTGGCAAGTTCGGGATACACTGCATTGAACTTGGAGGCGTATTTCTCACCCATGTTCGGCGGCGCCAGCATTCCGACCAGGAGAACGGAAATGCCGCGCGATTGCAGCTTCTCGATCATGGCGGCTATGTTCTTGCGGGTTTCGTCGGGTTCAATGCCGCGTCTTGCATCATTGGCGCCCAATTCGAGGACGACGCCCTTGGTGCCATCCGGCACCGACCAGTCGATCCGGGCGAGGCCTCCCGATGTCGTATCCCCGGAAACGCCGGCATTGGCGATCGTCACGTCATGGCCTTTCGCACGCAACGCCTTTTCCAGGCGCGCCGGGAAAGCGTCCTCGGCGGGCAGTTTGTAACCAGCCATCAGGCTGTCGCCGAAACCGACGAGATTGAGCGTGTCTGCTCTTGCGGGCGCCACCGCGATCACAATTGCCGTGATCGCCCACAAAAATGCCGTCAAACCTTTTAATCGCATCTGAACTTCCTAAATCGATTGAGCTATCTCATCCAGCGGTTCAATTTCATATATAGGTATCTTCCTTGACGAAAAACATGATCGAACTGAAAAATGCGGATCTCACCCTGGGAAAGGCCGCAGCGTCCGTTCATGTGCTCAAGGGCATGAATATCACGATCGATGCCGGCGAATCCGTTGGCATTGTCGGCCCATCCGGATCGGGAAAGTCGACCTTGCTGATGGTGCTGGCCGGTCTAGAACGACTCGACAGCGGCGAAATCGTTATCGATGGTACGCCGCTGCATGGCTTGAGCGAGGACCGTGTCGCCGAGTTCCGGGGCCGAAATATCGGCATCGTTTTCCAATCCTTCCATCTCATTCCCAACATGACGGCGCTCGAGAATGTCGCCGTGCCGCTGGAACTTGCCAATGTCGCCAATGCCTTTGAAATAGCCCGCAAGGAATTGACGTCTGTCGGTCTCGGCGATCGGCTGTCACATTACCCGGGACAATTGTCCGGAGGCGAGCAGCAGCGCGTCGCGATCGCGAGAGCGCTCGCGCCGTCACCCAAGCTGCTGATTGCAGACGAACCAACCGGCAATCTCGATGCCGAGACCGGCAGGCAGGTCGCGGATCTGATTTTCTCCAAGCAGGACGAGCGCGACATGACGCTGGTGCTGGTGACGCATGACGCATCTCTGGCTGCGCGTTGCTCCCGGCAGGTCAGAGTCCGCTCCGGCGAGATCGTCGCGGGTCATGATGGCGATGAGCAAGCCTCCGAGCCGCGGTCCAAGGCAGTTTCCGCATGAGCACTGGTGCCGCCGGCCGTTTTCGTTTTCGTCTCGCCTTTCGTCTTGCACTGCGCGAAATGCGCGGAGGTCTGAAAGGGTTCTACATCTTCCTCGCCTGCGTCGCGCTCGGGACTGCGGCGATTGCCGGGGTCAACTCGCTGTCGCAGTCCATTACCGGCGCGATCGCCGGCCAAGGGCGGGAGCTGCTGGCGGGCGATCTTCGCTTCGAATTGAACAACCGCGTTGCCACAGTCGAGGAAAGAGCTTTTCTGGATGAAATGGGCGCGGTCTCGGTCTCGTCCGGGCTGCGGTCGATGGCACGCCTGCCGGATGGCTCCAATCAGGCGCTGGTCGAAGTCAAGGCTGTCGACGGTGCCTACCCGCTGTACGGAAAGCTCGAAAGCGAGCCGCAGGTGCCGCTTGCCGAGTCTCTGGCCGTTCGTGATGGCGTGTTCGGCGCGCTGGCGGGACCTCTGTTACTCGAAAGGCTGGGGCTCAAGCCGGGCGATGAAGTTCTTCTCGGCAATGCCCGCATACGCGTGGGTGGTCTGATCGTCCGGGAGCCCGATGCTCTGTCTGACGGTTTCGGTTTTGCGCCGCGCCTGCTGGTGTCTGCGGATGCCCTTGCCGCCTCCGGACTGGTGCAGACGGGAAGTCTGGTCGAACACAGCTATAAGATCAAAGTCGGCGACCCCACGGGCGTTCCGGCGCTGCGCCGGGAGGCAGAAGAGAAATTTCCCGTTGCCGGCTGGTCGATCCGTACCAGCCAGAATGCCGCTCCGGCACTGACCGCCAATATCACGCGGTTCTCCCAGTTTCTGACGCTGGTCGGCCTGACAGCGCTGATCGTCGGTGGCGTCGGTGTCGCCAATGCCGTCCGGTCCTATCTCGATTCCAAGCGCGGCGTGATCGCCACATTCAAATGTGTCGGAGCGCCGGCTTCGATGGTGACAATCATCTACCTCATCCAGATTTTGATGATCGCACTCATCGGCATCGGGCTGGGCCTGGTTCTCGGCGCGCTCATTCCCTTCGTTGCGGCTCAGTTCCTTGCTGATATTTTGCCTGTTTCGACCGGCTTCCAACTTTATCCGGCAGCGCTCGGCCTTGCTGCCTTGTTCGGGCTTTTGACCGCGCTGGCCTTTGCCATCCTGCCGCTCGGCCATGCACGGGAAGTACCGGCAACGGCGCTGTTCCGGGAACAGAGTTTTGAGCGGGCACGCCTGCCGTCCTGGCCCTATCTGCTCGCAGCCGGGCTGTGCCTGGCGGCGCTGGCCGGACTGTCCATCCTGACGGCCTATGACCGCACGATATCGCTGACCTTTCTCGGCGCCACGGCCTTCGCTTTCGTGGTGCTGCGCGGCGTTGCAATTCTCGTGGCCTGGCTTGCACGGCATGCGCCCAGGGTGCGCTCACCGGCGCTGCGTCTCGCTATCGGCAATATCCATCGGCCGGGAGCACTGACGCCCTCGGTGGTTCTGTCGCTTGGGCTTGGGCTGGCTCTTCTGGTGACGCTGGCGCTGATCGATGGCAATCTGCGCCGGGAACTCACGGGTAATTTGCCGGAGCGGGCCCCGAACTTCTTCTTCGTCGACATCCAGAGTGCGGAGGTCGAGGGTTTCCGGACACTGCTTCAAAAGAGTCTGCCCGAGGGCAAGATCATCGAGGTTCCGATGTTGCGGGGGCGCATTCTTGCGTTCAATGGCGTCGATGTCGGCAAGATGGAGGTACCACCGGCGGGGCAATGGGTGCTGCGTGGCGATCGCGGCGTCACCTACGCGAAGAATCTTCCAGAGAATTCAAGCCTCGCCGAGGGAACCTGGTGGACGCCCGATTATAGTGGCGAACCGCTGGTGTCCTTCTCGGCCCAGGAGGCGCGGGAGCTTAACCTTAAGATCGGCGACACCGTGACGGTCAACGTGCTTGGCCGCAACATCACGGCGCGCATCGCCAATTTTCGCGTGGTCGAATGGGAATCCCTGTCGATCAATTTCGTCATGGTCTTCTCGCCGAACACGTTTGCCGCCGCGCCGCATGCCTGGCTCGCCACCGTGATCGACCCGACGGCAAGTGCGACCGATGAAGCGGTTGCGCTGAAAGCGATCACCAATGCCTATCCGACGATCACCAGCGTGCGCGTCAAGGATGCGCTCGATATCGTGAACCAGCTTGTCGGGCAGCTTGCAACAGCCATCCGCGCCGCCGCCGCCGTGGCGCTGGTTGCCTCGGTTCTGGTTCTCGCCGGCGCACTGGCGGCAGGCAACAGGGCGCGCACCCATGATGCCGTCGTCCTGAAGACGCTGGGCGCGACGCGTTCGACCCTGATCCGCGCTTTCTGCTATGAATATGCCATGCTCGGCCTGTCGACGGCGCTTTTCGCGCTCTTTGCCGGCGGGGTCGCCGCCTGGTTCGTTGTCAGCAGGATCATGAGCCTGCCTTCTTCTTTTCTGCCCGATGTTGCCCTGGGTACCATGGCGGTGGCGCTCGTCGTCACCGTCGGCTTCGGTCTGGCGGGCACCTGGCGGGTGCTGGGGCAGAAGGCAGCCCCGGTGCTGCGGGAACTGTGAGGCCCCAGTTAACCGTTAAGACGGGCCTTCAAAAGCCTGTGAGCCAAGCTTTTCTCGCAGTTCGCCGGGCTCGCGGTCTTGTGCAAGCCGCAATTCGACATCATATTCGATGCAGGCATGCTGGAGCCCCGCAGCGGCGCCTGGATCGGATGGCAGGATAGCCATCGCGACCCGACACCGTAACCTTAACCGGGGCTTTTAAAGAGGAAACAATGGCTGATCTCAGAAACTACCAAACCCGGGTGTCGCCTGCCGGTGCACAGGCGGGGGCCGTAATCGACGAGGGTCTGCGCACCTATATGCTGAAGGTGTACAACCTGATGGCGCTTGGCCTTGCGATCACGGGTATCGCCGCCTTCGGCGTCCAGGCATTCGCCGCGACGAATCCTGATTTTGCAGTGCTGATTTACCAGTCGCCTTTGAAATGGGTGATCATGCTGGCCCCGATCGCGCTGGTCTTCTACATGAGCTTCCGCATCAACTCTATGAGCGTATCCGCTGCCCAGACGACGTTTTGGGTTTATGCGGCACTGATGGGCGTATCGCTTTCGTCGATCTTTCTCGTCTATACGGACGCCAGCATCGTGAAGACATTCTTCGTGACGGCGGCTTCGTTCGGCGCCCTCTCGCTCTATGGGTACACGACGAAGCGTAGCTTGTCTGGTATGGGTTCGTTCCTGATGATGGGGCTGTTCGGCCTGATCATCGCTTCGGTCGTCAATATTTTCCTCGGCTCATCTGCCCTGGATTTTGCGATCTCCGTGATTGGCGTTCTGATCTTTGCGGGTCTGACCGCTTACGACACGCAGAAGATCAAGGAAATGTACTTCGAGGGCGATGGCGCCGAAATGGCCGGACGCAAGGCGATCATGGGCGCCCTGACGCTCTATCTCGACTTCATCAACCTGTTCCTGTTCATGCTGCGTTTCCTCGGAAACCGCGAATAGACGGAATGGAACCTATCGGAAAAGGCGGCTTCGGCCGCCTTTTTTTGTATTGCAATTCTTGCTGATTGACGTGCTTGATCGCTCTTGTTCTGACTGAGGAACAGTCTCCTGTTCAGGCCAATATCCATGTCGTTTTCTTTACGCAATGCCACTCCAGCCGATATTCCTGTCGTGACCAGCATCTATCGCGATTCAGTTGTTGCCGGTGTCGCGTCCTATGAAACGACACCGCCCGACGAGATCGAGATGGCCTCGCGTTTTTCGGCGATCGTCGCCAATGGTTATCCCTATATTTCTGCCGTCGATGCGATGGGCCTCCTGATCGGCTATGCCTATGCATCGGCTTTCCGCACCCGCGCGGCCTATCGGTTTATGGTGGAGGATTCGATTTATCTGGCGCCCGAAGCGCGTGGGCACGGCGTGGGAAGGGCGCTGCTTGCCGAGCTCATCGCGCGTTGCACCGCCCTTGGCTTCCGCCAGATGGTTGCCGTGATCGGCGGCGCGCATCCTGCGTCCATCGCGGTTCACCGCGCTGCAGGCTTTGAACAGAGCGGTATGATAAAGGGCTCAGGCTTCAAGCATGGCCGCTGGCTGGATACCGTCTTCATGCAGTTGGCACTTGGAGAGGGGATTACAACCCATCCGGAGGCGGACATCTATCCCGACACGCTCTACAGTCGCTGATTCACGTGTCGATCAACTTCAGCATCTTGTCGAAGATCTTGAGCACCTGATGCAGTTCATGGCCACGCTTGAGAATTCTGCCATGCGTATCCACGATGCTGAAGGCGCCCTGCTTGGCGGCAAGCCTGGGGTTTTTCTCGATCCGGTACAGCGGTAATTCGCCCGAGCGCTTGAAGACCGAAAATACGGCCCGGTCGCGCAGGTGATCGAGCGCGTAATCCCGCCATTCGTTCTCCCCGACCATGCGTCCATAGACGCGGAAAATCAGGTCCAGTTCACGACGATGGAAAGTGATGGGCAAGGGATCCTGGCCGCTGCGATAGTCATGCAGGTGAACGACCACGTCGGAATTTGTCTGCCTTTCGGAACGGCTCTCACCTTGCGGCAAATCCGACTGATCCGTCATCTGTATCCCAGTTCGATTGTGACAGGATCGTTACAGTTTGCCTGAGCCTCGCCGAAATGCAAGCCACCAGTTCCATTTCGTCAGGGAAGATCTTTCAGGCACAGTGATATTTCTGGCCAAACAGCAATGCCGGTTCTGTTGGGAACATCGACCTCAACCCAGCACATGATGCGGGCCGACCTGACGCAGGAGCCTAGTTGGCCTTGTTTTCACCCATGATGGTGGTGGCGCCGAGAATAGCGCCGGGAGTTTCGTTGTTTTTCATTTTCTGCAAGAGTACGGCGCATCCGCCATTCTCGCCCTCCTGAAGAACGGAAGCCGGCAGCACGAATCGGGCGGGCTTGCCATCCCACATGCCGACCGTCTGAATATCACGCACGGCATGCCAGTAGGAGATCGTCTTGCCGCTGTTTTCTCCCGTCTTCACATCGACCATCTGTTCGCGGTTGAAATAGATCACAAGCAGATTGGCCTTGCCGCTTCCCGCGCCCACCTTGATCTCAATTTCATCGTTCTTGACGGAGGCCTGGACCGGGACTGCCAGTCCCTTGCCGTTTGTGCTCATTTCGGTGAGTTTACGGTTTATGCCGTCGAGATCGGCGCCGTTGATATGACTGCGTCCGTTAAGGATCGCCTGGGGCGTATAGACGCCGCTGCGGCCCAGCATGCGGGCATAGGCATATTGCCGTGCCGTATTGTCCTTGGTGGCAAGCGTGTCCGCCCAGCCGAGATAGTTCCAGTAGTCGACATGATAGGACAGGGCCACGACCTTGCCATCGTCGATCAGTTTCTTCAGAGCCGCATCGGCCGGCGGGCAGGAGGAGCATCCCTGGCTGGTGAACAGTTCCACGACACCGGCGGGCTCGCCGGCAACCGCCGGCAGCGCCGAAAGGCAAAAGCCAATGGCGAGCAGAACGCGACGTGTGGCAGAAGGTAAGGACATCGGTATTTCCAGTCGGCGTTGCAGCAGGCAAGGGGATTGGCCCCTTCATACGCCGCCTCGCTTTCAACAGAAAGTCACGTTGGAGTGAGAAACCGGCATCCTGTGTCCTGGCCGAACCGGCCACGAAAAAGCCGGAGCCTTTCAGCCCCGGCTTGTCGGTTTTTGCCGATTTTGTCAGGCGGCGAGGTCGCGCAGAACGGTCTGCAAAATACCGCCATTGTTCATATAGGTTACTTCGTCCAGCGTATCGATACGGCAGATGAGCGGGACTTCCTTCGTCGTGCCGTCGCTATAGCTGATCTTGGCGACACGCTTTTCGCGAGGCTGGACATCGGTCAGGCCTTCGATGGAGACAAGCTCGTCGCCGCGCAGTTCCAGCGATTCCCATGTCGTGCCTTCCTCGAAGACGAAGGGCACGATGCCCATGCCGACGAGGTTGGACCGGTGGATGCGCTCGAAGGACTGGGCGATCACGGCCTTGACGCCGAGAAGGTTTGTGCCCTTGGCTGCCCAGTCACGCGACGAGCCATTGCCGTATTCGACACCGGCGAAGATGACCAGCGGCACGCCTTCGGCCTTGTACTGCATGGCCGCGTCGTAAATCGACATCTCTTCCTTCGAAGGATAGTGGATCGTGTAGCCGCCTTCCTTGCCGTTCGGTCCCATCATGTGATTGCGGATGCGGATATTGGCGAAGGTGCCGCGCATCATCACTTCATGGTTGCCGCGGCGCGTGCCGTACTGGTTGAAGTCGGCAACGCCGACACCGTGACCGATGAGGTAGGCGCCGGCCGGAGACGCTGCCTTGATCGAGCCGGCCGGCGAGATGTGGTCGGTGGTGATCTTGTCGCCGAACAGGCCGAGTACGCGGGCGCCCTTGATGTCGGAGATGCCCGAACCGGTCTTTCCCATGCCGACGAAGTAGGGCGGGTTCTGCACATAGGTCGAATTGTCGTCCCAGGCATAGGTCTGGCCTTCCGGGATCTGGACGGCCTGCCAGTTGACGTCGCCCTTGAACACGTCGGCATATTTCGATGCGTAGAGCGCGCGGGTGACGTATTTCAGGATGTATTCCTGGATTTCCTGCGACGTCGGCCAGATGTCCTTGAGGAACACCGGCTGGCCATCGCTGCCAATGCCGAGCGGTTCTGTCGTCAGATCCTTCTGGACGGTGCCGGCCAGCGCATAGGCGACGACCAGCGGCGGCGAAGCGAGGTAGTTCGCCTGGACGTCCGGCGAGATGCGACCTTCGAAGTTGCGGTTGCCCGAGAGAACGCCGGACATGATCAGGCCTTTCTCGTTGATCGTCTTGGAGATCGGCGCCGGCAGCGGGCCAGAATTGCCGATGCAGGTTGTGCAGCCGAAGCCGACGAGGTTGAAGCCGAGTGCGTCGAGATCCTTCTGAAGACCTGACTTTTCGAGGTACTCACCGACAACCTGGGATCCCGGTGCAAGCGAGGTCTTCACCCAAGGCGCCGACTTCAGGCCCTTTGCGACGGCATTGCGAGCGAGCAGGCCGGCGGCGATCAGAACGGACGGGTTCGAGGTGTTGGTGCAGGATGTGATGGCGGCAATCGCCACGTCGCCATGGCCGATATCGTAGTCCGCGCCCTCGACGGCGTAGCGCGCATCGAGCTGGCCGGGCTTCTTGTATTCGCCTTCAAGCGAGCCTGCGAAACCAGAAGCGATATTTTCCAGCGGAATACGGCCTTCCGGACGCTTCGGGCCAGCCATTGCCGGCACGACCTGACCGAGGTCAAGTTCGAGCGTATCGGTGAAGACCAGATCGGCGCCGTCGCCTTCACGCCACATGCCCTGAGCCTTCGAATAGGCTTCGACCAGCGCGATGCGCTGCTCTTCGCGGCCGGACATGGTGAGGTAGTTGATGGTCTCGCTGTCGACCGGGAAGAAGCCGCAGGTGGCGCCATATTCCGGGCCCATATTGCCGATCGTCGCGCGGTCGGCGAGCGTCATGTTGTCGAGGCCGGGGCCGAAGAATTCGACGAACTTGGAGACGACGCCCTTCTTGCGCAGCATCTGCACGACCATCAGCACGAGGTCAGTGGCGGTAACGCCTTCCTTGAGCTTGCCGGTCAGCTTGAAGCCGATGACTTCAGGCAGGAGCATGGAGACCGGCTGGCCGAGCATGGCCGCTTCGGCTTCGATGCCGCCCACGCCCCAGCCGAGAACGCCAAGGCCGTTGATCATCGTCGTGTGGCTGTCGGTGCCGACGCAGGTGTCGGGGTAAGCGGTGATCTCGCCGTCTTCTTCCTTCGTCCAAACGGTCTGGCCGAGATATTCGAGGTTGACCTGATGACAGATGCCGGTGCCGGGGGGAACGACGCGGAAGTTCTTGAAGGCCTGCTGGCCCCACTTCAGGAAGCGGTAACGCTCGCCATTGCGCTCGTATTCGAGCTCGACGTTGCGGGCAAATGCTGTGGGCGTGCCAAATTCATCGACGATGACCGAGTGATCGATGACGAGATCGACCGGAACCAGCGGGTTGATCTTTTCCGGGTCGCCGCCAAGATTGACCATGGCATCGCGCATTGCGGCCAGATCGACCACAGCCGGAACGCCAGTGAAGTCCTGCATCAGCACGCGGGCCGGGCGATAGGCGATTTCGTTTTCAGCCGTGCCCTTGTCGGTGAGCCAGGCAGCGATATTGAGAATATCCTGCTTCTTGACCGAGCGGTCGTCTTCGTTGCGCAACAGGTTTTCCAACAGCACCTTCATCGAGTAGGGCAGCTTGGAAACGCCGGTGAGGCCGTTCTCTTCCGCCTTCGGCAGGCTGTAGTAGACATAGTCTACGCCATTCACCGAAAGCGTCGAACGACAATTAAAACTGTCAAGGGACTTGGACACTGGTTACCCCGTTCCGTTTGATCGCCAAAATGACGTACGAACGCCCGAAGCGCAGGAAATGCGCGAAATGGGATGCGGGTACGGCCATTTCCGCTGTCCGCACGTGGAAATCATTCCATGTTCGGCGCTAGGATGAAATTCACGCCGACCGCTGGCGTGTTGGCGCGGTTATAGATAATTTCGAACAAAGGTGCCAGAGCAGGCGCGACCAATTTGAGACAATTTTTTTGCGTTGCGACGAATGTCGTAAAGGGAATGTGAATGCCGATTAGCCTGCATGTCGAAAGCCTCGGTGCGAAACGGGGAGAGGACCTGATTTTCCACGATATTTCCTTCGTTCTGTCGGCGGGCGAAGCTCTCGTCGTGACCGGTTCGAACGGTTCCGGAAAATCGACGCTGTTGCGGGTTCTGGCAGGTCTTCTGGCGGCGGAATCCGGTCGCGTCCGGGTCGAGGGAAATCTCGCCGAAACCGGTCATCCCCGTGAGCTTTGCCATTATCTCGGCCATCGCAATGCGATGAAGCGCGAGCTGACGGTCGCGGACAATCTCGCCTTCTGGAAATCCTTCATGGGTGATTCGGCTGGCGGCTCCGGGATTGGCGTTGAGGAGGCTGCCGAAGCGCTCGGCCTTGCCGGGATTTCGCATCTGCCGTTCGGCTATCTCTCGGCCGGACAGCAACGGCGGATCGCAATGGCCAAGCTGCTCGTCGCCCACCGGCCGATCTGGATCCTCGATGAGCCGACGGCAGCGCTGGACGCGCGTGCTGACCGGTTGTTTGCCGGGTTGGTGGCCGGCCATCTGGGCGCCGGCGGCATTGCCGTTGCGGCGACGCATCAGCCCTTGGGCGTGGTTGCGAGGGAGTTGCTGATGATCGGGTTTTCTGCTGGATTTACGGAGATAGGTTACTGATGTCACTGACCTCTTGCCGTGAGGCCCCCCCTCATCCGGCCCTTCGGGGTTGGAAACTCACGATATGATCGCCCTCTTCCTCCGCGATCTCAAACTCTCGGTGCGCGCCGGTGGCGGGGCGCTGATCGGCGTCTTGTTCTTCATGACCGTGGTCGCCGTCGTGCCGTTCGCCGTTGGCCCCGATCTCAATCTTCTGTCGCGGATCGGGCCGGCCATTTTGTGGATCGGCGCTTTGCTCGCATCGCTTCTGGGGCTTGACCGGCTGTTCCAGGCCGAGCGCGAGGACGGGTCGCTCGATCTGATGCTGATGCAGGAGACGCCGCTGGTGCTGATTGTGCTGGTCAAGTGTCTGGCGCACTGGGTGGCCTCCGGGCTGCCACTGGTGGTCGCCGCGCCACTGCTCGGGCTGTTCATGAACATGAGCGAGGTCGCGATCGGCGCGACGATGCTGACGCTCTTGGCAGGGACACCGGCCATCGCCTTCATCGGCGCAGCAGGAGCGGCCGTCGCGGTGACGCTGCCGCGCGGCGGGCTGCTGGTCTCGATCCTCGTCCTCCCGCTAGCCGTTCCCGTCCTGATCTTCGGGGTGAGTGCAGCTTACGCGGCCGTTGAGGATCCCGCGCCGTTTTTGCCGCCCTTGTTGATATTGATCGCGATTACGCTTTTCTTTGCAGTCGTTGGACCCGTGGCGGCGGCATTGGCGCTGCGATCCGGGTCGGACTGACGCAAATGTGATTGAAAGGTCTTCATTGAAGAGAAAGGGCTTCGGCGCTAAGGAGTCATCATGAGCGAAAATTTCGTGCTGCGCAAATTCAGCGACCTTGCCAATCCCACCCGGTTTCTCAGCCTGGCGGAGCGTGTTCTGCCCTGGCTTGCCGGGTTGACGGCGGCGCTGTTTGCGGTCGGGCTCACTCTTAGTTTCATCACCGAGGGCGATTACCAGCAGGGCGAGACGGTGCGCATCATGTATCTGCATGTGCCGTCCGCCTGGCTGTCGATGATGTGCTATACGGTGATGGCGGTATCCGCCTTGGGTACGCTGGTCTGGCGGCATCCCCTAGCGGATGTCTCGGCCCGAGCCGCAGCGCCGATCGGCGCTTGTTTCACCTTCCTGGCGCTCGTCACCGGCTCGCTCTGGGGCAAGCCGATGTGGGGCACCTGGTGGGTATGGGATGCACGGCTGACTTCCGTCTTCGTACTGTTCCTCATGTATCTTGGGCTGATTGCACTCAACAGGGCGATGGATGAACCGGGCAAGGCAGCCAAGGTCTCGGCGGTGCTTATCCTCGTCGGCTTCGTGAATATTCCGATCATCAAATTTTCGGTGGAGTGGTGGAACACGCTGCACCAGCCGGCAAGCGTGATGCGGCTCGACGGTCCGGCTATCGACCCGGAATTCCTTCGGCCTCTGCTCGTCATGGTCCTCGGCTTCACCCTGTTGTTTTTCACCTTGCATATCGCTGCGATACGCAACGAAATCTGGCGTCGCCGGGTCATGTCCATGCGACGTCAGGCAGCGCGCAACGCCGGACGGGAGAGTTGATCGAATGATGGGCCATATGGGCTATGTCGTTGCAAGCTATGGCGTGGCTGCAGTCACCGTTGCCGGGCTTCTTCTCTGGGTGATCATCGATGGCCGCAACCAACGGCGGAACTTGCAGGCGCTGGAAGAAGCCGGCATTCGACGTCGCTCGGCCCAGAGCGGAGACCGGCCGTGAGCTCGGGCGTGCCGACTGCGGAAAAGGACAGGCCGAGCAGGCTGCGGTTGGTTTTTGCTGTTCTGCCATTAGCGATTTTCGCCGGCTTGGCGGCGATCTTCTGGAGCCAACTCGATTCCGGCCGGAGCATCAGCGAAATCCCCTCGGCACTGATCGGCACCAAAGCGCCTGTTCTCGACATGCCGCCGCTGGAAGGGGCCTCCTTCAACGGTGCGCCCATGCCGGCGCTGACCGATGCAGCGATCAAGGGCAAGATGACTTTGGTCAATGTCTGGGCATCCTGGTGCATTCCCTGCCGAGACGAAAATCCTGTTATCCTGGATCTGGCCAAGGATCCACGGCTGACAGTCGTCGGGATCAACTATAAAGACAAAACCGAGAATGCGCTGCGGTTTCTCGGCGAACTCGGCAATCCGTTTTCCGCGGTCGGCGTCGATCCGCGCGGCAAGGCGGCGATCGACTGGGGTGTCTATGGTATTCCGGAGTCCTATCTGGTGGATGCCAATGGCATGATCGTTTACAAGCGGGTCGGACCTTTCGACGCGCGCAGCCTGCGAGAAGGTCTCTATCCGGCGATCGAGAAGGCTGTGGCGGGCAAGTAGAAAGTTGGCTCTCCTACCAGGAATTTGCTCCGATTTTCTTCTTTCCCTGATAGACATCGACATGGCCCGGCGCAGTCAAACGCCAAGTTTCACAAACCTCCTTGCCCTTGTCCAATCCCTTCCATGTCCGGCAGAACTTGTCGCCTTTTATCTTCCATGAACCGGAAATCTCGATCGCGGTTCCGCCATCAGGCTTGGCCGAACCCTTTCCCTTTCCATCTGCTGACAAAGTGAGAGAACCCGAATAGCCCATGCCCTCGCCTCCAAGTCGAAGCGTCTTTCCACTCTCAAGGAGCGCCGTCAAATCTTCCTTCTTGAGCGTCTTGTCGGCTGCATTGGCCGGCGTCACCAACCAAGCGGAAACGATAAGGACCGACATCATACCGTGCACAATGCGCATCATTCAGCCCTTCAAATGAAACAGTTCACAATTTCTAAATTAGAGTATTTGAAAAATTTACAGCGAACAATATCAAATTGCAGCCTGCCAGGCCTTCACGGCGTCCAGTGGCCACACCAGCATCAGAACGTTCAGCGTCAGATTATCCCGGATTAGCCAGCCGGTGAAAAGCTCGAAGAACAGAGCGATGACCACGGTGACTGCAACCGGTGCGCGCCAGGCAAACAGGAAGCCGAGCATCATGAAGACGGTGTCCATTGCCGAGTTCAGGATGCTGTCGCCGTAATAGTCGAGCGAGACGGTCGCGGTTCGGTAGCGGTCGATGATGACAGGCGAGTTTTCCAGCAATTCCCAGCCGCCTTCGATCACCAGCGCCAGCAGCAGCTTCGCAGCCAGCGGCTTTCCGCGCAGCACGAGATGGGCAAGACCATAGAACAGGAAGCCGTGGATGATGTGCGAGGGCGTGTACCAGTCCGCAAGATGCTGGGAATTGCCCGGACCGTTGGCGACCGGCTCGAACAGTTTGACATAGCCGCATTCGCAGATGGCTATGCGGCCCATCCAGTGCAGGATGAGGATCTGCAGGCCAAGGATAGCGGCGCAGGCGAGGATCCAGACAGTCTGCCGCTGATGGACCGGGCTGCGGGCATCGACAGCATTCACTTGCCCGTTTCCTCCGGCGGGGTCACGGAATGCCTCATTATCAACGGCATCTGGAACATGGTGAACCCAAGCGTGATCGGCATGGTGCCCCAGACCTTGAAGGCCACCCAGAAATCGTCGGCAGCCTTTGTGTCAGGCAGGTAATAGGCGTTGGCACCGCGCCAGACGATCTCGTTGAGGACGGCGAGGAACAGGAAGAACAGGCCCCAGCGCAGCGTCAGTTTACGCCAGCCTTCCTGATCGAGCTGGAAGGCGGCATTGAAGACATAGCCGAGCAGCGATTTTCCGAAGACGAGGCCGCCCAGAAGCACCACCCCGAACAGCGTATTGATGATGGTCGGCTTCATTTTGAAGAAGAGTTCATCCTGCAGATAGATGCCAAGCCCGCCGAAAACGATGACGACGATCCCGGATATGAAGGGCATCATCGGCAGATGGCCAAAGACGATCTTCGAGACGACCAGCGAAATCACCGTCGCCGCCATGAAAAGGCCACTTGCAATGAACAGCGGGCCACCGAGAACGGACAGGGCGGGAAACGTAGCCGCCAGCCACTCGCCGCGCAGATTGGCGAAGAAGAAGACGAGCAGCGGCCCGAGTTCCAGTGCCAGCTTGAGCATTGGATGATGCCGGTCGGCAGGGGTGGGCGTGGTGTCGCTTTCAAATGTCATGCGCTACGTCAAACCTGGTTCGTTTCGTCTCGCCATGGCCGAGTGCCATGGCATATCTGTGGCATCAATGGGCAATGCCGGCAATGGCATGGGCAAAATCGCTCGCCTCGAAGGGCTCAAGGTCGTCCACGCCCTCGCCGACGCCGATGAAATACACGGGCAGCTTGTGCTTGGCGGAGATAGCGACGAGGATGCCGCCGCGTGCTGTCCCGTCGAGCTTGGTCATGATCAGGCCGTTGACGCCAGCCACGTTGCGGAAGATCTCGACCTGATTGAGTGCATTCTGGCCGGTCGTCGCGTCAAGCGTCTGAAGCACGGTGTGCGGCGCGTCGGGATCGAGTTTGCCCAGCACCCGGACTATCTTTTCGAGTTCGGCCATCAGTTCGGCCTTGTTCTGCAGCCGCCCGGCCGTGTCGATGATCAGGACGTCGCTCTTTTTAAGCCGCGCCTGTTCGAAGGCCTCATAGGCGAGCCCCGCGGCATCGGCGCCGAGCTTTGAGGAGACGATGTCGGACCCGGTGCGCTCCGCCCAGATCTTCAGTTGCTCGATGGCGGCAGCGCGGAATGTATCCCCGGCGGCCAGCATTACTTTCAGGCCCGCGCCTGAAAGCTTCGCGGCAAGCTTGCCGATGGTGGTCGTCTTGCCGGTGCCGTTGACGCCGACGACGAGGATGACATGCGGCTTGTGGCTGAGATCGAGCTGCAGCGGCTTGGCCACCGGCGCCAGGACCCTGGTGATCTCGGCCGCCATGATGCGGGTTACGTCCTCGCCGGTCACGTCCTTGCCATAGCGCTCTGAGGCCAGCGTATCGGTGACGCGCAGTGCCGTCTCGACGCCAAGATCGGCCTGGATCAAAAGGTCTTCCAGATCCTGCAGCGTTTCGTCGTCGAGCTTGCGCTTGGTGAAGAGCGCGGTGATCTGGCCAGTGAGCTGCGACGAGGTGCGCGACAGGCCCTGACGCAGCCGCTGGAACCAGGTGAGCTTCTGCTTGGGAGCGTCCG
Source organism: Pararhizobium gei (assembly GCF_029223885.1). Lineage (NCBI taxonomy): Bacteria > Pseudomonadati > Pseudomonadota > Alphaproteobacteria > Hyphomicrobiales > Rhizobiaceae > Pararhizobium > Pararhizobium gei. The sequence goes on along the minus strand of NZ_CP119409.1, from coordinate 3,951,754 downwards.
GTTCCGGTATGGCTGGGCCGGTAGCGAAGCCTTTGGGCAGGATGGGGGCTTCTGCCGGTGGCGAAGCGGTGGTGATAGCCTCACGCAGCGCCGCATGCTCCGACGGGCTATCGTTCAAATCCGATGGCTCGGTATTTGTCGTGGGCTTCCCCCCCTCTGTCGGCGGTGCGAACATCTCCCCCTCAAGGGGGGAGATCAACCCTGCGTCCATCTTTGAGGGAGAAGCGTCTCCAGCAATCTCCCCCCTTGAGGGGGAGATGTCCGACAGGACAGAGGGGGGGAAGTCCGCCTGAATTTGTGAGCTTTCGGCTTCCGCCTCCGCTTCCAGCAGCGACAGCGGGATCAAGCCGAGATCGCCGATCTCTTCGACAGCGGGTAAGAGGGCCGGTGTGTCTTCCTCTTCTTCCTCGAACGTTGACGCCTTCGGCCCCGTGTACTCCTGCTCATCGGCGCTATCGGCCGAGGGGCCTCCGGCCGTCTCCATTTCTTCGGGCATGACCGGGTCGGCGGCGAGGGGGAGGTTCTCGGTGCGCGAATGCGGATCGAGCTCGGCTTCGATTGCCCGGGTTTCAGCCGGGGTGAAGCCGGATTCGGCCATCCCGGCAGTTGCGTCTGCCGGCATTGCGGCGGGCTCGGCTTCAACCGGCTTGTCCTTGCCGAAGGTGAAGACCCTTTTGATGAAGCTGAGCGCCATTGATGATCCGTAAGCTCAGGCCGCGTCGGCGGCCGTCAGTTGCATGTTGAGATGCCTGCCGTCATGGCCGGTCACCGTCGCCTCCACGAAATCCCGCGGGTTCAGACCGGGAGCAGCAACAAGCGTGAAATTTTCCGTGTGCGCCAGCCCGTTGTTTTCGACGAGCAGGCTTTGCCGGGAGCCGATCATGCTGTCAAGATGGGCTTTATGCAGCGCAAGTCCAGTGGCACGCAAGCGGCCGGCGCGCTCCTTGACAAGCGAGCGGTCGATCTGCGGCATGCGGGCGGCGGGCGTTCCTTCCCGCGGCGAATAAGGGAAAACGTGCAGATGGGCAATGCCCGCCTCCTGCGCCAAACTCACCGCATTGCCGAACATCTCTTCCGTTTCCGTCGGGAAGCCGGCGATCATGTCGGCGCCGAAGCTCATCTCCGGCCTGAGCCGACGAACATCTGCAATGAAACCAAGGGCTTCAGCGCGACTGTGGCGGCGCTTCATACGCTTCAGGATCATGTCGTCGCCATGCTGTAGCGACAGGTGCAGATGCGGCATGAAGCGCGGCTCGCCGGCGATCAGGTCCATCAGGTGGCTGTCGGCCTCAATGCTGTCGATGGAGGAGAGGCGCAAGCGGCGGATCTCGGGAACCTGCTTCAGCAGCGTCTTGGCAAGCAGGCCGAGTGTCGGCGCGCCGGGCAGATCGCCTCCGTAGCTGGTGGCGTCGACACCGGTCAGAACGATCTCGCGATAGCCGCTTTCGGCAAGCTTGCGCGCCTGATCGACGACAGCGCCCATCGGTACGGAGCGGGAATTGCCGCGTCCATAGGGGATGATGCAAAAGGTGCAGCGGTGGTCGCAGCCGTTCTGAACCTGAATGAAGGCGCGCACATGGCCCTCGATCAGCTTGACCATCTGGGGTGCTGTGTCGCGCACGCTAAAGATGTCGTTGACGCGCAGCTTTTCTTCCGCCGAGACGCCAAAATCGGGCAGCGAACGATAGGAAGCGCTTTTCAGCTTCTCCTCGTTACCGAGTACGGCATCGACCTCGGGCATGCCGGCGAAGGTCTGTTTCTCGGTTTGGGCGGCACAGCCGGTAACGATGATGCGGGCATGCGGATTCTCGCGCCGAGCACGGCGGATGGCCTGTCGCGCCTGCCTCACAGCTTCGCCGGTGACAGCGCAGGTGTTGACGAGGATTGCGTGGTTCAGCCCCGCCTTCTCTGCCTCTGCCCGCATCACTTCGGATTCATAGGTGTTGAGCCGGCAGCCGAAAGTAATGATATCGACGCCGCTCAAAGCGCACGGTTTCCCATTTGCCGGACGTGGGGTTCTTCGTCTTTCGACCAGATACCGGTTGCGGGATCGACCGTCCCCGACCATTCCCATTCCGCCGGCCCTGTCATGACGACGCGGTCGTCGCGCTCGCGCCATTCTATGCTGAGTATGCCGGGCGGGACGGCGCTGGCAACTGTGATTGCGACAATGCGGCCGGTCCTGCCCGTGCGGGCGGCGGAAACAGCGGCGGCACAGGCGGCCGAACCGCAGGCCAGTGTCAGGCCGGCGCCCCGCTCCCAGGTCCGCGTCGTCACCGAGGACGGCGAGTTGACTTGCGCCAGGGTGATGTTGGCGCGCTCGGGAAATATCGGGTGGTTTTCGAGCAGCGGCCCGAAGCGTTCGAGATCGAAGGACATGACGTCCCGGTCTACCCAGAAGATCGCATGCGGATTGCCCATCGACATCACCGAAGGCGAATGCAGTATCGGAGCATCGATCGGGCCGATCTGCAGCTCGATGCGGCTGGTGTCGTAAAATTCCTCGGAGAGCGGGATTTTGTCCCAGTCGAAAACCGGCTTGCCCATATCGACGGAGATCGTGCCATCGGCATGTTCCTGCGCATTCAGGATGCCGGCGACGGTCTGGAAGGTAAAGGCGTGCCGGCCGGTTTCCGCCGCCAGGGCCTGGACGACGCAGCGCGTGCCGTTGCCGCAGGCCTGGGCCTTCGAGCCGTCCGAATTCAGGATGTCGATAAAGGCATCCGTGCCGTCGATCTTCGGGTCGTGAACCGCCATGATCTGGTCGAACTGCGTGGCGGGATCGGCATTGAGGGCGATTGCGGCCTCCGGCGTCACCTTATCCCTGCGGCCGCGCATGTCGACGACCAGGATCTTGTTGCCAAGCCCGTTCATCCTTGCAAATTCGACCGTGGTGTTCATGGCGTCCGTTTCCATCGAGATTGCGGTCTATATGGCGGAAACGACGGGAAATTACCAGTGGGACGGAGCAATGGGTTAATTGGCAGGAGAGCGGGCTAGATCTCGGGAACGTGGAACACTTCGCCGGCCCGCAAAGCCCGGAACCGCTCCGCTGCGATACCGTGACGTCTTCGTGCCACATCAAGTGCCGTGGCCGGGGAGTCGATAGCCTCGTCAGTCAATTGCACCGTCGCGAAATGATGGCCGACCGCATGGACCGCTTTGCTGAGTTGCATGCCCTGCACGGCTTCTTCCGGGTTCTGGTGCTGGGCTTTCATGAACCAGCGTGGTTCATAGGCGCCGATCGGCAGGTTGGCGAGGCGGAACGCGCCGTGCTTTTCGGCCGCAGCCTTGTAGTTGATGCCGTTGTGGAAACCCGTGTCGCCGATATGGTAGATCTTGCCGGCAGGCGTCGTGATGACAAAGGCCGCCCAAAGCGCCATGCTCCGGTCACGGGCGCCACGCGCCGACCAGTGATGGCAGGGTTCGCAGTCGATTTCCGTGCCGCCGGCAAGGGAAAGCTGTTCTCCCCAGTCCATGACGGAAATCTTTGCCTGCGGGATTGCGCGGCGAATAATCGTGTCATTGCCGAGCGGCGTGACGATATGCGGGCTATGATCCCGCTGCAGCCGCTTCAGGGTCACGAGGTCGAGATGGTCATAGTGATTATGGGTGACAAGCACGATATCGACCGGCGGCAGATCATCGAAGGCCACGCCGGGCTCGACCACGCGTTTCGGTCCGGCAAAGGAGAACGGACTGGTGCGCGCTGACCAGACCGGATCTGTTAGGATGTTGAGGCCGGCAACCTGAATGAGGAGCGAGGCATGGCCAACCATGGTCACGCGCAAGCCCTTGCCATCGACACGATCGTCGGGCTTTGCTGCAGGGAAGGGGCTTGGTACCTGCTTCGGCCAAGCGCTCCGGCCACCGCCGAACTGCCAGCGCATCACCTCGCGAAACCCCAGCGGCGCCTCGCCGTCCGGGTTGAAAAAGCACATTCCATCGAAATGATCGGAGATAGGGCCGGTATAGTAGGGATTACGGTGTTTCCGGCCAGGCGGTGTCTGTGTCATGGGAACCGATCACGTGCGAGAGCTAGTGCACTTACTCATACAGACGGTACAGGCAGTTCGTCGAGCTTTGAGAAAACGTCGTTGTCGGATTTTGTCCAGAGAAGGGTCTGGGTTCGGCATTCCGGCGCTTGATATAATCGCGGATTGTTTTCTGCAGATCAGGCACGGATTTGAACACGCCTCTTCGCAGTGCTCTTCTGGTGAGAGCTGAAAAGAAGGTCTTGACCGCATTGAGCCATGATGCGGATGTCGGGGTGAAATGGAAGGTCCATCGGGGGTGATCGGCCAGCCATTCGAGCACCTTGGGATGCTTGTGGGTCGCGTTCGGCGGGCAATGCTTGTCCGCCTCACTGTCGAGAATGGCATGGATGACCTTGCCTGCCGGCAAGGCTTTTTCCAACGGATTGAGAAAGCGGATGAATTCCTGGCTCGTCTTACAGCGCCTCACGATATTCTAGTTGCAAGTAACTAGCGGCTGTCAGATAAAGCTAATCAATGCCCAAGGCCGGTAGTGAACTGCGCGTCCTCCGACCGCCTCCAGCGCCGCGAATAGTCTCGGCTCCCCGAACGTTTGAGACATATGCCAACCCTTGGAGGCTTTGATGCGACTGACCGCGACACTCTTTTTCTGCTTGCTAGGCAGCTCCGCCTTAGCCCAGCCATGCGAACGCTGGGAAGCCTCGATGCAGGAGGATGAAGGCGGCTCGCGCATGACGGCGTCAATCTGCTCGCAGGCAAGCGTTAGCGTCCCGGAGGCACAGCACGACCTTTTTGTCCAATGCGGCTCCAAAGACAGCCTCTGGATTCGCTATCTTCCCTTTGCGGATGAAAGCTATCCGCCAGGCGGCAATGAGGAATACCAGACAAAAATGGAATTCTCGCTCGATCAGGAAATGTTCACCCTCGATGCCCACTACGAGGGGATGGATGGCGCGATGGTTATGGAGACTAACATCGACAAGCCCTTCGTCAGCGTCCTGATGAGCCAGAAGCAGTTCATGCTCTCAGATGTCAACAATGACAAGGTGCCAGTCGCGACCTTCACGCTGAAAGGTGCGAAAGAGGCGTTCGAAAAGCTTATCAAGACCTGCGGGCAGTGATCGCCAAAAAGATCTTGCCAGTTATCCGTCCCAACCGGCCAAACATTCCCGTTCACCCGGCCCAAGCATCCGACACAATCGCTTCAAGCTGAAGGTGATCGGCGGGGTTCAGAAGAATGCAAACGATCTGGGACATAAACCCAGATTCGCATATCTGCTTCCCGTCTTTGTTAAGGGTGCCGAGCCAACAATATGGCCAAAAACGGCTGCTATCCTTGACTTTCCCGCCGCTTTCGTGTTTACCGCCCGCAATCTGCGACAAGAACAAGACTTGTAGCCACCGACCGGGACCCGTCAAGGTATAAAGAGATCCCGGAGGTTAACACCCGACAGCGCGTTGCGCCCTCGGGTGCTTTTTGGCTTTGCGTCTTGTTTTGGTCAAGGAAAAGCACAACGTTTCGGGCAACCCAAGCCATGAAGCGACAAGGATGAAGCGATGTTTGAAAGTCTCCAGGACCGCCTTGGGTCAATCCTGAATGGATTGACCGGCCGTGGCGCGCTGTCGGAAGCCGATGTCTCGGCCGCCCTGCGCGAGGTTCGCCGTGCGCTTCTGGAAGCCGACGTCGCGCTCGAAGTTGTCCGCTCTTTCACAGACAAGGTGCGCGAAAAGGCCGTCGGCGCGGAAATCCTGAAGTCGATCAAGCCTGGCCAAATGGTCGTCAAGCTCGTCCACGACGAGCTGGTCAATATGCTCGGTTCCGAAGGCGTGCCGATCGATCTGAATGCCGCTGCCCCGGTCGTCATCATGATGGTTGGTCTGCAGGGTTCCGGTAAGACGACGACGACGGGAAAGATCGCCCTTCGTTTAAAGACGCGGGACAAGAAGAAGGTCCTGATGGCGTCGCTCGACACGCGCCGTCCAGCAGCGCAGGAGCAGCTTCGCCAGTTGGGTGTGCAGACCGGCGTCGATACGCTGGCGATCATTGCCGGCCAGTCGCCGACCGATATTGCCGCGCGCGCCGTGCAGGCCGCCAAGCTCGGCGGTCATGACATCGTCATCCTCGACACCGCCGGCCGCACCCATATCGATGAGCCGCTGATGATGGAGATGGCGGAGATCAAGCGCCGCTCCAGCCCGCATGAAATCCTGCTTGTCGCCGATGCACTGACGGGTCAGGACGCCGTCAACCTGGCGCGCAATTTCGATGAGCGCGTCGGCATCACCGGCCTTGTTCTGACTCGCATGGACGGCGATGGCCGCGGCGGTGCAGCGCTTTCGATGCGCGCCGTCACCGGCAAGCCGATCAAGCTGATCGGCGTCGGCGAAAAGATGTCGGAGCTGGAAGAGTTCCATCCGCGCCGCGTCGCCGACCGCATCCTCGGCATGGGCGACATCGTTTCGCTGGTTGAAAAAGCTGCCGAAAACATCGATGCCGAAAAGGCGGCGGCCATGGCCGCCAAGATGAAGACCGGCAAGTTCGATCTGAACGATCTCGCCGACCAGCTCGGCCAGATGCAGAAGATGGGCGGCATGGGCGGCATCATGGGCATGATGCCCGGCATGGCCGGCATGAAGGACAAGATGTCGGCCGCCGGCCTCGATGACCGGATGTTCGCCCGCCAGATGGCGATCATCTCCTCGATGACCAAGGCAGAGCGCGCCAATCCCGATATGCTGAAACATTCCCGTAAGAAGCGCATCGCGGCCGGCTCCGGCACCGACGCCTCGGACATCAACAAGCTTCTGAAAATGCACCGCCAGATGGCCGACATGATGAAAATGATGGGCGGCAAAGGCAAGGGCGGCATGATGAAGCAGATGATGGGCGGCCTTGCCGGCAAGATGGGTCTCGGCGGTATGGGTGGCGGCATGCCCGATCTGTCGAAGATGGATCCCAAGCAGCTCGAAGCCCTGCAGCGTCAGGCGGAGGCCGCGGGTCTCGGCAAGGGCGGCATGCCCGGCGGTCTGCCTGGTCTCGGCGGCGGCGGCATGAAGCTGCCGGGTCTGGGCGGCGGATTCCCGGGGCTGCCCGGTTTGCCAAAGAAGAAGTGAGGATCAGACCCTTATGATCGATCCTGCCGTAAAACAGGAACTTTTAGGCTACCGCCAGTCGATCGACAATATCGATGCGGCGCTGGTTCACATGCTGGCCGAACGGTTTCGCTGCACCAAGGCGGTGGGCGTTTTGAAGGCCAAGTACAATTTGCCGCCGGCGGACCCGGCGCGCGAGGAATACCAGATCGACCGTCTTCGGCGTCTCGCCAAGGAAGCTGATCTGGACCCGGATTTCGCGGAGAAGTTCTTGAACTTCATCATTCACGAGGTCATCCGGCATCATGAAGCCATCGCTGCCGATCTCAAGGATTGATCAGCTCAACAACCAAACACAAAAGGCCGCCAGAGGCGGTTGGATTTCTCAAGGAGTATATGACATGGCACTGAAAATTCGTCTCGCCCGCGGTGGTTCCAAGAAGCGCCCGTTCTACCAGATCGTGATTGCCGACGCCCGTTCGCCGCGCGATGGCCGTTTCCTCGAAAAGGTCGGCTCGTGGAACCCGATGCTCAAGAAGGACGATGCCAAGCGCGTCGAACTGAACAACGAGCGTATCGCCTACTGGATGTCGAACGGCGCACTGCCGACCGACCGCGTCCTGCGCTTCCTCAACGAAGCCGGCATCGCGACCCGCGAAACCCGCTCGAACCCGACCAAGGGCCTGCCGGGCAAAAAGGCACAGGAACGCCTTGCTGAAGCCAAGCAGAAGGCCGAAGACGCCGCTGCAGCTGCTGCCGAATAAGCCAGCGGTCACATCTTTTTGGAGGCGGGCGGCGTTTTCATGCCGCCCGTTTTTGTTTATGCGAGAAACAGTTCCGGAGGCCCTGCAATGAGCAAACTGAAAAATCCTGTCCTGATGGGAACGATCGGCGGGGCGCAGGGTCTGCGCGGCGAAGTGCGCGTCAAATCCTATGCCGCCGAGCCGGAGGCGATTGGCGACTATGGGCATCTTCATGCAGAAGATGGCCGTTCCTTCGAGGTGCTGGAGGTTCGTGAGACGAAAAATGTCGTGGTCGTCCGTTTCCGCGGCGTCAACGACCGCAATGCTGCCGAGGCGCTGAACGGACTTGATCTTTACGTCGAGCGCGACAATCTGCCGGATGACGATCTCGACGACGACGAGTTTTTCTATGCGGATCTTGAAGGGCTGGAAGCACGTGATGCCGATGGCAAGAGCTATGGCACGGTGACCGGCGTTTTCGATTTCGGCGCCGGCGATCTCCTGGAGCTCAAGGGTCCCGGCAAGCGGCCGGTGCTGATTCCCTTCACGGAATGGTCGGTTCTGGAAATCGATCTTGAGGCCGGCACCCTGCTTGTCGATCCGCTGGCGGCGGGTCTGGTCGATGACAAGGACGAGGATCCGAGCGCGCCCTTTCAGCCGAAGAAGACGTGAGCGGCAGGCGATGAGTTTCCGCGCCACCATCCTGACCCTCTATCCGGATATGTTTCCGGGACATCTCTCTCAATCCCTGTCAGGCAAGGCCTTGACGCGCGGGGACTGGATGCTCGACACGCTGCAGATCCGGGATTTCGCAGATGACAGGCATCGCACGGTTGATGACACACCGGCTGGCGGCGGCGCGGGCATGGTCCTGAGGGCCGACATTCTTGCCAAGGCCATCGACCATGCCACGGCCGGCGATGACCGCCCCCGTCTTTTAATGAGCCCGCGCGGCGTGCCCCTGACGCAGAAGCGGGTTCGCGAACTGGCAGCCGGTCCAGGCGTGATTGTGGTTTGTGGCCGCTTTGAAGGCGTCGATCAGCGGGTGATCGACAGTCGCGGGCTCGAAGAGGTCTCGATCGGCGATTATATTCTCTCCGGCGGCGAGCCGGCCGCGCTGATCCTGCTCGATGCCGTCGTGCGCATTTTGCCGGGCGTCATGGGCAATGACCTGTCGGGTGTGCACGAGAGTTTTGAGGGCGGGTTGCTGGAGCATCCGCACTATACCCGGCCACAGGTTTTCGAAGGCATGGAAATCCCGCCTGTGCTTACCTCCGGTCATCACGGCGATATCGCCAGGTGGCGCGATGCCGAGGCACGCCGGCTGACGGAAAAGCGCCGGCCCGATCTTCTGCATCGATGACCATCGATATGCTGGTGGGAGATTTTTGTCTGGAACTCTGAATTCAGCCACCCCTTCCTGGAAATTGGACAATGGAGCGGCGATGGCGAATATGCGCATCCGATGGTACGCTGTTCATCAGAATGCGCTATTTGTTCATGATTTTATGAGCCCATCCTCATTCAGATCCCTCTGACAAGGGCAGGGAAAATATGGCTTCACGGATTTTCGGAAAATCGTCCGCAGAGGTTTTGCAGCGTGAGGCCAATCGGCTGGTGGCTTTGCAGACTCTCGATCTGCTCGATTCGCCCAGAGACGAAGGCTTCGAGCGCATTGCGAGATTGATACAGAAAATCTTCCTGGTCGATATCGGCCTTGTGTCCCTGATGGATGGGCATCGCCAATGGTACAATGCCTGCCTGGGGCTTCCGGGCGAGGAGGCGCCACGGGAGGATACGTTCTGCCGCTATGTCATTGATCGAGAAGAACCGATTATCGTTGAAGACGCCACCAAAGATCTGCGTTTTTCCACGCATCCGGCCGTGACCGGCGAGACGCATATCCGCTTTTACGCCGGCGTGCCTTTGAAAACCAGAGATGGGCATACGATCGGGACGATATGCGCGATCGACCGCAAGCCCAGGTCTTTTTCTGCCAGAGATCTCGCGGTTCTGCAGGAATTGACGGGTGCGGTCATGGACAGGATGGAGCTGCTGCAATCGGCGGCAACGGACAGCCTGACGGAAGCGCTCACGCGGCGCGCCTTCAGACAAGATGCGGAGCAATTCATCTCGCTTGCCATTCGTCACCAGCACGATCTGTCCTGCATCGTGTTCGATATAGACCACTTCAAGACGGTCAACGACACCTTTGGCCACGCGGCTGGCGATGAGGTTCTCAAGGCGGTGGCTGTTGCCTGCAGGACGGTTATCCGCGTCGGAGATCTGTTCGGGCGGCTGGGGGGCGAGGAATTTGCCGTCGTGCTTCCCCATGTCGACAGGGAGGGCGGGTTTGCCGTCGCGGAGAAGATCAGGATCCTGCTTGCTTCACAGTCTGTTCCAACTGAGCACGGTGTCCTCAAGGTGACTGCCAGTTTTGGCGTTTCGTCTCTCTCAATTGTCGGAAGAGACATAGAGACACTTCTGGCGCAGGCCGATGCGGCCATGTACCAGGCCAAAAACCAGGGACGGAACCGGTGCGTTGCGTTCACGTCGCTGAACGCCGGAAGCGGAGTGGGTTCTCGCCGCCGGGTCCTGAAAGCGGGCTCCATAATGTTCAACGACCGGCGGTCCGCGATCGATTGTACGGTAAGATCGCTCGGCTCCGACAGCGCAGGGCTGTCCGTGTCCAATTCCGCCGGCATCCCGTCTGAATTTGTCCTGTCCATCAAGGGCGAGGGCTTCGAAACCCAATGTCGTGTCGTCGCTCAGGACCGGCAAAACCTGGAAGTTGCTTTTCGATAGATATTCAGTCGGAGATGGTGTCGTTCACGCAAATCCGGCGTTGGCAGCATGAGGTTTCTCATCCCGTAACGAAGTAATAAACGGCCAGCAGCAATCCCACCGCCACCACGACGGCCCGGATGAGCACCTGTGGCACGCGGCGGGCAAGCCAGACGCCGGCATAGCCGCCAAGTGCGCCGCCTGGAATCATGACGGCGGCGTGCAGCCAGCCGACGACATTGCCGCCGGCGAAGACGACGATGGCAACGGCGGCAATGACCATGGCGAGGAAGTTCTTCAGCGCGTTGACGCGGTGATAATCGCCGCCTGTAGAAAGACCCAACACCGCAAGCATCATGATCCCCATGCCGGCGCCGAAAAAGCCGCCATAGATAGCGGTGACGAATTGCCCGGCAAGGCCGAGCAGGCCAACAGGTGCGCCGCTTTCCTTCGGAGCGGGACGCAACAGCGGCCCGAGCGCAAAGATCGCGGTCGCGGCAAGCAGGAGCCATGGCACCAAAGCCCGGAAGGCCGGGTTTGACAGCGACAGCAGGACGAGTGCGCCTGCCAGTCCGCCGATCAGGGAGACAACCCCCAAAATCAAGGCCTCTCGACGATCGGCGAAGATTTCCCGCCGATAGGCAAGCGCAGAGGTAACATAGCCTGGAAATTGAACGATGGACGATGTGGCATTGGCGACGATCGGCGGCAGACCCGCCAGGGTCATGGCGCCAAACGTGAGAAACGTCCCGCCGCCGGCAACGGCATTGACGGCGCTGGACAGAAATCCTGCCAGAAACAGCAGGATGGCTGTGGTGATGGACATGATGCTCCTCCGACGGTAGAACTGCACATAACCGCAAGACGAGATGGCGGCAAGTCGCGGCAAGCGGTCATTCGCCAACCCGTCTTTGAGAAAATTTCTCTTGCGGGGGATGACAAATGCCGGACTTTGGTGTATTCGCCCGACCGGTTCGGGAAAAATCCCGTCGCCTGCAAAACAAAGAATGGTGAATTCGCTCCTGCTTCTCCAGAGAGGCAAAACCCGGCGGCACCTCCTTCAGGAGGTTGGTCCCAAAGGGATTGGTTGAGCGCTCTGGCTGTTTCAGAAGAACTTAGAAGGTTAGACACGATGAACATCATCCAGCAGCTGGAAGCCGAACAGGCCGCCAAGATCGCAGCCAAGCGCACGCTTCCGGAATTTTCCGCCGGCGACACGCTCCGCGTCAACGTCCGCGTCACGGAAGGCACCCGTACCCGTATCCAGGCCTATGAAGGCGTCTGCATCGCCCGCTCCGGCGGCGGCATCAACGAGAGCTTCACGGTTCGCAAGATTTCCTACGGCGAAGGCGTCGAGCGCGTCTTCCCGGTCTATTCGCCGCTCGTCGAAAGCGTCGAAATCGTTCGCCGCGGCAAGGTCCGTCGTGCCAAGCTCTATTACCTGCGCGATCGTCGCGGCAAGTCGGCGCGTATCGTTGAAGATACGGGCACCCGTGCCCGCAAGCTGAACGATGCCGAGCGTCAGGCCGTTGTCGAGGAAAAGGCACGTCTGGAAGCTGAAAAGATCGCAGCAGCACAGGCGCTGGCCGCCGAAAAGGCAGCAGCCGAAGCTGCTGCAGCAGAGGCAGCCGCCGCCAAGGCCGCTGAAGAAGCAGCCGCTGCCAAGGCTGCCGAAGAGCCTGCAGCAGAATAAGCATTGATCCCTAGGGATTGTTGAAAAAGGCGGTCTTTCGGGATCGCCTTTTTCTTTGGCCACCTTTTCGGGGATGATTTCGGTGGGGAGCGGGACATGAGCGATTTCATCGAGACCAACCGGCTGAACTGGGATGACAGGGCGGCCTTGCATGCGACGGACGGGACGGGGCGCTACCAGATCCCCAGGGTGCTTTCGGGCGGGTCCAGCCTGCATGCACTGGAGACGGGTGAAATCGGCGATATCCGCGGCAGGGACATCGTGCACCTCCAGTGCCATATCGGGCTCGACACCTTGAGCCTCAAGCATCAGGGCGCCGCCAGCGTGACGGGCGTCGATTTTTCCCCCACAGCCATTGCCGCCGCCCGAAATTTCGCCGCGCAGGCCGGGACAGATGCGGCTTTCGTCGAGGCTTCGGTCTATGATGCCGCGGCTGCTCTTCATTATCGCACCTTTGACCTCGTCTTTGTCACATGGGGCGCCATTCACTGGCTGCCGGACATGCGTCGCTGGGCCGAAGTCGTCGCAAGCCTGCTGAAGCCCGGCGGGCGGCTCTATCTGCTAGACGGCCATCCGCAAATGTTCCAGTGCAAAGGTACGCAGGGAAAGCTCGCGATCAAGCATGGCTGGCGCACTCCGGCCGAGCGGCCGCTTCTCTTCGAGGAGACGCATACCTATACCGGTGACGAGAGGCCTTTGACGCATCAGCGCATGTATGAATGGTTCCATTCGGTAAGCGATGTGGTCAACGCCGTGATCAGGGCCGGCATGCGGATCGATTTCCTCAACGAGCATGAAATCCTGACCTGGCGGCATTTTCCCGGAATGGTCGAAACGGGGGAAGATCAGTTCGAGCTAGGCCCGGGATATCCGCGAATCGCCTTGTCTTTTTCTGTGGGAGCGACGAAGCATGACAAAGTTGCAGCGAGGACTATCCGACCAGTCCAATCGCGATGACGTCGGGCATTGTCTTACAGTTAAGGGCGGCGCCGTTTGCCAGGAGTAGTTCCAGGAAGCAGAGCCATCGCTTCGTGACTGCGGCCTCCAGTCGAATTTTGCCGTACCTGCCGCAAGGTAGTTTCTCGTTTCCGAATTCGTCTGTCAGGCGCTTGCATCACCCTTGCCACACCGTCGATTTCTGTGACAGGTTCCTTAGGCCACATTCAGGAGCCGCCCATGTTTTCCCGCCGCACCGTTCTCGCCGGACTGACCGCCCTTGTTCTTGCGCCGCTGAGCGTTGCGGCAGCCGATTTGCCTGATCTGGCCGGACGCACCGTGGTGGTCGTGACCGAGAATGCCTATCCACCGCTGCAGTTCGTCGATCCTAAGAGCGGCAAGGCGATCGGCTGGGAATATGACGCGATGACGGAAATCGCCAAGCGGCTCAATTTCAAGTTGGAAATCCAGAACACCTCCTGGGACGCGATGATCCAGGCGGTGTCGGACGGCCAGTACGATATCGGCATGACCGGCATCACCATCAAGGACGAACGCAAGGCCAAGGTCGACTTCTCCGATCCCTATCTGCGCTCGCAGCAGTTCATGCTGGTCCGTGGCGACGAGAATCGCTTTGCCGATGCCAAGACGTTCGGGGCTTTCGCGGATGGGCTTGTCGGCGCGCAGCCGGGGACTTCGCCCTTCTACACGGCTGTTTATGAAATCCTCGATGGCAACGAGCAGAACCCGCGGGTGAAGCTGTTCGAAACGTTCGGCGCGACGGTACAGGCGCTGAAGGCAGGCGACGTCGATACCGTCCTGACGGACAGCGTCGCGGCCAAGGGCTATGTCGATTCCTCCGCCGGCGCGCTGAAGGTGATCGGTGGACCGCTCGGCACCGAGGATTTCGGTTTCATCTTCAAGAAGGGCTCCGATCTCGTCGCCCCGGTCAATGCTGCCATTGCTGCCCTGAAGGCGGACGGCACGCTCGACAGGCTGAACCAGACCTGGTTCGTCGATTACAAGATGGGCGAATGATCGCCGCGCGATGACGCCCGGCCACGACACATCTCAAAAAGGCGACTATCCCTGGTGGCTGGTCGCCCTTGCCGCGATCGCTGTCGCATTGGCCGTGGTCATCGCGACCAGCGGGATATATGCCCAGGTCTTCACGATCGTCTCCGCCGGTATCGGCATTACCGTCCTCGTCACGCTGCTCGGCTTTTTCTTCGCCACGGCGCTCGGTCTCGGCATTGCACTGATGGCCTTGTCGGAGCGCACGGCGCTCCGGCAGATCGCGCGGTTTTATACCGAAGTCATCCGCGGCATCCCGATCCTCGTGCTTCTTTTCTACATCGCCTTCGTCGGCGCGCCGGCGCTGGTGGCGCTGATCAATTTCGTCTTGTCACCACTCATTTCAGCCGGTTCGATGGAGCCGGTTCTGGTGCGCGACCTGTCCTTGATGTGGCGGGCGGTCATCGCGCTTTCCATCGGTTATTCCGCCTTTATCGCAGAGGTCTTTCGGGCCGGCATCCTGTCGGTTGACAAAGGGCAGATAGAGGCCGCCAAGGCGCTCGGCCTGTCGCGCATCCAGCGGTTCCGGCTTGTGGTCTTCCCGCAGGCGATCCGCGTCATCCTGCCGCCGCTTGGCAATGATTTCGTGGCGATGGTGAAGGACTCGTCGCTGGTCTCGGTGCTCGGTGTCGCCGATATCACGCAAATGGGCAAGATCTATGCGTCGGGCTCGTTCCGGTTCTTCGAGACCTATTCGATCGTCGCCTATATCTACCTGATCCTGACGGTTGGCCTGTCGCTGGCGCTAAGGCGGCTGGAGCAAAGGCTGCGGCGGGGGGAGAGGGCATGAGTTGATTGGAGCGCGAAGTTTTCTGTTGTGGCGAACGAAAATTCTGATTTACTCATATTTGCTTTCTGGCTCAGGGGATATTGCCGATGGTGGGGACTCGCAGGGATATTTTGCGTGGGGGTTTGGCTTTGCTTGGCGCGGGCATGGTTCAGGCACCGGCATTTTCTGCGACGCCGTCTTACTTTGACGGCACGGCCGTCGACAATGGCGTTACGTTCAAGGCGACCAACTTCGCCAGGATCGACAAGCGCTGGCGTCGCCAAGTCGTCAAATATTTCAGCAGCGAGCCGATCGGTACGGTCGTCGTCGATACCAGGAACCATTTTCTCTATTTGATCATGGAGAACAAGACGGCCATCCGCTATGGCGTCGGCGTTGGCCGCGAGGGCTTCAAATGGTTCGGTCGCGCCACGATCGATCGCAAATCGCTCTGGCCGCGCTGGACGCCACCGCCGGAAATGCGCAAGCGCCATCCGGAACTGCCCGAATATGTGGACGGAGGCTCGCCGAAGAACCCGCTTGGGCCGCGCGCGATGTACCTGCTGCGAGACGGCGTCGATACCGGCTATCGGTTCCACGGCACTCTGGAGCCGGGGAGCATCGGCAAGGACGCTTCCAGCGGCTGTATCCGCATGTTCAACGAAGACGCCATCGATCTTTACCAGCGCTGCCCGATCGGGACCGCTGTACAGGTTCTACCGCATATCGCCGACCAGGCTCCATCCGCCGAGGTCAGCGAAGCGACATCGGTCGAATGAGGAATTTCCATTGATGTCTGCTATGACCGGATACGTTGCTCGTCTTGGTGCCGCAGCCATGCTGCTCGCGCTCGCTGCCTGCAGCACCACTGACATTGCCTCCGTGGAAGAGCCTGCCGCCGTGCCGATGACCGGTCAGACCAACGATCCGGCACCCGGCTTCGAGACTGTGAAGACCGGCAGCGAAGAGGAGTTCATCCTCAATGTCGGCCGGCGGATCTATTTCTCGGAGGACTCCGCCAAACTCGATTCGGTCGCCCTGGTAACGTTGGACAATCAGGCCGCATGGCTGAACAACAATCCGGGCTGGCTTCTCAAGCTGCAGGGGTTTGCTGACGATTCCGGGTCCGATGCCCAGATGGTGGCGCTGTCACAGAAGCGCGCCGGTGCGGTCATGGCCTATCTGGTTACAAGGGGCGTCGATCCCCAGCGCATGTGGGCCAAGGGCTATGGCAAGGACCGGGAAGTCCGTGACTGCGCCGATCGCTCGTGCAAGGTACAGAACCGGCGCGTCGTTGCCAATTTGCGCACCAAGCGTGATGCGCTCTGATCAACGCCGCGTTCATTCCGCAAGCCCGTTGCGCTTTTCGAGGGCACACGGCAGGCAAGCCACATCGGCAGGGCATTTCGAGCAGGCTGGGACGCGCGTCTGTCTCTCTGGCCGATATTGCCGGTTGGTCACAAAACTGCTATATCCGCCACTATGGAATCCAAATTCGGATGTCACGAGCAGAAAATCGTCGTGCTGCAGGATCACAAGCGTCTGCCGGCACGGTTTTTCGCGCGCGTTTCAGGCGCGCTGAGCAGCCGACTTATCTGACTGTCGGGACTTGCTCCTGACCAGTTGCGGCGAATTTGCCGGATATTTTTCTTCACATTGGTACTTCAAATGGATGCACAGCCATGAGCGCACCGCGGACTCTCTATGATAAAATCTGGGACGACCATCTGGTCGATCAACAGGACGACGGAACCTGTCTTCTCTACATCGATCGCCATCTCGTTCACGAAGTGACGAGCCCACAGGCGTTCGAAGGCCTGCGCCTGACCAACCGTCAGGTGCGCGCTCCGCAAAAAACGCTGGCCGTTGTTGATCACAACGTGCCGACCTCGCCGGATCGCCATCTCGGCATCAAGAACGAGGAAAGCCGCATTCAGGTCGAGGCGCTCGCCCAGAACGCGGCCGATTTCGGCGTCGAATATTATTCGGCCAGCGATATCCGCCAAGGCATCGTCCATATCGTCGGGCCGGAACAGGGCTTCACGCTGCCGGGGATGACCATCGTCTGCGGCGACAGCCACACCTCGACGCATGGGGCCTTCGGTGCACTGGCGCATGGCATCGGCACGTCCGAGGTCGAGCATGTGCTCGCCACCCAGACGCTGATCCAGAAGAAGGCCAAGAACATGCTGGTGCGTGTCGATGGCGTTCTGCCGGAGCATGTCACGGCCAAGGACATCATTCTCGCCATCATCGGCGAGATCGGCACGGCCGGCGGCACCGGCCATGTCATCGAGTTTGCCGGCGAGGCCATCCGCGCCTTGTCGATGGAAGGCCGCATGACCGTCTGCAACATGACGATCGAAGGCGGTGCCCGCGCCGGCCTGATCGCACCGGACGAAAAGACCTTCGAATACATCAAGGGCAAGCCGCGGGCGCCGACCGGCGAGGCGCTGGAACAGGCGATCGCTTACTGGAAGACGCTGCAGACCGACGAAGGCGCCCATTACGACCGTGTCGTCGTGCTGAACGCCGCCGATCTGCCGCCCATCGTCTCCTGGGGCTCCTCGCCTGAAGATGTCATCTCGGTTCAGGGCACCGTACCCAACCCGGACGAGATCCAGGACGAGAACAAGCGCACGTCGAAGTGGCGGGCGCTCGATTACATGGGGCTGAAGCCGGGCACGAAGATCACCGACATCGCTATCGATCGCGTCTTCATCGGCTCCTGCACCAATGGCCGCATCGAGGATCTGCGCGAAGTCGCCAAGGTGGTCGAGGGCCGCACGGTCGCATCCACGGTGTCCGCGATGATCGTTCCGGGCTCTGGCCTCGTCAAGGAACAGGCGGAAGCCGAAGGTCTCGACGTCATCTTCAAGGCGGCCGGCTTCGACTGGCGCGAGCCGGGCTGCTCCATGTGCCTTGCCATGAACGACGACCGCCTGAAGCCGGGCGAGCGCTGCGCCTCCACGTCCAACCGCAACTTCGAAGGCCGTCAGGGTTTCAAGGGCCGCACCCATCTGGTGTCGCCTGCCATGGCTGCTGCCGCCGCGGTGTCGGGGCATTTCGTCGATATCCGCGAGTGGAAGTGAGACGTCCACCCTCCCCTTGAGGGGGAGGGTGGAGGAAGCGAATGACCAAAGAATCCAGAAAATCGAAACATCGTCTTATCCTTCTGCGTCACGGCAAATCCGCGTGGCCGGAAGGCGTCGCTGACGAGGCGCGGCCTCTCTCGGAGCGTGGCCGCAGGGCGGCGCCCGTCATTGGCGCCTATATGGAACACGAGACACTTATTCCAGACCTCGTGCTCGTCTCTCCAGCGACGCGAGCGCAGCAGACCTGGGACCTGGTGCGGGATGAACTGCCGGCGGATATGGCCGAGCGAACGGAAACAAAACTTTACGAGGTTCCAGCAGAGACGATTGTCGATGCGATCCGTTCCGTGGAAGCTTCCTGCCGGACCTTGCTGGTCGTCGGCCACAATCCGGGCATGGAGGATGCTGCGGCCATGCTGGCCGGAGGCGGCGAAGCCGGCGCGATATACCTTATCAAGGAGAAGTTCCCGACAGCAGGCCTTGCCGTCATCGACTTCGATATTGAAGGATGGAATGACCTTGCCGCCGGCAGTGGTTATCTCGAACGGTTCGTGACGCCGCGTTCCCTTGCCTGAAACGCGCCTGCGAGGTCAGGGCGGGCGTTGGGCGGAGCCGGGCACGCCGCCATTGATTTCCGTCGTCTGCGGCGTTATATCCGCAGTCGTGGTGATTTGGCCGGCCGGCTTGCAGCCACGTTAAATAAGTCGCTAAAGGGCCGTGCATGCGCAAGCAGCGGGCCGGTAGCGATTGTCGTCGTTGCCGGTTTTTTCATGCCGGCTGGTCCGCCAGATCCGAGTGTTGCCCATGCCCATCAAGATCCCCGATACGCTGCCCGCCTATGAAACCCTCGTCAAGGAAGGGGTGCGGGTGATGACCGAAACGGTGGCCATCCGTCAGGATATCAGGCCATTGCAGATCGGACTGCTCAATCTCATGCCGAACAAGATCAAGACCGAGATCCAGATGGCGCGCCTCGTCGGCGCTTCGCCGCTGCAGGTCGAGCTGTCGCTGATCCGTATCGGAGGACACAAGGCGAAGAACACGCCGGAGGAGCATCTGCTCGCCTTCTACGACACATGGGAAGAAGTGCGGCACCGCAAGTTCGATGGCCTGATCATCACCGGCGCCCCTGTGGAAACGATGGATTACGAAGACGTGACCTACTGGAGCGAGATGCAGCAGATTCTCGATTGGACGCACACCAATGTCCATTCGACGCTGAACATTTGCTGGGGCGCGATGGCCGCGATCTATCATTTCCACAAGGTGCCGAAATACACGCTGAAGGAAAAAGCTTTTGGCGTCTACCGTCACCACAACCTCAATCCGGCCTCGCCCTATCTCAGCGGCTTTTCAGACGATTTCCAGATTCCGGTGTCACGCTGGACCGAGGTGCGGCGCGCCGATATCGAGGCGGTGCCGGGGCTCGAAATTCTGATGGAATCCGACGAGATGGGTATTTGCTTCGTGCATGAAAAAGCCGGCAACCGCCTCTATGTCTTCAACCATGTGGAATATGATTCGACGTCGCTTTCAGACGAATATTTCCGCGATGTCGATGCGGGCGTGCCGATCAAGATGCCGCATAATCATTTCCCGCACAACGATCCCACGCTGACGCCGCAAAATCGCTGGCGCAGCCACGCGCATCTGCTGTTCGGAAACTGGATCAACGATATCTATCAGACGACGTCCTTCGATCTTGCCGATATCGGAAAAGACAGGCAGTGACCGAACCGTCGGCCGTCGTGAAAACGCCGGTGCGGTCTCAATGACTTTACAGTTGCCGCCCTGCCGGAAATGAAGCAGTTTGCCGCCCGCAACAGGGCAGTGGAGGAAAACGCCGTGCAGATAGAAAATGAGATCTTTGGCCACCTGCCATCCGGCGAACCGGTGCACCGTCTTGTCTTACAAGGCGGCGGGCTGACGGCTCATATTCTCACATGGGGCTCGGTGATCCAGGATCTGCGCCTTGATGGTCACAAGGCTCCCCTCGTCCTCGGTTTCGAAAATCTGGCCGACTATCTCGCCCACTCCCCTTATTTCGGCGCGACGCCCGGCCGCAATGCGAATCGCATCGGCGGCGGACGCTTCGCAATCGACGGTGAAACCTTTCAACTGGAACTCAATGAAAAGGGCGTCACTCATCTGCACGGCGGTAGCGATGGCATTGCCAAGCGTTTATGGAGCGTCGTCGAACAGGCGCAAGACCGGGTCGTGCTTCAGATCGTCGATCCCGATGGCCGCGCCGGCTATCCTGGCAATTGCACCATAACCTGTACCTACACGCTTTTTGAGGGCGGCGTCCTTGCTGTCGCTTACGAAAGCACTGCTGACCGCGCCACCATCTGCAATGTCTGCCAGCACAGCTATTTCAACCTCGATGGCACGGCCGATGCGCTGGGCCACGACGCCATGATTGCCGCCAGCCACTATCTGCCGACGGATGAACGGCAGGTTCCCACAGGTGAGATCCGCCCGGTTGACGGTACGGTCTTCGATCTGCGCGCCATGACGCCGCTTCGCCGTCAGATGGAAGGGGACAGGATCGGCTATGACCATAATTTCTGCCTTGCGGATGCACGTGGTCCGAAACAATCGGTGGCGCTGGTCCGCAGTGTGAATTCCGGGGTATCGCTGGAAGTTCGCACGACGGAGCCCGGGGTCCAGTTCTATACCGGCTTCAAGGTGAATGTGGGTGTTCCAGGCCTCGACGGCCGCCGCTATGGCCCTTTCGCCGGCTTCTGCCTGGAAACGCAGATCTGGCCGGATGCGGTCAACCATGCGAATTTTCCGCAGGCCGTGCTGCGCCCGGGAGAGACCCTGCGGCAGGAAACGGACTATGTCTTCAGCCGCAACTGAGGTTATGGCAAAGAACGATCCTTCCATAGACCCAGCGAAGCCGGTCTATGGAAGGATGCTCGACGCAAGAGGCGGCTGTTTACGATATTGATCGTGTAGCAAGCATGGCTACCCAGCCCTTCGCACGCGTGGCATGAAATCTTTGAAGAAAATGGAGCGGGTGAGGCGATTCGAACGCCCGACCCCAACCTTGGCAAGGTTGTGCTCTACCCCTGAGCTACACCCGCTCATTGTCGACGGCCTGGGGTAGTCGGTGGCCGAAGTTCGCTGTGTTGTGGCGACGGGCGCTATATGGCCCAGCCATTTCCCAAATGCAACAGGGAAATGACGCAGGATGGAAGAAATTTTGGAGAGCAAGGCGCAAGCCACTGAAAACAAGGCGTTTTGCCGGGCGTGGCATGACGAATATTGCGCTTGTCTGCCCTTCGCCGTAAGGGAAAAGGAGATGAGAAGGAAGGAATCGCCATGACCGACATGCCAGCAGCCGGCCTGCCGCCGAAAACACAGGAGGACCTGTTCCAGTTTCTCGACAGCCTTGGCATACCCCACACGACCAAGCGCCATGAACCCGTCTTCACGGTCGCCGAATCGGTCGCTCTGCGAGACGAAATTCCCGGCGGGCATACCAAGAACCTCTTCGTGAAAGACAAGAAGGACAATTATTTCCTTCTGACCGTCGAGGAGCATGCGACCGTGGACCTGAAGACCGTGCACACGATCATCGGCGCGGCCAGCAAGGTGTCCTTTGGCAAGCCGGAGAAGCTGATGGAATATCTGGGCGTCATCCCCGGCGCGGTCACGGCTTTCGGGGTCATCAACGATATGGGTGGAAATGTGAGGATCATCATCGATGAAGACCTGATGAAGGACGAGATCGTCAACTGTCATCCGCTGTCGAACGATGCGACGACGTCGATCGCCTCGAAAGACCTGATGCGCTTTATCGAAGCGACCGGACACGAACCGCTTGTCTTGAAAGTGACGGCCTGACATACGATCTTTGGCGGGAAACAGTCAGACAGACCAATATCGTCCGCAAGGAGAGATGATGAGCGCCGGTGACAACCCTTACGCAGTATCCTACGGCAACCAGATGTCCGGGGCAGCAAGCTACGGCAGCACGCCGGTCGCTGCGCCAGTTCCTGCCGGCGACCTGATCAAGGAAACCACGACGGCGAATTTTACCAAAGACGTGCTAGAGGCGTCGCGCCATCAGCCGGTTCTGGTTGATTTCTGGGCGCCCTGGTGCGGTCCTTGCAAGCAGTTGACCCCGGTCATCGAGAAGGTCGTCACCGAGGCCAAGGGGCGTGTCAAACTCGTCAAAATGAATATCGACGATCACCCTTCGATTGCAGGCCAGCTCGGTATCCAGTCGATCCCGGCCGTGATTGCTTTCTCGAATGGCCGCCCGGTCGATGGTTTCATGGGCGCGGTGCCGGAAAGCCAGATTCGTCAGTTTATCGACAAGATCGCCGGCCCCGCCGTGGATGATCAGGCAGCCGAGATCGAAGCGGCGCTCGCCGAAGCCAAGACTTTGGTCGATCAAGGAGATCTGGAGAATGCGGCCGGCCTTTTTAGCGCCGTTCTGCAGGCCGAGCCCGAGAATGCAGCCGCGCTTGCAGGCCTTGCCAATTGCCTGATCTCCATGGGGGATATCGAGCAAGCGCGTGAGGTTCTGACTGGCTTGCACGAGGCTTTGGCGAAAGATGCCGGTATCGTGGCGGCGCTGAAGAAAATCGACCAGATCGAGGAAGCCCGCAAGCTTGGCGATCCGGAGGCGCTCGAACGGGCGCTTGCAGCCAATCCCGACGATCATGCAGCCCGTATCAAGCTTGCCAAGATCCGCAATGTCGAAGGCGACAGGCAAGCAGCGGCGGATCATCTTTTGACTGTGATGAAACGCGACCGGGCCTTCGAGGATGACGGCGCGCGGCGCGAGCTCTTGCAGTTCTTCGAGGTTTGGGGGCCTATGGATCCGGCAACGCTATCGGCGCGCCGCAAATTGTCGTCGATCCTGTTCTCATAGCGCCAGTCGACTGCGCTCTCTTGAGATTTTCAGACTGAGCACCATCTCTTCTCGATAGGCCGCAAAACTGTAAATCATAAGAAAGCGGCCGGCAGCGACGGGGTGTATTCGCACATGCAAGTTGGAAATGCACGTTATCTCAAGCCGCAGGATTTGCCGGAAACGCTCCCGGTATTTCCGTTGACGGGCGTGCTCCTGCTTCCTGGTTCGCAGCTGCCGCTCAATATCTTCGAGCCGCGCTATCTCGCCATGTTCGACGACGCGCTGGCGGGAAACCGTCTGATCGGAATGATTCAGCCGTTTTTCGGGGAGGCGCGCGAAGAAGCCGGGCAGGCGCATGTCCAGGCGCTCTGCCAAGTCGGGTGCGTTGGCCGGATTACATCCTTTGCGGAAATGGAGGACGGCCGCTATCTGGCTTCTTTGACCGGGATCTGCCGTTTCCGGTTGTTTAACGAACTGCCTGCCACCAAGGGCTACCGCAATTTTCACATTGCGCCTTTCGCCACCGATCTCATGGAGCCGGACGATGAGGCACAGGTCGATCGCCGGGCGCTTCTCGCCGCTTTCAAGGCCTATCTCGAAGCCAACAAGCTGGAAGCAGACTGGGAAAGCGTCGAACGGGCGAGCAATTCCACACTCGTCAATTCCATGGCGATGATGTCGCCCTACGGTCCCGCGGAGAAGCAGGCGCTGCTCGAGGCTCCGGACCTCAAGACCCGCGCCGAAACGCTGATCGCCATTACAGAGATCGTGCTTGCACGAAATTTCGGCGATATTGAAACCATGCTGCAATAGGCGGGAATGATGGAAGACAGAACCAGCCGCGTCGATCCGAAACTCCTCGAATTGCTGGTATGTCCGCTGACCAAGGGTCGCCTCAGCTACCACGCCACCGACAACGAACTGATTTCCGAGAAGGCCCGTCTTGCGTATCCGATCCGCGACGGCATTCCGATCATGTTGATCTCCGAAGCACGCAAAATCGAAGATTGAGCGTGATTTTGCGCCTTTTTTGGAGGGTTTTACGCACTCTCAATCAATAGGGTATACACGTTTCCGCCGAGGCTTAAGCCATTCGCGGGGAGCGCCATGATCGCCTGGTACCTTGTCGTCGCCGTGCTCGTGCTGGTTCTGCTGAGCGCGATCTGCCACATTTTCCGGTCCTCATTCAATTTCATGCCGGACCGTTTCCATTCCGGGGGCGGCCTGTTCTGGCGTGAACATATCATCGATGACATGCTCAGCAGCAATTACGGTTTTTGGGATATGGTTGCCGGAACCGAATATGACGAAGACGGGTTCTACGAGTTCTTCAGCATAAAAAATCTGCGGATTGCCTGTACCTGGACAGTGCCGACCGGCCTTGCGGCCCTTTTCTCCTATCCCGGCCTTTGGGAGGGCTTTACGGCCATCGTTGACGAGGCCCCAGGCTGGCTGTGGGATCTGATCGTCTACCGGATTGAGAACTTGCGGTGGATGTGACGTCAGATAGGCTGTCCACTCAGCAATTTCGGTTCGGCCTGCCCGCCCAGTCCCGACGCCTGGTGAATGAAGAAGGATTTCACCGATGACAGGCGATCGACGATGCCCAGACCGACATCCCTCAGCGCCCTGACCGGCGTGATGTCATTGGAAAACAACCGGTTCAGCACGTCAGTCGTCACGCCCATGCGAAAGGTATCGAAGCGCCTCCAGTTCTGGTAGCGCTCCAGGATGGCCAGCGAGCCGATGTCGAGGCCAAGCCGATCAGCATCGACGATCGTTTCGGCAAGCGCCGCTACGTCCTTGAAGCCGAGATTGAGCCCCTGGCCGGAGATCGGGTGAATGCCATGCGCAGCGTCGCCGGCAAGGGCGAAACGCGGTTTAACGAATTCGCGCGCCAGAGTCAGGCCGAGCGGGAAGGCACGCCGTCCGCCAACGACTTTCAACGTTCCGAGCTTGTGGCCAAAGCGCCGTTCCAGTTCCGCCTCGAACACCATATCGTCGCCGGCGACCAGCTGCGCTGCATCCCGCGTCCGCTCCGTCCAGACCAGCGACGAGCGATTGTTTTTCAAGGGCAGGGTGGCAAAGGGGCCTGCGGGGAGGAAATGTTCCTCTGCCGTTCCGTTATGCGGCCGCTCGTGCTCCACCGTCGTGACGATGCCGGACTGACCATAGTCAAACTCCACCGTCTTGATGCCTGCCGCCTGGCGCAATTTCGAGCGCACTCCGTCGCAAGCGACCAGAAGACGTGTTTCAAGTACGACGCCGTCTGACAGTGTGAGGGAGACTGCATGATCTCCGGTCTCGAAACCGGCGGCTGAAACAGCCTGGCGAACAGGTATGCCCAGTGTCTCCGCAGCCTGCCGCAGTGCGCCCACAAGGGCGACATTGGGCACCATATGGGCAAAGGGCCGGCCTTCGACAGCGTCGTCCTCAAAGGTCAGGAAGACGGGGCGCACGGGATCGGCGACTTTCGAATCGGTGACGACCATGCGCCGGATCGGTTCGGCCTGCGGCTCGATGCGCTCCCAGACGCCCAGCGAACCCAGCATCTGCGAGGCGGCCGCGATGATCGCCGAGGCGCGCTCGTCCTTTTTCCAGGCGGCTTCGGGGGCGCTGTCGATCAAGGTGACGTCAAGATGGGGCGCTGCCGTCTTGACGGCCACGGCCAGGGACAGCCCGACATAGCCACCGCCCGCGATCAGCACATCGATCATCCCGTTCTCCTGTCAGACTTGAGCATTTCTGCGACACTATATAGAGCATTGCTGCGCCCCTTCCTACCACCGGCGCTGATCTACCTCCGGAGATAGCCGAAATGTCGCGCCCCACAGACATGCAAAGCCCGATGGACACTCTGCTGCAAACATTGGATCTGGAGAGGCTGGAGGAAAATCTGTTCCGCGGCCGTTCGCCGCAGGTCGGCTGGCAGCGGGTTTTCGGCGGGCAGGTCATCGGGCAGGCACTGGTGGCAGCCCAGCGCACCGTCAGCGAAGGCCGTTATGTGCATTCCCTGCATGCCTATTTCATGCGTCCGGGCGATCCGGCCGTTCCGATCATCTACGATGTCGATCGTATAAGGGACGGATCGAGCTTCGCCACGCGCCGGGTTGTCGCCATCCAGCATGGCAAGGCGATCTTTTCGATGTCCGCGTCCTTCCAGTTCGACGAGGAGGGCTTCAATCATCAGGTCGCGATGCCCGACATCGCGCCACCGGAAAGCCTACTCGGGGAGCGGGATATCAAGGAGAAGTTCCTGGCAAACGCGCCCGAAGCTATCCGCCGCTACTGGGAGCGCCCGCGCCCGATCGAGATCAGGCCCGTATCCCTCAAGCATTATTTTTCGCGCGACAGGCTGGAGCCCGTGCAAAACGTCTGGGTCAAGGCCGTCGGTGCCGTCCCGAACGAACGTCATATTCAGGCGGCGGTGCTCGCCTATCTGTCCGATATGACACTGCTGGACACCGCTCTTTACGCTCATGGCACCTCGGTTTTCGATCGGGATCTCCAGGTGGCCAGCCTTGATCACGCCATGTGGTTCCACCGGCCGTGCCGGATGGACGACTGGCTTCTCTATACGCAGGACAGTCCGAGCGCTTTTGGCGCACGGGGTATGACGCGGGGCAGTCTGTTCGATCGGTCTGGCGTGTTGATTGCTTCCGTGGCTCAAGAAGGCCTGATCCGTAAAAAGGCAACTGCGTAAATAAACGCCATTTTTTTATTTTTGCCTATTATTTCATCCTTCATCCCAGTGATTTCCGGAGGTTTTCTAGCCGGGGCCGGGAAAAATGTGTCTTTTCCGTGTCTTTTCATGATCTTGGCGTCCGCTGCCGAATCTGGCACGCGCCTTGAATAGGTAAGTCCAGTCGTTGGGGGATTGCGCTCCGCGGCAAGGAGAGACGGCGCCGCGCCGAACATGAACAAGGATGGGAAACCAGATGAAAATTGTGATGGCCATTATCAAGCCGTTCAAGCTCGATGAGGTCCGTGAAGCCCTCACTGCCGTCGGCATTCAGGGGCTGACTGTAACCGAGGTCAAGGGTTATGGGCGCCAGAAGGGGCATACGGAAATCTATCGCGGCACCGAATATGCCGTCAGCTTCCTGCCGAAGCTGAAAATCGAAATCGCCGTTGCCTCCGAAATCGTCGACAAGGCCGTCGAGGCGATCGCATCTGCGGCCAAGACAGGCCAAATCGGCGACGGCAAGATCTTCGTCTACTCGATTGACCATGCGGTGCGCATTCGTACCGGCGAAACCGATTCAGAAGCGCTGTAAGTCACGGCCGTTCAGGGAGCTATTTTTCAGATGTCCTCATTCAAACTTTCCAACTCTCTCGGACGCGTGAGCGCTGCAGCCGCAGCACTCCTCGCCCCGGCTGTCGCGTTTGCGCAGGAAGCGGCACCCGCCGCCGCTGAAGCCGTTGCCGCCGCCGCTCCGGCCATGACCGTCGACAAGGGCGACACCACCTGGATGATGGTTTCCACCATCCTGGTTCTCCTGATGACCGTCCCCGGTCTTGCGCTGTTTTACGGTGGCCTCGTGCGCACCAAAAACATGTTGTCCGTCCTCATGCAGGTCATGATGATCGCAGCCGTCGGCATGATCGTCTGGGTTACCTATGGCTACTCGATGGCCTTCACCGATGGCGGTTCGATGAACAGCTTCGTTGGCGGCTTCTCCAAGGTCTTCCTGTCGGGCGTCGACGTGACGACCATGGCCGAAAGCTTCTCCAAGGGCGTCGCCATTCCCGAACTGGTGTTCGTCATTTTCCAGATGACCTTTGCGGCGATCACCCCCGGCCTGATCATCGGCGCCTTTGCCGAACGCATCAAGTTCTCGGCCGTGATCCTCTTCACGATCCTGTGGCTGACCTTCGTCTACTTCCCGATCGCTCACATGGTCTGGTTCTGGGGCGGCCCGAGCGCCTATGACGGCCCGACCGGCCTCATCTTCGGCTTCGGCGCGATCGACTTTGCCGGCGGCACCGTCGTTCACATCAATGCCGGCATCGCCGGTCTGGTGGGCGCGATCATGGTCGGCAAGCGTACCGGCTTCGGCAAGGACATGATGGCTCCGCACTCCATGACGATGACCATGATCGGCGCCTCGCTTCTCTGGGTCGGCTGGTTCGGCTTCAACGCCGGCTCCAACCTCGAAGCAAACGCCTATGCGGTTCTCGCCATGATCAACACGCTTGTTGCCACGGCTGCCGCCATCATCGCCTGGGCACTGGTTGAAACCTTTACCCGCGGCAAGGCATCGATGCTTGGTGCTGCTTCGGGTGCCGTTGCCGGCCTCGTCGTCATCACGCCTGCAGCCGGCTTCGTCGGCCCGATGGGCGCGATCGTCATGGGTCTCATCGTCTCTCCGCTGTGCTACTTCTTCGTTTCGACGGTGAAGAACAAGTTCGGCTATGACGACACGGCAGACGTCTTCGGCGTTCACGGCATCGGCGGCATTGTCGGTGCGCTGCTCACCGGTGTGTTTGTCAACCCGGCACTCGGCGGTGCAGGCATCGTCGATTACTCGACAGCCGATTTTGCCGCTGGCTACGCCGGCACCGCGACGCAGGTCTGGGCACAGCTTAAGGGCGTTATCGTCACGGTCCTGTGGTCGGGCATCGGTTCGGCGATCCTTTACAAGATCGTCGATGTCATCGTTGGCCTGCGCGTGCCGGTCGAAGCCGAGCGTGAAGGTCTCGACCTTTCCTCGCACGGCGAAGCTGCCTACCATTCCTGACAAGGCCGGGCCGGTTCCGCCGGCCCATTCCCGCCTCCCGGCGGTCCGTCTTGTGCGAACCGCATCTGGCCCGGATCTCGATCCGGGCCTTTTTTCGTTGGAGCAGGGGAGGCCGAGACGAAGCAACGCGGAATTTGACGAGCACAATCCGTAAACGAACCGTCAAGGTTAACATCGCTTTAACCCTCCTCCGGCTAGGGTGAAAGCATGTGCGCATCGCGCTTTTCAAGACGAACGGGCAGCAGGTCATCATGAGCAGAAGCAATCAGGCGGTCTTCGATAACCGCTCCAACCGGTTCGTGCTTTCTACGTTTGTCTGGAGACAGCTTGCGGCGCTGGCCGGTTTTGCATTGTTCGCGGTTGTGGCCCTTGCCGTCGCGGCGCTGTCCACCTGGAATGTGGCGGACCCCAGTTTCTCGTTCGCGACGGCCAGTGAGCCAACCAATGTGCTGGGCTATACAGGTGCGGCTTTTGCCGACATCTTCATGCAATTTTTCGGGATTGCCAGCCTCGTTGCGCTGCTTCCGGTCGTCGCATGGGCGCTTGCGCTGATTTTCGCCAAGCCTTTCGATAAGTTTCTCAAGCGCGGCGTCGCCTGGTTTGGCGGTTCGGTCCTCGCATCAGCAGCGCTCGGATGTCTGCCGGCTCCCGTGACATGGCCGTTGCCGAGCGGTCTTGGCGGGGTGTTCGGAGATATGATTCTGCGATTTCCGGCCCTGTTCACAGGTGCTTTTCCCTCGGGCACCTTTGGCCTGGTGCTGGGCGGCCTGATTGCCCTGCCATCGGCCTATTTCCTCATCTTCAGTGCCGGCCTGATCGGCGTTGCCGATCCGGAGGATGAGGTTGCCGAGCAGGCACCCGCGCCCAGCAAGGCCCGCACCGTCCGCGACGAATTGGACGATGATGCGCCTGCCGGGTTTGCAACGGTGATAGCCGGTGCGCTGACGCATGTGCGTTTCACGGCCCAGGCGCGGTTCCGCCGGTTGTTCGGGCTCAGCGGCCACCGCAAGGCTGTCCCGCGTCATTACGACGCGCCCTATGATTTCAATACCGATGAATTCGGAACGCTGAACGAGCCGGTGCGCGCCAAGACCGGACGAACGGAACGCGTAGAGCCATCCCTCGACAAAAGCGAACGCCGTGCGCTGCAGGCGCCGTCGCTGTCGATCGACGATGACGATCTGTTGAGCGGCGAGCCCGTCGATCTTGCGGACGACGACGAGGACATCGATCCGGCCGCTGACTGGGCGCCCGTACCGCCTCCGCGCAAACAACTGCCGGCGCAGGTGAGCACCCGCATCGTGCCGCCTGCGACGCGGCCGAAGACTGGCCAGCGCATCGAGCGGGAAGCACAGGGCTCGCTGGTCTCAGAGGATGGCGGGTTCGTCCTCCCGCCGCTTCACTTTCTTGCCGAGCCGAAAAATGTTGTGCGCGATGCAACCTTGTCAGCCGATGCGCTGGAACAGAACGCCCGTATGCTGGAAGGGGTTCTGGAAGACTTCGGCGTGAAGGGCGAGATCATCCATGTGCGTCCGGGCCCCGTCGTGACGCTCTACGAACTGGAGCCCGCCCCCGGCATCAAGTCTTCGCGGGTCATCGGCCTTGCCGACGATATCGCCCGATCCATGTCGGCGATCGCCGCCCGTGTCGCCGTGGTGCCCGGACGCAATGCGATCGGCATCGAATTGCCAAACCAGCGCCGCGAAACCGTCTATCTGCGCGAACTCATCGGCTCCAGAGACTTCGAACAGAGCAAGGCAAGGCTCGCCATGGCGCTTGGCAAGAATATCGGCGGCGAGCCGGTTATTGCGGACA
Organism: Pararhizobium gei; assembly: GCF_029223885.1. NCBI lineage: Bacteria > Pseudomonadati > Pseudomonadota > Alphaproteobacteria > Hyphomicrobiales > Rhizobiaceae > Pararhizobium > Pararhizobium gei. The sequence goes on along the minus strand of NZ_CP119409.1, from coordinate 3,921,146 downwards.
TTGCCAAGATGCCGCATCTGCTCGTTGCCGGCACCACCGGCTCGGGCAAATCCGTTGCCATCAACACCTTCATTCTGTCGCTGCTCTATCGCCTGACGCCGGATCAGTGCCGCCTGATCATGATCGACCCGAAGATGCTCGAGCTTTCGGTCTATGACGGCATTCCGCATCTGCTTTCCCCTGTCGTCACCGATCCGAAGAAGGCCGTCGTCGCGCTGAAATGGACCGTGCGCGAGATGGAAGAGCGTTACAAAAAGATGTCGAAGATCGGCGTGCGCAACATCGACGGGTTCAACAGCCGCGTCGAGCAGGCGCTGGCCAAGGGCGAGCAGATCAGCCGCACGGTGCAGACCGGTTTCGACCGGCAGACCGGCGAGGCCGTCTACGAGACGGAAGAGTTCGATCTTCAGCCCATGCCCTATATCGTCGTCATCATCGACGAAATGGCCGACCTGATGATGGTGGCCGGCAAGGACATCGAGGGCGCCGTCCAGCGCCTCGCCCAGATGGCCCGCGCCGCCGGCATCCATGTCATCATGGCGACGCAGCGTCCCTCGGTCGATGTCATCACCGGCACGATCAAGGCGAACTTCCCGACCCGGATTTCCTTTCAGGTCACGTCGAAGATCGACAGCCGCACCATTCTGGGTGAGCAGGGCGCCGAACAGCTGCTGGGGATGGGCGACATGCTCTACATGGCCGGCGGCGGCCGCATCCAGCGCGTCCATGGACCCTTCGTGTCGGATACGGAAGTCGAGGACGTCGTCAAATATCTGAAGACGCAGGGCGCGCCGCAATATCTCGACGCTATCACCGAGGATGATGACGAGGATGGCGAAGAGGGTGGTCCGGCCGGCACGTCGAACCTGTCGGAATCGGACGATCCCTACGATCAGGCCGTGGCCATCGTGCTGCGCGACGGCAAGGCTTCGACATCCTACATCCAGCGCCGTCTCGGCATTGGTTACAACCGTGCGGCATCACTGATCGAGCGCATGGAGCAGGAAGGTATCATTGGCGCGGCCAACCATGCCGGCAAGCGCGAAATCCTGGTTCCCACCGAAGACTGAAACGCCGGGTGACAGGTTGTGGAACCCGAACCCCGAAGCCGGGCGATTTCACAGGAAATCGAGGAAAATCCGTTCGTGCGACGCCTTGAAGGCGCCGCACTTGCGCTCCAAATGACGTTGAAATGAAGGAGATCGCCATGACAGACAGTGAATTCGGATACGGCAGAGAGAAAAGTTCATCCTGCCTGTCGCGCCGGTCTCTCGTTGGTGGCTTCGCAGTGCTGACGGCACTGGCCGTAATCGGCCTGCCTGCCGAACCCGCCCTGGCGCAGGCGAAGACTGTCGTCGCCCAGAAGATCGCCGATCATTTCGCGTCTGTGAAGACGATGAGCGGAGAGTTCGTGCAGTTCGGACCGCGCGGCGAACAGACGGCCGGCAAGTTCTACATCAGCCGTCCCGGCAAGATCCGTTTCAACTATGAAGCGCCGTCGCCGATGCGTGTCATTGCCGACGGCAAGTCGGTTGTCATCGGCAACCAGAAGCTCAAGACCTGGGACATCTATCCCCTGTCGAAGACACCGCTGAAGATCCTGCTTTCAGACGATATCGACCTCTCCGGCAAGATGGTTCGCAGCGTCAAGGAGGAAGCCGACCTGATCACCATCGTGCTCGGCGACAGAAGCATTTTCGGCGACGCGACGATCACGCTGATGTTCGACCCGAAGACGTATGATCTGCGCCAGTGGACGATCACCGATGCGCAGAAGAAGGATACGTCGGTGATGATCTTCAATGTGAAGAACGGTGTGCCCATGGACGACAAGGTCTTCCAGATCCCCTATGACGATGTGCGCAACAAGTCGAGATAATCTGGCACCAGTTTGATCGGCAATACGGACAGGCCTTGCAGGGCACTCCCCACTTTGCGTCGATGCAGGCGTCGCGACAGTACCAGATCCACGAAATGCTCTTGATCACGTTGCCGGTGAAGGGAAAGTTCCTTTGCCTGCCGTTGTCTTTTAAAAGGTACCCACATGGCATTGTCGATCGCGACCTGGAACATCAACTCGGTGCGGCTGCGCATGCCATTGGTCGAGCATTTTCTGACCACTTGGTCTCCTGACATTCTTTGTCTTCAGGAGACGAAGGTTACGAACGATCTCTTTCCGTTGGCCCCGCTGCAAGCGCTTGGATATGCGAATATCGCGATCCACGGACAGAAGGGCTATCACGGCGTCGCGACGATTTCCCGCCTGCCTCTCCACGAACTGACCGATCGGCGCGACTACTGCGGCGTCGGCGATTCCAGGCATCTCTCGGTCGTGTTCGAAAAAGGTGGCAAGACGATCCGCCTGCACAATTTCTATGTGCCCGCGGGCGGCGACGAGCCGGATCGGACGATCAACGCAAAATTCGGGCACAAGCTCGATTTCGTCGAGGAGATGAAGCAACTGCATGCCGAAAGCGAGGCGGGCGTCTCCTCGATCCTCGTCGGCGATCTCAATATCGCGCCGCTCGAGCATGATGTCTGGTCGCACAAGCAGATGCTGAAGGTGATCAGCCACACGCCCGTAGAGACGGAGGCCCTGACGGCTGTCCTGCAGGGCGGAGCCTGGGTCGATCTTCTGCGTCAGCATGTGCCTGCATCAGAAAAGCTCTACACCTGGTGGAGCTACCGGGCCAAGGACTGGGAGGCTGCCGACCGCGGCCGTCGCCTCGATCACATCTGGTCCTCGGCCGATCTTTCGCCGCATCTGACCGGCGTCGATATCCTGAAGGAGGCCCGCGGCTGGGAGCGGCCGTCGGACCATGTTCCCGTGATCGCCCATTTCGATCTGTAAGCCTCCTATCGCCAGCCGAGTGCCGGTGCGACATGCGTCAGGATCGCTTCGATCACATGGGCGTTATAATCGACCCCGAGCTGATTGGGCACCGTCAGCAAAAGCGTGTCCGCTTCCTTGATCGCCTCGTCCTCGGCCAGTTGGTCGATCAGAATATCGGGCTCGGCGGCATAGGACCGGCCGAAAATCGCCCTGGTATTGTCGTCGATGTAGCCGACCTTGTCCTGTTCCTTGCCGCCGGTTCCGAAAAAGGCCCGATCGCGATGATCGACCAGGGCGAAGATGCTGCGGCTGACGGAAACCCTGGGCGCGCGCGGATGGCCGGCTTCTTTCCATGCGTCTTTGTAGGCACGGATCTGTGCCGCCTGCTGGACGTGGAAGGGTTCGCCGGTTTCGTCGTTCTTCAGCGTCGAGCTCTGCAGGTTCATCCCAAGCTTCGCCGCCCATATCGCCGTGGCATTGGAGCTGGCGCCCCACCAGATGCGGTCGCGCAGTCCTTCCGAATATGGCTCGAGGCGTAGCAGGCCCGGCGGGTTCGGAAACATCGGGCGGGGGTTCGGCCGGGCGAAGCCCTCGCCTTTCAGGAGATCGAGCAGGACCTCGGCATGCTGGCGGCCCATGTCGGCATCCGTCTGGCCGTCCTGCGGCGCAAACCCGAAATGGCGCCAGCCATCGATCACCTGTTCAGGCGAGCCGCGGCTGATCCCGAGCTGGAGACGCCCGTTCGATATGAGATCGGCGCTGCCCGCGTCCTCCGCCATGTAGAACGGATTTTCATAGCGCATGTCGATCACAGCCGTGCCGATCTCGATCTTTTTCGTGCGGGCGCCAACGGCAGCCAGAAGGGGGAAAGGCGAGGCAAGCTGGCGGGCAAAATGATGGACGCGGAAATAGGCGCCATCAGCGCCGAGTTCTTCGGCAGCGACCGCCAGATCGATCGACTGAAGAAGCGTATCGCCTGCCGAACGGGTCTGTGATTGCGGCGAAGGGTTCCAGTGGCCGAAGGAAAGGAAGCCGATGTTCTTCATTGTCTCGTTCCTGATAGTCGTAAAGCACTGCCGGACAGATGGGGATGAAGCGCACCGCAGGAAAGAGCAAAAGCCGGCCGCAGGTCAGCGCCGCCCGAAACGCACTGTCTCTCCCAGGAAACGTTATCCGAAGCGCGGCGCCAGCTTTTGCATGTCGCGGATCATGGTCTGCAGATTGGTCTTGATGCGCGCTTCGACGATAACGGCAACTTCGGGATATTCCTCCATCATCCGGCGAAACAGCGGCCGGTTGACGCGGATGACCTCACTGTCTTCTTCGGCAGTCGCTGTAAATTTGCGCTCGACGAAGGAGATCATCGCCAGCTCCGAAAGCAGCGTTCCCCGTCCCACCGTGTCGATGACCTCAATGCCGCCATCCGACAGATTTCGTGTCAGCACGATAGAGCCGCCGGCGACCGCAAAAGCGCAATCGGCCGGTGCTCCCTCGCGAAAGAGCTGCTGACCCTTGTTGAGCCTGCGCCGCTCCGCACCAAAGGCAATCAGCCGCAGTTTGTCGTCATCGATATCCGCAAACAGCGGCACGAGGGACAGAAGGGCGATGTCGTCATTCAGCGACAAGGAACTACCTCAAAACGATCAGGGCGCTCCCTTCAGGGAACGATCTTGTACCCGCCATTCTCTGTCACCAAAATCTCCGCATTGGAAGGGTCCCGCTCTATTTTCTGGCGCAGGCGGTAGACATGGGTTTCCAGCGTGTGCGTCGTGACGCCCGAATTATAGCCCCAGACCTCCTCCAGCAGAATGTCGCGGGTCACCACCTTCTGGTCGGCCCGGTAGAGATAGCGGATGATCGCTGCTTCTTTTTCGGTGAGGCGGATCTTCTGGCCGTTGTCGAGGGTCAGAAGCTTCTGTCCCGGCTTGAAGGTATAGGGGCCGACAGTGAACGTCGCGTCCTCGCTTTGTTCGTGCTGGCGAAGCTGCGCCCGGATGCGGGCAAGCAGGACGGCAAATCGGAAGGGCTTTGTCACATAGTCGTTGGCCCCGGCTTCAAGACCGAGGATCGTGTCAGAATCGGTGTCGTGCCCGGTCAGCATGATGATGGGCGACTTGAAGCCGCCCTTGCGCAGCAGCTTGACCGCCTCGCGGCCGTCCATGTCGGGAAGGCCGACATCCATCACGAGGAGAGCGATCTGCTGGCTGCGGGCGGTCTGGATGCCCTTGGCGGCCGTCGGCTCCTGAAGAATGGAAAATTCCTCGTAGAGCGAAAGCTGCTCCGTTAACGTTTCGCGCAGGTCGTTGTCGTCATCGACGAGAAGAATGGTACGGGCCGACATGTTAAGGATCCCTCCGGGCTTGCGAATTGAAACCACCGTCGTCAACTGCCTGAACAAGCAATGGAGCTTCACCCGTTTGTTACATATTGTGTAGTGCTATGGTGCGGTTTCAGTTCACGGACAACGCAAAAAACTGTGAGTAAAATGCGACGCAAGCCTTTCAAGCCTTCGAATTCCGCATCTGCCATTCTGGTTCGTCGAAAACCGGGGCATCCCTGCCGGGCTCTGGTTACCTGTTTTGGCCGCACCGAGGAAGCCGCGATCGGTCGCAGCGGCATGACGTCACGCAAGCGAGAGGGCGATGGTGCAACGCCGATTGCCGCCATGCGCCTCGTTGGCGGCTATGTCAGGGGAGACCGGATCACGCCGCCGCCGAGCGCTCTGCCGCTGCGCGTCACACCGAAAGATCTGCTCTGGTGCGATGCGCCCGGCAATGCCAGCTATAACCGTCCGGTCCGTGGCCCTTTCCGTCCCAGCCACGAAAAAATGCGGCGCGAGGACGATCTCTACGATATCTGCCTCGTTATGGACTGGAACTTTCGATCCCGCAGACGCAATGGCGGTTCGGCCATCTTCTTCCATCTTGCCAAACCCGGCTACGCGCCAACCGAAGGCTGCATCGCCGTCAGCCTGCCCGCGATGCAGCGGCTGCTGAAAGCCATGCGGCGAGGCACGTGGGTGCGTGTGACGGGATGAAGTCGCGCGGGCATCAGAGGTGAGCCGCGACCGTATGTCAGCCTTCCAGTTCCTCCCGCAGCATTTCCAGTTCCATCCATTCCTCTTCCATGGTCGCGACCGTCTTGCGCAATGTTTCAAGTTCGGCTGCGAGCGTTGAAAAGCGGGCCGGATTTTTCGAGAACAGGGTCGGACTGGCCATTTCCGTCTCGCGCCTGGTGATTTCGGCTTGCGCCTTTTCCATCTCCTTCGGTAGATTTTCGAGCGCAAATTTTTGCTTGAAGGAGAGTTTGCCCTTGGCAGGCCGGAGCGTGGCCGAACCGCCGGTCTCGTTGGATTTGGCTTTTTCCGCCTTGTCGGCCCGTTTTTTCTCGTCCTGTGCGCCCTTGCGCTGCGTCATCATGTCGGAATAACCGCCGGCATATTCGATCCAGCGTCCATCCGGTGCCTCCGGAACGGCGGGGGCAATGGTCGAGGTGACGGTGCGGTCGAGAAAGTCGCGGTCATGGGAGACGAGGATGACCGTGCCGGAAAAGCCGGCAACGATTTCCTGCAACAGGTCGAGCGTTTCGATATCGAGATCGTTTGTCGGCTCGTCGAGGATCAGGAGATTGGTCGGTCGCGACAGGATCCGGGCGAGGATCAGGCGGGCGCGTTCGCCGCCCGACAGGTTTTTGATCGGCGTGCGGGCCTGTTCCGGCTGGAACAGGAATTCCTTCATATAACCGGTGACGTGGCGCTGCTCGCCGTTGACCAGCAGGCTGTCGCCGCGCCCGTCCGTCAGATAGTGCGCCAAAGTGTCGTTGAGGTTCAGGTCTTCGCGCTTCTGGTCCAGCGTGGCGATTTCGAGATTGGTGCCGAGTTTTACAATGCCGGAATCGGGGGCGAGCTGGCCCGTGAGCATCTTCAAGAGCGTCGTCTTGCCGGCGCCATTCGGGCCGACGAGGCCGATGCAATCGCCGCGGTGCACCCGCATCGAGTAGGGGGCGACGATGGTGCGGTCGCCATAGGCCTTGGTGATCTTTTCGGCCTCGATGACGAGCTTGCCCGATTCCTGTGCGTCGCTGACGGTCGCCTGCACCGAGCCCTGCGGGCCTTTGTGGCCGCGATATTGCGAGCGCAGATCCTGCAATGCGCCGAGGCGCCGCATGTTGCGCTTGCGCCGCGCGGTGACGCCATAGCGCAGCCAGTGTTCCTCGCGTTCGATGGATTTGCCGAGCTTGTGCTGTTCCAGTTCCTCCTCCTCCAACACCTTGTCACGCCAGGCTTCAAAATGGGAAAAGCCCTGGCTGAGGCGGCGCGAGAGGCCACGATCAAGCCAAACGGTAGCGGTCGAGACCTTTTCGAGGAAGCGTCTGTCATGGGAGATGAGAACGAGTGCGCTGCGGGTCTTCTGCAGTTCGCCTTCCAGCCATTCGATCGTCGGCAGGTCGAGATGGTTCGTCGGCTCGTCGAGAAGAAGAATATCCGGTTCCGGCGCCATGACGCGGGCGAGGGCGGCGCGGCGCGCTTCGCCGCCGGAGAGATCATTCGGGTTTTCTTCTCCGGTAAGGCCGAGATGGGAGAGCAGGTAGGCGACGCGATAGGGGTCGTCACCCGGCCCAAGCCCCGCCTCGGCATAGGCCTGAACCGTGGTATAGCTGCCGAAGTCCGGGGCCTGTTCCAGATAGCGCAGGGTGGAGCCGGGATGCCGGAAGACCTCGCCGGTCTGCGGCTCCACAAGGCCGGCGGCGATCTTCAGAAGCGTCGATTTGCCGGAGCCGTTGCGCCCGACCAGGCAGACGCGGTCGCCCGCCTCCAGCTGCAGATTGGCGCCGGCGAGCAACGGCGTGCCGCCGAAGGACAGGAAGATATCGTCGAGTTTCAGGATTGGCGGCGCCATGTCAGGCTCCCGTAAGGTCGTAAGGGCGGGCAAGAATAATCGCCCGGCCGGATGAAAGGGTGAAGCGGACCGTGCCTTCGGCAACGTTCGATACCGTGCGGGACGATCCGAAGGGCAAATGGAAATCCGTCAGCGGATAGCGGGCGCCCTCGATCGACAGGCCGGTCAGCGTATCCAGGCCGAGAACGGAAAACAGGCTTCCTTCCGGCAGATCGATGGTCCTGCTTCCGGGAAGGAGCGGATAGGCCTCTTCCTCCCCCGACGTCAGCAGCACGTCGATGCCGCGTTCGGCAAGACTTGCGGCATAAAGCAAATGCATGAAGGCATGGTCGCTGCGTTCTCCGCCGAGCGCGCCGGCGAGGACCAGCCGTTTGGCGCCGCGGCCAAGCGCTTCGGCGGTTGCGATTTCGCCGTCCGTCTCGTTCTTTGCCGTAGGGTAGGGCTGGCGGGGGACATCCGGCCACTCGGCGATCAAGGCCTCAGGCGTCGAATCGAAATCGCCAACCCACATTTCCGGCGTCAGACCCAGACCCTTCGCGTGGCGCATGCCGCCATCTGCGGAAATCACGCGTGCGTTCTCCAGATGGCTCAAAAGCCGGTCCGTGGGCGTCAACGTCCCGCCCATCAAGATTATGAAAGCCTGATTGTCCATGGCGCAAGGCCATAGCGCGAACAGGGGCGATTGGGGAAGGGGTTGCCGGCGGATTAGCGGCAGGGCCGCAATCGCGCGTCTGCCGGCTAGCGTCTGGTCAGCCGCGGTCTTCGTTCTGCCGGGTCGCGTAAATCTGTTCGAAGCCGCCGACGAAACGATCGAACAGGCGGGCGAAATCCGCCACGTCCTCTTCCGGCCAGTCGCTCAAAATGGCTTCGATCACGCCGCGTTTGACGGCCTGCACCTCGGCAACGAGCTTTTGTCCGAGATCGGTCATGACCACGACGATGCGTCTTGCGTCGGCCTGCGAGGCCTCGCGCCTGAGCGCGCCGCGCGCCACCATGTCGGAAACGATGCGGCTTGCCCGGGAGGGATCGACCCGCATCAGTTCGGCGATCGTGCCGACGGTGACTTCCCCGTCGGGCGCCGCCCGCCTTACGGCGTCGAGCACGTCGAGATGGGTGATTTCCAGGTCGGGCGCGATGTTGCTGATGGCCATGCGGGCCATGACGCGGCGTCCGATCAGGATACGCCAGCGTCCCATGGATCGTCCGATCAGGGCGCGCTGTGCTTCCCGATCGTCCGGTCCGGTCGCTGGTTCGACATGCGAGTGGGTCTTTTCCATACCCGCACAATAGCAAACGCTTTCGCCGCCATAAAGGCGGGTTATGTCATTCGCATAAATGTGCTATTGACATATATATGCTATTAGCACATTAATAGGCAAAACAACAGGAATGCTCCGATGGACATGCAAACATTCCCCGGTCCGCTTGTCGAAAACAAGCGGCTTCGTCTCACTCTCTTCTGCTTCCTGATGGCCGCGCTGTTCATGGCGACGCTGGATCACCAGATCGTTTCGACGGCACTGCCCACGATCGTCGGTGAGTTCGGTCAGATGGAGCGTTTTGGCTGGATCGGCTCTGCCTATCTGCTCGCCACCTGCGCGGTGATGCCGGTCTATGGCAAGCTCGGCGATCTCTTCGGCCGAAAATATGTGATGATCGCGGCGGTGATGATCTTCACGCTCGGTTCGATCGCCTGCGGACTGGCTGTTTCCATGAATACGCTGATCGCCGCCCGCGTGCTCCAAGGTCTCGGCGGCGGCGGTATCATGGTCTCTATTTTCGCCGTGACGGCGGATCTGTTCGAACCTCGGGAGCGGGCGCGCTATCAGAGTTATTCCAGCCTGATGTTGATGGCGTCCGGCGCCATCGGACCGGTGCTCGGCGGGACGATGAGCGACCTCTTCGGATGGCGGTCGATCTTTCTCATCAATATTCCGGTCGGTGCTATCGTGCTGACAGGGCTGTTGGTCTTCCTGCCCTACCGCCGGCCGACCCGTCAGCCGAAGATCGATTATGCGGGCGCTCTGCTTCTCGCCGGGGCTATTACCAGCGTCGTGCTTGTTGCTGACGGGTCCGAGCTGTTCGGCTCGCTAGTTTCCGCCGGCAGTCTTTCAGTCCTGGCAGGTGGTCTGGCCTGCGCAGTCGCCTGGGTTTGGGTCGAGCGTCGAGCACCGGAACCCATCGTGCCGATGTCGCTGTTTGCAAACCGATCTTTCAGTCTTTTTCTCCTGATTTCGCTGACGAGCGGTGCGGTTGGCATTGGCATGATCAATTATTTCGCGCTCTTCCTGCAGAACACCACCGGGCTTTCGCCATCCTCGGCCGGTCTGCTGTTCATCATGCTCACAGGCGGCATTGTCTGCGGTTCGCTCACTGCAGGCCGGTTGATTTCGAGAACCGGCCGGATCAAGATTTTTTCGCTGGCCAGTGCCGGTTTTGCGGTCACAGCGCTTCTGGCTTTCACACAAATCCAACCCGGTACGCCGCTCGTTCTGATCTGCGCTCTCATGGCATTCCATGGTGTCGGTATCGGTCTTGGCCAGCAGGTTCCGATCATCGGAGTGCAGAACATGGTGGCGCGCGGGGATGTCGGCGCGGCGACCGGGGCGGTAACGCTGTCGCGGATGGCGGGTGCATCCATCGCCATTTCGATCTACGGAGCGATCATTGCTGCCGCACTGCCGCGCGCCGTCGGGGCGATTCCCGGTGTGGGCGATATCGAGACGCTGACGCCGCTCCTGCTGTCGGCCATGCCCGCGGCCACTCGCCAAGCCGTTGCCGAGATCTATACGCTGGCCTTCCATCCGCTGTTCATGACGGCAGCGGGCATTGCAGGAATTGGTCTCATCGCCGCCGCTGCGATTCGCTCCATCCGCCTGCCGTCAGCGAAGGCTGGATGACGTAGACGGCGCCCCTTGCCAAGCACAAGGCCTGCGGCTAAAGCTTTTCCTGCTCTAACGGGGTGCCGAATGTCTTTGCGGATGTTCGGCTGAGAGGCCTTGACCGGCCAACCCGCGGAACCTGATCCGGCTTGTACCGGCGGAGGGATTAGACGGCACATTCCAGCGCCCTATTCCCATTTTTTGGATCATGAGGAGGCGCTGATGCGCAACAGAACCCTATCCTATATCGCGGCCCTGGCCGCATCGATCCTGCCCCATTTTGCGATGGCGGCCGAAAAGACGCTTACGGTCTACACCTATGAAAGTTTCACCAGCGAGTGGGGACCTGGAGGTAAGGTTGCGGCGGCGTTCGAGAAGACCTGCGAGTGCAAGGTTGCCTATGTCAGCGTCGCCGATGGCGTCGAGCTTTTGACGCGGCTGAAGCTCGAAGGCGCCAATTCGAAGGCGGATGTCGTTCTCGGTCTCGATACCAACCTTATCTCGGAGGCCAAGGCAACGGGGTATTTTGTGCCGCATGGCGTCGATCTCTCCGGCCTCAAGGTACCCGGAGGTTTCTCGGACGACGTCTTCGTTCCCTATGATTACGGCCACTTTGCCGTCATCTACGATACGCAGGTGATGAAGGAGCCACCGAAGAGCCTGAAGGAACTGATTGACGGCGATCCGTCGCAGAAGATCGTCATCGAGGATCCGCGCACCTCGACGCCGGGGCTCGGCCTGTTGCTGTGGGTAAAGTCGGTCTACGGCGATCAGGCCGGTGCTGCCTGGGCGAAGCTCAAGGACCGCGTCCTGACCGTAACGCCGGGCTGGTCGGAAGCCTATGGCCTGTTCACCAAGGGCGAGGCGCCCATGGTGCTGTCCTATACCACTTCGCCCGCCTATCACATGGTAGCGGAAAACACGGAGCGATATCAGGCTGCCGCCTTTGCCGAGGGACATTACATTCAGATCGAGGTGGCCGGCATGACGAAGAACGCCAGCGATCCGGCCCTGGCCAGGGCATTTCTCGCCTTTGTCACCGGATCGGATTTTCAGTCGATCATTCCGACGACCAACTGGATGATGCCGGTCGGTGCCACCGCCGAGCCGCTGCCGGATGCCTTCGGCAGGCTGGTCAATCCGGAAAAGACCCTGCTCATTCCCTCCGACGAGGTCGCGGCCAGCCGCAAGGCCTGGATCGACGAATGGCTGGCCGGCATGAGCGGAAACTGAGTCTGTCTTGGAAAGCGGTCATGAAAAACATCTGACCTTGGCCGCCGGGGCAGCTTGCCTCGGCGGCATTGCGCTGTTCGTCGGCCTTGCCGCCGCAGCGCTTTTCCTCTTCGAGGAACCGGGCGCTGCCATTCGGCCGGCGATTTTCGACGCCTATGTCTGGCGCGTCACGCGTTTCACGCTGCTTCAGGCCGTTCTGTCGACGCTTTTGTCCGTTGCTCTGGCTATTCCCGTCGCCCGCGCCCTGGCAAGGCGACCGTCTTTTCGCGGCCGGATCTGGATCGTCCGGATGCTGGCGCTGCCGCTCGGTCTGCCGGCTTTGGTGGGCGCGCTCGGGCTTATCGGCATCTGGGGGCGCCAGGGACTTGTCAACGACGGCTTGCTTTTTCTCGGGCTCGATCAGCCGATCGGTATTTACGGCCTGCACGGAATTCTGATCGCCCATGTCTTTTTCAACATGCCTCTGGCCGCGCGGTTGATGCTGGGCGGGCTGGAGCGGATTCCCGGCGAAACCTGGCTGGTCAGCGCCAATCTCGGCATGAACGCCTTTTCGATTTTCCGCTTCATCGAATGGCCCGCCATCCGCAATGTTCTGCCCGGCATTGCAGGTTTGATCTTCATGCTGTGCGCCACCAGCTTCACGCTGGTGCTGACGTTGGGCGGCGGGCCGGCGGCCAGCACGATCGAGGTGGCGATCTATCAGGCATTGCGGTTCGATTTCGATCCGCCGCGCGTCATCGCTCTGTCGCTGCTGCAGATCGCCCTGGCCGCGACGCTGCTGATCGTCATGCAATGGCTTTTGCCGGGCGTGCCGGAAGGACAGGCCGGCGGGCGGATGACCCGCCGCTTCCTTGGCAAAGGCCTCGCCGGCAGGTTTGCCGACGGAACGGTCATCGCCCTTGCCGTGTCGTTTCTGGCCTTGCCGCTTGCCGCCGTTGTAGCCGCCGGTCTGCAGGCCGATTTCCGGACGTTGATAACTGATCCACTGGTGCTCCGGGCCATGTTCACCAGCGCCGTCATTGCCGCAATTTCAGGCATGCTGTGCATCGCGGTCACGGCCCTTTTGGTCCGGGCCCGGCATTTTGGATTGGCGGATCGAAACCCGCGGGCATTCCAGCGCGGCCTCGCCTTTGGTGTTTCGATGACCACCTCGCTCATTCTGCTGGTGCCGCCGGTTGTGCTTGGTGCAGGCTGGTTCCTGCTTTTAAGACCTTTTGGCGATGTTGCCCGGTTTGCACCTCTTCTTGTCATCCTGATCAACGTGCTTATGGCCCTGCCCTTTGTTTATCGGGTTCTCGAGCCGGCAATGATGACCCATGCGGCGCGAACCGGCCGGCTTGCCGCGAGCCTTGGGCTCGGCGGCTGGAACAGACTGCGCTTCATCGATTTCCCTGTCTTGCGCAAGTCCTTCCTGATCGGCCTCTCCTTTGCTTGCGCATTGTCGCTTGGCGATCTCGGGGCGGTGGCCCTCTTCGGTTCGCAGGACATGGTCACATTGCCATGGCTGCTCTACAGCCGCATGGGCAGCTACCGGTCGGCCGACGCGGCGGGACTGGCGCTTTTTCTCGGTCTCGTCTGCCTGGCCCTGACCATTGCTGGCACGCCATCGGGAAAGGACAATCAGGAGAGAGGCCATGCCTTCTGAAACGGAAACCGCCATCAGGTTGCGCGGCGTGCGTGTCACTTTCTCGCAAACGCAGCTTGCTTTCGATTGCGCTGTCGCAAAGGGTGAGATCGTCGCAGTGACCGGCGCTTCCGGTTCCGGAAAATCGACCTTGCTGAACATCATCGCCGGCTTCGAAACGCCGCAGTCGGGAACCGTCGAGCTTTTTGGAAAAGACGTCGCTTCCCGGGATCCGGCGGCCCGACCGGTGTCCGTGATTTTCCAGGAACACAATCTTTTTTCGCATCTCGACGTGAACACCAATATCGGGCTTGGGATCAATCCTTCCTTACGTCTGGGATTGGCGGAGCACGAGAAGGTCGAAGCCTCGCTGATGCGCGTCGGACTGGAAGGCTTCGGCAACCGGATGCCGCCGACGCTGTCGGGAGGTGAGCGCCAGCGAGTTGCGATCGCGCGGGCTCTGGTCCGGCGCAAGCCGGTCCTGCTTCTCGACGAGCCGTTCGCTGCCCTTGATCCTGGCCTGCGGGCGGGTATGGCCGGTTTGCTGCGCGACCTGCATCAGCAGGAGGGCAATACGGTTCTCATCGTCACGCATCATCCCGATGATGTGCGGATGCTGGCAGACAGCGTTATTTTTCTCGATGAAGGGCGCATTCTCCTGCATCAACCGAAGGCGCAATTTTTCGAACGGACGGATGTTCCGGCGGTTGCGCGGTTTCTTGGAAAATGAGCATCGCCTGCGATGCTTGCCACAATTTAAACGTTGGCCTATGCGACGGCGATTGGCCGTCGGACCGGCGACCGTTGCGTTGCGCGGATATCACGAGGCAAGTATTTCTGTCGTGGCCTGTAGGCATGATGTACCCGAATAGGGTAGAGCGTGTGCGGTGCGGCAACAGCCGGGCAATCGCCATACCCGGCTGTAAAGAATACTGAATTTGTACACGCGGATCGCTTGGTCGATTGCGATCCGGAACGACTGGAACGAGCTGAGGCATGAAGACAGGGACGGGCACGGGGTTGCGGCATTCGGGGAAAAATCCCGGATATTCCCTGCATGCCGTGGTCGGGCTCATTGGCCTGCTCGCTCTCTCCGGTTGCCAATCCGTGATAGAGCAGACCTATGAGCCGAGCGTTGCTCCTTCCGCGACGCCCCAGATTGTCGAAGAAGTCCAGAAAAACGATCCACGCGCGCAGGTAGGAGCTCGCGAGCACCCAAGGATCGTCGCCAGCTATGGCGGTGAATACAAAGACGAGAAGACAGAGCGGCTGGTTGCCCGCATCACCGGCGCTTTAACGGCAGTCTCTGAAAATCCCAACCAGTCCTATCGCATCACCATCCTCAATTCGCCGGCAATCAACGCCTTTGCTCTGCCGGGGGGATATCTTTACGTCACGCGCGGACTTCTTGCCCTTGCCGATGACGCATCGGAGGTGGCCGCTGTGCTCTCCCACGAGATGGCGCACGTCACCGCCAATCACGGGATCCAGCGTCAGCAGCGTGAAGAGGCTGAAGTCATTGCCAGTCGTGTCGTTTCCGAAGTGCTGTCCAGCGATATCGCCGGAAAACAGGCGCTGGCGCGGGGGAAGCTGCGTCTGGCGGCTTTCTCGCGAAATCAGGAATTGCAGGCCGACGTCATCGGCGTGCGCATGCTCGGCGAGGCCGGGTACGATCCCTACGCCGCCGCTCGATTCCTCGATTCGATGGCGGCCTATGCAAGGTTCTCCTCCGTCGATCCCGATTCCGATCAGAGCCTGGACTTCCTTTCGAGCCATCCAAGCGCACCGCAACGCGTCGATCTGGCGCGCCGGCATGCCCGTGCCTTCGGGGCGGATGGCGCCGTGGGCGATCGCGGCCGCGACTATTATCTGGCCGGCATCGACGGCTTGCTTTATGGCGACAGTCCGCAGGAAGGCTATGTCCGCGGCCAGACATTCTTGCATGGCACTTTGGGGATAAGGTTCGATATTCCAGCAGGTTTTCAGATCGATAACAAGGCTGAAGCGGTGCTGGCGACAGGACCGGAAGAGGTGGCCATTCGCTTCGACGGCGTCGCCGACGCGCAACGCCGCAGCCTGACGGACTATATCGGCAGCGGGTGGGTAACAGGCCTCAAGCCGGATACGATCCGTCCGATCACCGTCAACGGCCTTGAGGCGGCAACCGCCCGGGCTTCGGCAGAGCGTTGGGATTTCGACGTTACGGTCATCCGCATCGACGGCCAGATCTATCGCTTCCTGACCGCAGTGCCGCAGGGAGCTTCAAGCCTTGAGCCGACCGCGCAGACCTTGCGAACATCTTTCCGGAAGATGACCTCTCAGGAAGCGGCGGCCTTGAAACCTTTGCGTGTTCGCGTCGTCACGGTCGGGGCCCGCGATAGCCTTGCATCACTCGCCTCACGGATGATGGGCACGGAGCGCAAGCTCGATCTTTTCCGCCTGATCAATGGCATGCAGGTTACGTCGAGCGTTCGCCCTGGTGATCGGGTTAAGATTATTTCGGAGTAGCGGGGCTTCGATGCCAGGAACGCTTTGCCTGGACCGAGAGACTGGCCCTCTCCACCGTGAGACCTATGACACCGTATTAATGTGCGAGGGTTGCCAGCACCGGTGCTTCCGCCACGAGCGCCACGCGCAATTTTTCCAAAGCCCGGGTTTCGATCTGGCGCACGCGTTCCTTTGAAATACCAAGGTCGGCCCCGAGTTCTTCCAGTGTGGCGCTGTCTTCAGACAGGCGCCGCGCCCGGATGATTTTCATTTCCCGCTCGTTAAGCTGGCATAATGCATGACTAAGCCAGACCCGGCGCCTCTCCTGGTCGATCATCTCGGAAACCTGCTCGTCCGGCAGCGGAGCGTTGCAGGCCAAGAGGTCGAGCCGCTCGCCGCTGTCGGAATCGGAGGAAGAAATGGGTGCCTGCAGCGACGAATCATTCCCCGAAAGACGAGCATCCATCGTCTGCACGTCGGCCAAGCTGACGCCCAGCGCCACGGCAATTTCTTCGTGGACGGCACGCGCCGTCAGTTGCCGGTCGCCCTGGGCTAGCTTTGCACGCAGCCGGCGCAGGTTGAAGAACAGCGCCTTTTGGGCGGAGGACGTGCCACCTCGAACGATCGACCAGTTGCGCAGAACGTAGTCCTGCATCGAAGCGCGGATCCACCAGCTTGCATAGGTCGAAAAGCGAACTTCGCGGCTTGGTTCGAAACGGGCCGCAGCTTCCAGAAGGCCAATATGTCCCTCCTGCACAAGGTCGCTCATCGGCAAGCCGAAATTCCGGAATTTCGCCGCCATCGAGATGACAAGACGCATATGGGCCATGGCAATCTTGTTTCGGGCTTCCTGATCCTGGTTGTCTTTCCAGGCCAATGCGAGCGCCTGTTCTTCATCTCGTTCGAGATAGGGAGCCGCCATGGCAATCTTGATCATGCGCCTGTCTGCGGAAAGATTCTTCATCGGCTACTCCATACGGGCACGGCGGTGCCACATTCAGATGACTTGGCGATGTTTCGGGATTTCCGTCCATGAAACCTTGACCGGCACCCGTAACGCCCTACTTCTTCTCTCACGAGCCGGAACAAAGGCCCGGTGAATGTCCGACCGCGAGTATGACGCGATTTTGGACCAGACATTTTCAAACGCAGAACCTGAAAAAAGGTTCCGAACCGCGCTGCATTCTTTTGCGGCGCGGTCGCTACTTTTGTGTGCTATTCCGTCGCAATCCGAACAGTGAAAAGTCATATCGGCTGTGCATGACGCGCTGATCACTTGGCGCATCAGCGTTTGACACTTGCCGGGATGGTTAAAATTGCGTTAAATTTCCTGGCGACCCCTTCAATTGTCTGTGTGTTCCTCAAAAACAGGCATTGCGCGGGGATTCCTGTTTGCATTGCACGCGTTTAGAGTTGCGCCATGAAAACATTGTCTATTGAGGTGCGGCCCGGCGAACCGAGAGATGCGACGTCCATTTCGGATGTGCACCGTGTCTCGTGGCTCCAGGCCTATAGCGGCCTCATCCCGCACAAGCCCTTGAACCAGATGGTCGACCGGCGCGATCATGTCTGGTGGCGGAAGGCGACGCGGGGGCCGTCGACGCTGCTTGTCGTCGAAGTTGCGGGCGTGATTGCCGGCTATGCGACGCTGGGCCTCAACCGGGCTCGCGCGCTTCCTCAGGAAGGCGAAGTCTACGAGATCTATTTACGCCCGGAATATCAGGGTATCGGACTTGGCCGCATCCTGTTCGGCGAAGCAAGGAGCCTGTTGCGCTCGCTGGGTTGCCGGGGTCTCGTGGTGTGGTGCCTTGAGGATAGCTATCATGCAGACCGCTTCTTCCATATGGCAGGCGGCCTGGACATTTGCGAGGGACTTGAGGATTTTGGCGGAAAGACCTTGAAGAAGATCGGTCATGTCTGGGCCTGATCCGGTCAGGTTTCTGGAAAGACATGCGTCGGCTCGGCTGCGAGCGGCCCGCGCATGCCGTGGAAACCGGCATCGTCTATACTGCATCTGAAACCTGTGGCGATCGTATCGGCGATTTGCCTTGCAAGGATGTTCGGCTCGGGATTGGCGAGCGCATCGACATAGCCGACAACGCAGCTCTTTCCATCGCCTGCAGCGACACGAGAGACGACCAGCACCTGTCCCCGCATTTTTGGCGAGGGTTGCGAAGTGGCCGGGTCCAGGTTTTCAATGAACCATCGAAGGATGGTTGCAACCGGTTTGCCATCACCGCCGAGCCGCCATTCGATCTTGCTTCCGGTATGGTTGAACGGTTCGAAGCTCTCGAAAGTACCGTCCAGGAAGGCGCTACTCACAGGGCCATAGAGAAAGCTCTGCCGCATGTCACCCTCCATGAAATGCACGGCGTTCTCTTTCCAGCCAGCGCAGGTCATGACGATGCCGCCGCCCTCGTCGTCCTGCGCAACAGTCCGGCATTTGTCCGTGTTGAAATCGGTATAGGCACTTTTATTGGCCTGTCCGGCGGTTGCGGGCATTGCGAGCCCGAGCGCCAGCGGAAGCAGAATGGTTGCCAATTTCATAGGAAACTCCTCGAAAGTCAGACGTTGGAGGTGCCGCCATTATTCGCCAAGTCTCGCATTTTTGGTCGTGTGGCGAAAGTCATGTTGCGCCACACGGTGTTTCCCGTTATCGGAATCGCCAGTCAAACACCAGACCCTTGGGGGAAACATGCGTATTGATGCAATCGCGATCGGCAAAAACCCGCCGGAAGATATCAATGTCATCGTCGAAGTGCCCGTCGGCGGGCATCCCATCAAGTACGAGATGGACAAGGAAGCCGGCACGCTGGTCGTCGACCGCTTTCTTTACACGCCTATGACCTATCCGGGCAATTACGGCTTCGTGCCGCATACGCTGTCTGACGACGGCGATCCGATCGACGTGCTGATCGCCTCGACCCGCCCGCTTGTTCCGGGCTGCGTGATCAATGTTCGTCCGATCGGCGTTATGATGATGGAAGACAATTCCGGCAAGGACGAAAAAATCATCGCCGTTCCGAACTATCATCTGACCAAGCGCTACGACAAGGTGAAGGATTATACCGATCTGCCCGAGATCACCCTGCAGCAGATCGAACATTTCTTCGAGCATTATAAGGATCTGGAGCCCGGCAAGTGGGTCAAGATCTTCGGCTGGAAGGATGCGGCGATCGCCAAGGAACTGATCAGCGAGGCGGTCGAGCGCGCCAAGACCGCAAAATAAGTCGCCGATCCTTTTCCTGACTCAATGAGAACCTCCGGCTCGCTGAGCGCTCCGGAGGTTTTTCGTTTGCTGGTCGAAGCCGCGTGCTTCAGGCCAGAAGAGCGGCTGCAACCGTCGTGTTCAGGAAATACCAGATGAAGTAGAGGATGACCAAAACCACCAGAGGGGAGAGATCGACGCCGCCCATGTCCGGCAGGATGCGGCGGATCGGGCGGTAGAGCGGTTCCGTCAGTTGATAGAGCGACCGGCCGATCATGTTGATCGCATTGTTGTTCACGTTGATCACGTTGAATGCATAAAGCCATGAGAAAATGGCCGAGGCGATGACCAGGAACCACGCAATATTGATGATAAAGTTCAGGGTCGCGATGACAGCAAGCATGCCGATCTCCAATTCGTTGTTGACAGACATGTAGACATTGATGACTAAACCGGCAAGTCCGCTTGAAGTGCGGTGCAGGAACTTGATGAATTCGGCGCTTGCCGCTGTGTCCGAAAGAAAGCCGCATGTCCGTTTTACAGGGTGCAGACCGATTTGCCGCGTTCCGGCATGTCTCCTATGCCCGCTTCTTCTTCTCGCGGTTCCTCGCGTCCTTCGCCATCCAGATCGTCAGTGTTTCCGTTGGATGGCAGATGTATGAGCAGACGCAGAACACGCTGTATCTCGGTCTCATCGGCCTGTTCCAGTTCCTTCCTTCGCTTGTTCTGATCCTTGTGACCGGGTCCGTCGCAGACCGGCACAGCCGGCGTGCCATTGTTGCCATCTGCATGATCATCAGTGCGCTTTGCGCCGCTGCCCTTTTGGGGCTGACAATCGCGGACGCGTTCTCGCCTTGGCCGGTTTTCGCCATCCTGGTCGTGTTCGGTATCGAACGCGCCTTCATGGCGCCCGCCGTGCAGTCGCTCGCGCCGAATCTTGTTCCCTCTGCCGACCTTGCGAATGCGATCGCCTGGAATTCGTCATCCTGGCAGACGGCCGCCATTCTCGGCCCGGTCGCCGGCGGCCTGCTTTACGGCATCAGTGCGACGGTCGCCTATTCGGTTGCGCTCGGCTTTCTCATACTGGCTTCCGTCCTTGTCTTCACGATCGAAAAACCGGCGCAGCACAGTCTGAGCGAGCCGCGAGACTGGACCTCGATCCTTGCCGGCTTCCGCTTCATTCGCTCGGAAAAGGTCGTATTGGGGGCGATTTCACTTGATCTCTTCGCCGTGCTTTTGGGTGGCGCGGTGGCGCTGATGCCCGTCTTCGCCAGCGAAATTCTTGTGCTCGGGCCGCTTGGCCTCGGGATGCTGCGGGCCGCACCCGGCATCGGCGCCATTCTGGTTGCCGTCATGCTTGCGGCTTATCCGATCCGCCATCACGCGGGTACCCTGATGTTTGCTGGCGTCGGCCTGTTCGGCGTCGGCACCGTTATCTTCGGACTGTCGGACGTTGCCTGGTTGTCGATCGCAGCCCTGATGCTAATGGGCGCGTCCGATATGATCTCCGTCTATGTTCGCGAGACGCTGATCGCACTCTGGACGCCGGACGCGGTGCGCGGCCGGGTCAACGCCGTCAACATGGTCTTCGTCGGAGCGTCGAACGAGCTTGGCGAATTTCGCGCCGGCACGATGGCGCATGTCATCGGGGCGGTTCCTGCCGTGGTTATCGGAGGGGTCGGCACGCTTGCCGTGGCGGTCATCTGGGCGCTTGGCTTCCCGTCTCTGCGCAAGGTCGATTCGCTCGACGCACCGGCACGGTAAAGCAATTACGACCAGATACGCATGATCGAAACCGGCTTCCTGAGAGAGCAGGTATCGACGCTGCGGCCTGCGAACAGCATCCTACTCTTCCTGCTGCGGCGCGAATGTCTCTTCCGCAACATCGAGTTTGGCGGCAGCCTCCTGCCGCTTCATGATCCTGTCCCTGCCGGAGACGCCGAGCAGGTCGGCAATCCGCCAGATCACATGGTCTTCCATCTCGCTGCGCTTGCCATCCGCATAGACAATTTCCCACAGCATGCCGACAAGATCGATACGCTGCTCCTCGGAATAATGCCGCTTGATGTCCGAGGTGAAGCGGAAGAAATCGATCGCCTGGGCTTCGGCGGTTTCACCAGCGGCAATCAATCCGTCCAGTGCCGCATCGTCGAGCTGGTAATGCTCCTTGATCATGGACCGTACTTTGCGGCGTTCCTTCTCGTCGGTTTCGCCGTCTGCTTCCATGACCTGGATGCAAAGCGCCATGATGGCGATGCGGGGGTCACCGGCTTCGATGGCCGCACCGTGTCCGGAGCCTGTGAGGGTGTCGAGAAACGTCCGAAATCTTTCAAACATGCTTTTCCATTGTAATCAGGTGCTTAAAAGAGACGGAACGTCGCTTTGCCGGTTGGCTTGCGGCTGTCGCTGCGGACACCCGGATCATCCGGCGGCCGCCCGAAAAATGGCTCGACGACCTGCTCCCTTGCAGGGAGGGGCTTTTTTTCGATCGTCACCGTCTGTGGCACGATAACGGACTCGGACGGCGCCGGCACAGCGATCGTCTCGACGATGTCTTCCGTTTTGGCCGCGGTCTCAACCACATGGCTCGGCACGTCCGATTCAACGCTCTCGAAGACCTGTTTCGGCTCAGCGTCCTGATGAGGTATCGAGACCGGGGGCAGGCTGCGGATCGCTTGCTCCCCGGCTTCGGTGCTGCCCTCTTCAATAGGACCGGAAATCTGCGCAACGGGCTGTTTCCAGGTGAAGGCGTCAAGTTGCCCGGTGACCGGGGAAACCGGCAGCCATTGCGGCGACGTGACGCCGTCCGCCGTCCAGGCCGGATCGCGCGGGCTTTTCAACGCCTGGTTCATCCAATGGCGGATGCGTCCGTCGTCGCCCGTATCGGCTTCCTCGATATCGGCCAGAAGCAGGAAAATACTTTCCGATTGCTGGATGCGGGCGGCGGCCTCGGCCTTGGCCCGTGCCAAACCCAGCTCCCGGGCCTCGAGCGCACTTTCCGCAACAGCTGCAAGCGACACTGCATTGTTCGGCCGCAGGGCTTCGAGCTTATTGGCACGCTTCATCCGATCAAGCGCGGAATCGCCGCTGCGCGCGCGGATGTAGAGCTTGGCGATCTCTGGATGTGGTTCCTGCTTCCAGAGCTTTTCAAGGATGGAAGCGGCCTTGCGCAGATTGTCTTCACGCGACAATGCCTTTGCTGCCACAAGACCGGCGGGAACGAGATTTTCGGCAAGCTTCAAGGCTGCCAGGGCATCATCCCGTGCGCCCTTCGGGTCGGATTCGAGCTTTTCACCAGCACGCGCCGTCAGCAGTATCGCCTTCTTGCGGTCGGCATCCTTGCGGTCGATGACATGCGCTGCACGGCTCTGATCGAGAAGACGGATCGCCTCGTCCCACTGGCCCGTCTGGCTGCGATATTCCAATGCAGCCATCGTGGCCCATGGCAAATGCGGCGCCTTGTCGGCGGCGCGTTCTGCATATTGCCGCGCCGCTTCATTGGCTCCAAGCCGCTTGGCTTCGAGATAAAGCCCGCGGAGACCAAGTTCCCGGGTTTCGGGATCGTCGGCCATCAGTTCGAACTTCTTGCGGGCATCGTCATATTTGCCGTCGATAAGGGCGGTCTGGGCCTCGAGCAGATGGATCAGCGGCTCCTGATCGGCGCTGATGAGTCCGCGCGTGCGGGCCACCATTTTGCGGGCAAGAATCGAATCTCCGGCGCCAGCGGCTATCAAACCTGTCGACAGCGCCTGATAGCCGCGATCGCGCTTGCGGGCGCGGAAATAACGCGAGATGGAATGTGGCGAAAGCCAGACGACGCGAATGAACCAGATGATGATCAGGATGGCGGCCACAAGCGACGCAAGCAGGGTCGCTGCGACCATCAGGCTCATCTCGACGCGTTGTCCCTGCCAGATCAGGGACAATTCGCCGGGCCTGTCGGCGAGCCAGGCAAAGCCGGCGCCAAGAGCGAGAATAATCAGGACGTAGAACAGAATGCGGATCATGAATTCTTCCTCAGCCCTTTGCCGTCATTGCGCCGGAAACAGTGGCATCGATAAGCCCTTCGACGCGAACGCGCTGATCGAGCTTGCTCTTGAACGCGGCGCCGGCGGCCTTTGCCGGATCGGGCAGGGTTTCCCATTCGAGGCTCGCGCCCTTCAGGTCGCCATTGGTCAGCTTGTCTTCGATGCGGGCGATGATCGCTTCGGGCGTATCGCCCTCGATGCTGCCGACAGGCCGAACGCGGATGGCCGAAGATGCGCTGTCCACGAGCCGCGAGAAGATCCCCTGTTCCGGATCGCTATGCTGTGTGGCCTCGATCATGGCATCGGCGGTCGAGGGGAAGTCCCGCACAAGATCGGCACGCGGCGCAACACCGGTCGTCGCATCGTCGGCAAGGCCGGTGACGGCGGTATCTTCTGCGGAAACGCTCTTCAGCGCGTCCAGTTCGGCAAGGAACGGACCGCCGCGGTCGATTGCAGTTTTCAGTGCAGTGACGGCAATGGCGCGGGCCAGTTGCACATCGCTGGCCGGCTCCTCGATCTTCTTCTCTGCGGCCTCGATGCGTGTCGAAAGTTCGGACTTTGCCGCATCCGTCGAGGCTTGAGCATCGGCGATATTGGATTTCAGCGTGGCAATTTCATTGGTCAGGCTGGCCAGCTGCGCTTCGAGACCGGAGACATCCGCGGCTGGAACGGTCGCGGCTTCGGCAGACTTTTTCTCCAGTTCCGTGATACGGGTTTCAAGCGGACCGAAATCGGCCGTTGCCGATGGCGCGGCGGCAAGCTGCGCCTTCAGGCTTTCCACATCTGCCGCCAGCCCCTGTTCGATGGCGCTGCTGCCGCGATCAGGCCCGAAGGCGGGCAGAACGCCGGCATATTGCAGGCCGCCAGTAGCCAGAAGCGCGATCAGGCCGCCGACGATGCCGGCAGCAAGCGCGCTCGATCTCGATGCTCCATGATCCTGCGGCCGAGATGCGGTGTGGGCAGCCTGTTCCCGTGCGGCACTGGGTGGTTCTTCGGTAAAGGCCATCGCAGCGGCTTCGGCACGCGCATCCTCGTCGGCCGCCGTGTTCCGCTCGGCAATTTCAGGATCCACGATATCAATGCTGTCCGGGTTAGTGGCCTGTGCGTCGTCAGCAAGCGCGCCACCTGGGTCGTCCGCCGTTTCGTGCACCGCCTGGGTGCCGTGGGCCCCTTCGTTGGAGACAGTCTCTTCGCCATCGGCAATGGCGGGCTTGTCTGCCGCTGCCGCGTTGGCCTCCAGGTCGATCGTCAACGGTTCCTGATCGGGCTTCGAGCGGCGCGAAGGATTTTCCGGGTCCATGATGATCTCCATCCCATTATCGCATGATGTTGAGGCATTGTCTTAAACCTAGACACGCAACATGGATTGGGAAAGCCCCCGAGCGACAAATCGTTGCGCCTATCCTAAAGAACGGTTCTTTCCCTCTCGGCGTCGGCTCAAAGAAGATCGAAAAGGGCATCTTCATGGGGGGCCGCGGCGATCGACACCGGGCCGAAGCCGTCGGGAACGGCTTCGGCGACATGCGGGCTCAGGCACAGCATGCGCTTGCCTGAGAGGGCTTCCGCCGCTTTCGCTGGCAGGGACATAAAGAAAAGCCTTGCCGTCTCATACGAATAGAAAAGGGCGGCATCGGCTGGTTGGCGGCAGAGCAGGTCATCGATCATGGCTGGCCGGCGGGCGATCGGCAACATGCTGTAGACTTCAACGACATGGCAGGTGATGCCAGCGTCTTGGAGGGTTGCTTCGAAGCCGGGGGATCGTGGCATTCCTGCCAGGTAGAGTAAACCGTTTCGCAGATCCGCCCGACGTTCCACAATCAGTGCGGCAAGTGACGCGCCGGTGCCATCCGCTGACACGACATGATGAAAACCGGCATTGCGCGCCGCCTTGGCTGTGGATGCTCCGATGCAGAAGACGATCGGAGTGAGGTCGGGCAGTGCCGGTTCCTTGATCACAGACAGAGCACGGATCGCCTCGGCGCTTGTAACGGCAATCGCATCATGGGGTAGCGTCAGGGCGTTCCTTGCGGCTTGCGGATCGTGAGATGCCTGCGTCACCGGAAGGACGATCGTTTCGTACCTGAGGGCCTCGAGCCTTGCCGCTGTTGCCGCCGCTTGTGGCTGCGGCCGGGTGACGAGGATGCGCTTGGGCGCGTGCATAGCTCAGGTCCAGCTTAAGAAGAAGTCCGGCCCCGCCTCAAGGCGAATATCCTCGCCGGCCTTGGTGCCGATCTTTTCCGTCTCGGTAGATTTTCCTTCGGCCGAGACGCGAAAGTAATCGCTGCCGTCCGGCGTCAGAATCATACCGGTGAAGCGGATGGTTTCGCCGTCTGAAAGGGCGTAACCGGCAATCGGGGTACGGCAGGAACCGTCGAGCGCGGCTAGGAAGGCGCGCTCGCAGGTCACGGTCTCGTGCGTCCTTGGATCGTTGATTGCTTCCAGAAGGCTGTTGATCCGATCGTCGGCAACGCGGCTTTCGATACAGATCGCCCCTTGCGCCGGCGCTGGCGGAAATAGGTCGGGATCGAGGATTTCCGTCGGCACGTCGGCCTTGCCGAGCCGCTTGAGGCCGGCAAAGGCGAGCAGGGTTGCATCGACCTGACCTTCCGCCAATTTCCTTAGTCGGGTATCGACCAGGCCGCGATAGGTGACGACGTTGATGTCCGGTCGCAGCCGCTTGATCAGTGCCTGCCGGCGCAACGATGAGGAACCAATGGTGGCGCCCCGCGGCAGGTCCATGAGTTTTTTCGCGGTGCGTCCGATGAAGGCGTCCCGGGCATCTTCCCGCGGCAGATAGGCGGAGAGGAACAGGCCGGTCGGCAGCTTCGTCGGCATATCCTTGGAGGAATGCACGGCGAAATCCAGCCCTCCGGAGATGAGCATGTCCTCCAGTTCCTGGGTAAAGAGCCCCTTGCCGCCAATTTCGGACAGCGAGCGGTCGGTGATCCGGTCACCCATAGTCGAAAGGACGACGATCTCGAACATTTCGGACGGCAGGCCATGCGCCGCTATCAGGCGATCCCGCGTTTCATGGGCCTGAGCCAGCGCCAGGGGACTACCCCGCGTGCCGATCCGGAAAGGTTTTGTTTGCATCCACTGCGATCCGTTGTTACCGGAGTTCCGTGTATCCGCCTTTCCCCGCGACCGCAATGTTCGAGTAAACCGGCCCATGTCTCCGCCTCTGCTCATCCTTGGCATCGAAACAAGCTGCGATGAAACCGCTGCCTCCGTCGTGCTGCGCGATGAGAACGGCCATGGCGAGATCGTCAGTGATGTCGTTCTCAGCCAATTGGAGGAACACAGCATTTATGGCGGCGTCGTGCCGGAAATCGCCGCGCGCGCGCATGTCGAGGCGCTGGATACGCTGATCGAGGAGGCGCTTGCTCGGGCTGGGGTCGCACTGCCTGATATAAATGCGATCGCCGCCACCAGCGGTCCCGGCCTGATCGGTGGCCTGCTCGTCGGCCTGATGACCGGCAAGGCGATTGCGCGCGCCTCGGGAAAGCCGCTCTATGCCATCAACCATCTCGAAGGTCATGCGCTCACGGCGCGGCTGACGGACGGGCTGTGCTTTCCGTATCTGATGTTGCTCGTTTCCGGTGGCCATACGCAGCTTATTCTGGTCAAGGGGGTCGGTGAATACGAACGTTGGGGCACGACGATTGACGATGCGCTGGGCGAGGCTTTCGACAAGACGGCTAAGCTCCTGGGGCTCCCCTATCCGGGCGGTCCTGCCGTCGAACGCGCGGCAAAAAATGGCAACCCGGAGCGCTTCTCCTTTCCACGCCCGCTGGTGGGCGAGGCACGGCTCGATTTTTCCTTTTCCGGCTTGAAGACAGCCGTGCGGCAAGCGGCGCAATCGATCGCTCCGGTCACCGAACAGGATATCGCCGATATATGCGCCTCGTTCCAGACTGCGATTTCGCGCACGCTGAAGGATCGCATCGGCCGTGGACTGGCACGGTTCAAGCAGCGGTTTGCAGGCTCCGTCGATACTCCGTCGCTGGTCGTGGCCGGCGGGGTCGCTGCAAACCAGACCCTGCGGGCGACGCTACAGGAACTCTGCGATGGCAATGGGTTTCATTTCATCGCTCCGCCGCTGCAGTTGTGCACGGATAATGCTGCAATGATCGCCTGGGCTGGTGCCGAGCGGATGGCAGCGGGTCTGCCGTCCGACTGTCTCGATGTAGCGCCGCGCTCGCGCTGGCCTCTCGATGCGGAGGCGAAGACGCTGATCGGTTTTGGAAAGCGGGGAGCGAAGGCTTGAATATGGCTGCAGGGTTTACGCAAGGAGATCGTCTCGTCGTCGTCGGTTCCGGCGCCTTCGGCACGGCGCTTTCCGCGGTTGCCGCCGCATCCGGCAAGCTTCCGGTGACGCTGCTCACCCGCCGTGAAAGCGTGGTCGAGGATTTTAAGGAAACCGGCCGCAACGACAGCGCACTGCCGGGTATCGATCTGCCTGAAACATTGACAATCTCCGATGATCCGACGGTGCTACGTGGCGCTGCGATCGTGCTCTTCGCCATGCCGTCGCAGGCGCAGCGCGAAGC
This sequence comes from Pararhizobium gei, assembly GCF_029223885.1. Lineage (NCBI taxonomy): Bacteria > Pseudomonadati > Pseudomonadota > Alphaproteobacteria > Hyphomicrobiales > Rhizobiaceae > Pararhizobium > Pararhizobium gei. The sequence continues at coordinate 3,893,403 of NZ_CP119409.1, read as the reverse complement.
CAGCCGGTCGCTGCTCGGTTTTATCGAAAAGGGCGCAGACGTTGTCATCTGCGCCAAAGGAATCGAGCGCTCCAGCGGCCGTTTGTTGACCGATGTCGTCGGTGAAGAGCTACGCTTGCAGAATGTCGCTGTTCTCTCGGGTCCGGGTTTTGCCACCGATATCGCCAAGGGTCTGCCGACAGCGATGGTGATTGCAGCTGGCGATATCGAGCGGGCGGCGCTGCTTGCCGAGGCATTGTCGGGCGCGGCATTCCGCCTTTATCCTTCGGGCGACCGTATCGGCGTTCAACTGGGCGGCGCCTTGAAAAACGTTCTGGCGATCGCCTGCGGCATCGTGGAAGGTGCGGGTCTCGGTGACTCCGCCCGGGCTGCGCTCATTTCACGCGGACTTGCGGAAATGTCCCGCTTCATTGCTGCGCGCGGCGGCGAAGCCGATACGGTGCGGGGATTGTCCGGTCTGGGCGATCTCGTGCTTACCGCGACCAGCCACCAGTCCCGCAATCTGCGCTATGGCATCGCGCTGGGACAAAGCGGCCGCGCGACGGGGCATTCGGACCAACTGGTGGAAGGCGCTTTCGCAGCGGCGGTCGCCGCCGACGTTGCCCGCACGCTTGGTGTCGATATGCCGATCACCGAAGCGGTGGCCGATATCATCGAAGGAAAACTGAGTGTGAAAACGGCGCTGGAGCAACTGATGTCCCGCCCAATCACACAGGAATAATCAATCCCTTGAACACCCAATGAGGAGAAGCCCATGCTGTTTGCGGTTCTATGCACGGACAAGCCGGACGCCCTGCAGGTTCGGATGGATACCCGTCCCGAACATGTCGCGTTTCTAACCGATCTCAATGCCAAGGGCAGTCTTGCTTTTGCCGGGCCATTCCTTGACGATGCCGGCAAGCCGAATGGCAGTCTGGTCGTGCTCAACGCGGAAACCATCGAGGCGGCGAAAGCGATCGCGGCTGCCGATCCCTATGCCAAGGCCGGCCTGTTTGCGACCGTCGATATCAAACCCTGGAACTGGGTTTTCAATAAGCCGGAGGTTTGAGCGTGTCCTACTGGCTATACAAGTCCGAACCGTTCAAATGGTCCTGGGCCATGCAGAAGGATGCCGGCGAGAAGGGTACCGAATGGACCGGGGTGCGCAATTACCTGGCGCGCAACCACATGCGGGCCATGCGGATCGGCGACAAGGGCTTCTTTTACCATTCGAACGAGGGGCTTGAGATTGTTGGAATTACCGAGGTCTGCGCTTTGTCGCATCCCGATTCCACGGCCAACGGCGATCCCAAATGGGACTGCGTCGATATTCGTGCGATCTGCGATCTGCCAAATCCGGTGTCGCTGAAAGACATCAAGGCCAATCCGAAATTTGAGGCAATGGCGTTGGTGACGTCCATGCGGCTCTCGGTGCAGCCGGTCACCGAGGATGAGTATCTGGAGATCTGCAGGCTCGGCGGGCTGGAAAACCCGCCGCGGTGATTTTTGTTCGGGGCCGTGCTCCTCTCCAGGGGGTGTCCGTCACCCCATGCCGTCGTAAACCGGATCCTGTCTCCTGTGAAAACCGATCCCGAAACCTTCATCCTTGCCAATACGGAGATCATGACGCCGCCGCATGTGCCCGAGATCCGGCTGCATCTGGCCAGCGAAGCGCATGATCTCTGGCTGAAGACAGAGGAGGAACTGGAGGAAATCGGCTTGCCGCCGCCCTTCTGGGCCTTTGCCTGGGCAGGCGGGCAGGGACTGGCGCGGCATATCCTCGATCATCCGGAACTCGTGAAAGGCAGGCGCGTCATCGATTTTGCCGCCGGTTCCGGCCTGGTGGCGATTGCCGCGATGAAAGCGGGTGCCGGCTCGGTTCTGGCTGTCGATATCGATCCGTGGACCCAAACAGCGATCCGGGTGAATGCGGCGCTCAACGATGTCGACGTCTCTTCTGCGGCGTCCGATATCATCGGCACCGAGCCGGCCGCTGATGTTTATCTGGCCGGTGACGTTTTCTATGACAAGAAGTTTGCCGAGCGGATCGTGCCATGGTTCGAAATGTTGACGGACAAGGGAGCCTTGGTTCTTCTCGGGGATCCCGGCCGCGCCTATTGTCCGCGCGACCGGATGCGGACGCTGGCGACCTACGACGTTCCGGTGACGCGTGTGCTTGAAGATAGCGAGGTCAAGAGGACGACCGTCTGGTGTTTCCGTCCTATGGACGAATAACGCAGACGCCCGCTTCCCATGAGCAGTTCCGTCCAGCGGTTCTCGGGTTCACACGGATGATTTTGACGCGGTGCCGCCGATAGACATCGGTCATCTCGTCGCCCTCATAATCATAGGCGTTGCGTTCGGACTGGAAATAGATACCGTTGCCGCGGTCTTGCCAAGCGGAGAGGCCCCCGAAATAGGTTCCTCCGCCAGCGCCGGACGGGAAGTCGTCGCTGCCATAGGACGAGCCTTGAAAACGGACAGCGCGATAGTCGCGTATCGTGCCACGTCTCTCGCGCCAATCTCTGCGGTGATGTTGTGTCTGGAAATGGTGGCGATTTCCAACCCGGTCGCTTCTGTGATCGCGATGCGGACGCCGCCAGCGGTACTCTCCGATCCTCACGCCCGACGAGACCTCGCGGCTTTTGCGGTGATGGAGTTGATAGGAATGCTGTTCCCGATGATGACGGCGTATTTGGTGGTCACCACGGTGGCGATCCCGTGCCTCGGCGAATTCCGAGAATGACAGCATGACAGCGCAGATCGCCATCAGAATTTTTGCGGCATTCATCAGCCTGTTTGGACGCATCATGCAGTCCTCCGGAAACTCTTAACAAATCCTTAAGAAGCAATGTGGGGCAACCGCTGTGAAAAGTCACGGGGCGGCTTCACATTTTGGGTGCTATGCTTAACGGCGATGCCTTTCGCCAAGTTTCGAAAGCTGTTTTCGTCTAATCGATTAAAATGTTTTTGCACTGCAAACGCACTTGTCGTTCTCCGACAGGGCGATTAAACGTCGCTGACTGAATTGTGTGCAATCATGTGCAATAACCGGATGGAAAATTGTCTCGTCTTAGGCATCCCTTCCGTCTCCGTGGGGTTCCGATGACGAATGTCACCAAAGGTCGGCCGCTCTCGCCGCATCTGCAAATATACAAGCCAATTCCAACGATGGTGATGTCGATTGTGCACCGCATCACCGGCGGTGCGCTCTACTTCGGCACTATCCTCGTTGCGTGGTGGCTGATTGCCGCTGCCAGCGGTCCGGACTATTATGACTGGGCGATGTGGGCTTTCGGCACCATCATCGGGCAGCTGGTTCTGTTCGGTTATACATGGGCGCTTGTACACCACCTGTTCGGGGGGTTGAGACATTTCGTCTGGGATCTGGGCTATGGCTACGAGAAGCATTTTGCGACCAAGCTTGCCATTGCCAATCTGATCGGTTCGATCGCAGTCACGCTGCTGATCTGGATCGTCGGCTACGTGGTGCGCTGAGAGGATTAGATGTGATGGATATGCGTACTCCCCTCGGCAAGGTTCGCGGCCTTGGCTCAGCCAAGGAAGGCACCGATCATTTCTGGCGTCAGCGGTTGACGGCGGTTGCCAACGTGCCGCTGATCATTTTCTTCGTGCTGTTCCTGATCAAATATGCCGGCGCGCCCTATGCCGAGGTAATCGCCGCGCTGTCGAACCCCTTCGTGGCGGTGATCATGGGAATGGTGGTGATCTCCGGTCTCATCCACATGAAGATCGGCATGCAAGTCATCATCGAGGATTATGTCCATGCCGAAGGTGCGAAGATCGTCTTCGTGATGCTCAATACGTTTTTTGCGATCGCAGTTGGCGGGCTCTGTCTTTTCGCCATTCTGAAGATCGCGTTTGCAGGGTAATTCAAAATGGCCTTCGATTCATCAGCGACCATCAACGGCAGAGCCTATACCTATGTGGACCATTCCTATGACGTGATCGTCGTCGGTGCCGGCGGTGCGGGTCTGCGCGCCACGCTCGGCATGGCCGAACAGGGTTTCAAGACCGCCTGCATTACCAAGGTTTTCCCGACGCGCTCCCATACGGTTGCGGCGCAGGGCGGTATCGCGGCTTCGCTGCAGAACATGACGCCGGACAGCTGGCAGTGGCATCTCTACGACACGGTCAAGGGCTCTGACTGGCTCGGCGACGTGGATGCCATGCAATATCTGGCCATGGAAGCGCCGAAGGCGGTCTACGAACTCGAGCATTACGGCGTTCCCTTCTCGCGCAATGCCGAGGGCAAGATCTACCAGCGTCCGTTCGGCGGCCATATGCAGAACTACGGCGAAGGCCCGCCGGTGCAGCGCACCTGTGCTGCCGCCGACCGTACGGGCCATGCCATCCTGCACACGCTCTACGGCCAGTCGCTGAAGCACAATGCGGAGTTCTTCATAGAATATTTCGCGCTCGACCTGATCATGTCCGATGACGGCAGCCGCTGCACCGGCGTCGTCGCCTGGAACCTCGACGACGGCACGATCCATCGCTTCGCCGCCAAGATGGTGGTGCTGGCGACCGGCGGCTACGGCCGCGCCTATTTCTCTGCGACCTCGGCCCATACCTGCACCGGCGACGGCGGCGGCATGATCGCGCGCGCGGGACTTCCGCTGCAGGACATGGAGTTCGTCCAGTTCCATCCAACCGGCATCTACGGCGCTGGCTGTCTGATCACCGAAGGTGCGCGCGGCGAGGGCGGTTATCTCGTCAATTCCGAGGGCGAGCGCTTCATGGAGCGTTATGCGCCGTCCGCCAAGGACCTTGCGTCCCGTGACGTGGTTTCACGCTGCATGACGCTGGAAATCCGCGAGGGCCGCGGCGTCGGCAAGGCCAAGGACCACATCTACCTGCATCTCGATCATCTCGACCCGGCCGTGCTGCACGAGCGTCTGCCTGGCATTTCCGAGAGCGCCAAGATCTTTGCCGGCGTCGATGTGACGCGCGAGCCTATCCCGGTGCTGCCCACCGTGCATTACAACATGGGCGGCATTCCGACGAATTACTGGGGCGAAGTGCTCGACGCCGACAGCGCCAATCCGGAGCGGATCATTCCGGGCCTGATGGCCGTTGGCGAAGCCGGCTGTGCCTCCGTGCACGGAGCCAATCGCCTGGGCTCCAACTCGCTGATCGATCTCGTGGTCTTCGGTCGCGCGGCCGCCATCCGCGCCGGTGAAGTCATCGACCGCGCCTCTGCGATCCCCGCGATCAACGAGAAGGCGTCGGACAAGATCATGACGCGCTTCGACCGGCTCCGGCACGCCAATGGCCAAACCCCGACCGCCATCCTGCGCGAGAAGATGCAGCGCACCATGCAGGAAGATGCCGCTGTGTTCCGCACGCAGGAATCGCTGGAAAGCGGCTGCAAGCGCATGAGTGCGATCTGGAGCGAACTGCCTGATATCAAGGTCACCGACCGTTCGATGATCTGGAATTCCGATCTGGTCGAAACGCTGGAACTGGAAAACCTGATGGCCAACGCCATTACCACGGTCTACGGCGCCGAAGCCCGCAAGGAAAGCCGCGGGTCCCATGCCCGCGAAGACTATGTCGATGGCCCGTTTGCCGGGCGCGACGATGTCAACTGGCGCAAGCATACCCTGTCCTGGGTGAACGAGGCAGGTGATGTGAAGCTCGATTATCGCCCGGTGCATACCGAACTGCTGCAGCCGGGTATCGATCCCTACAAGATCGAGCCGAAGGCGCGGGTTTATTGAGGAGAATGAAACATGGTTGAACTCGCTCTCCCCAAGAACTCGACGATGACCGAAGGCAAGGTCTGGCCGAAGCCGGCTGGTGCCACGAACACCCGTGAACTCAGGATCTATCGCTGGAGCCCGGATGACGGCAAAAATCCGTCGATCGATACATTTTATATCGATGTCGATGATTGCGGCCCGATGGTGCTCGATGCGCTGCTCTACATCAAGAACAAGATCGATCCGACGCTGGCGCTGCGCCGCTCCTGCCGGGAGGGCATTTGCGGTTCCTGTGCCATGAATATCGATGGCACCAATACGCTTGCCTGCACCAAGGGCATGGACGATGTGAAGGGCACGGTGAAGGTCTATCCGCTGCCGCATATGCCTGTCGTCAAGGATCTGGTGCCGGACCTCACCAATTTCTACGCCCAGCATCGTTCGATCGAGCCCTGGCTGAAGACCGTTTCGCCGACACCGGCCAAAGAATGGAAGCAGAGCCACGAGGATCGCCAGAAACTGGATGGCCTGTACGAGTGCATTCTTTGCGCCTGCTGTTCCGCCTCTTGCCCAAGCTACTGGTGGAATGGAGACCGCTATCTGGGGCCGGCCGTCCTGCTGCAGGCCTATCGCTGGCTGATCGATAGCCGTGATGAAGCCAAGGGTGAGCGGCTGGACGATCTCGAAGATCCCTTCCGGCTCTATCGCTGCCACACCATCATGAACTGCGCCCAGACCTGTCCCAAGGGCCTGAACCCGGCCAAGGCGATCGGCGAGATCAAGAAGATGATGATCGAGCGGCGGGTCTGATTTTGATCTCTCAGTAGGAGCTTGCTCTGTCTTTTCCCCGGCGCGGAGAAGGTGGCGTGAAGCGCCGGATGAGGAGGCCGAATGTCAGCTTCCATGTTGCTCAGGCTTCGCCAAGCTCCTTCGTCGCTTCACCTCGTTCGGCACTTGTCCCCGCTGGGGAGAAGAGGGAAATTGTCGCGCTCTGAAAGCAAACAAGATCGATAAACGCATCGTAAGGTTCTGGCAACTCCACGACGCGAGGCTCCATCGTTTCAATCATGCCACAGGTCTTAAAGAATCACAGTCATCTCGAAATTAAAGTTAGTTTTAAGCGAATTCCGCCTATATTCCACTGGACAACGCCATAGCAGAGATGATCGGGAGCTTAGACATGCGGACAATACATGCGGTTGCGGGACTGGCTGTGGTGCTGGCGGTGGCTGGATGTCAACGGACGTCCATGACCGATTTCGGCGGGAACAATACTATTTCCCCGGCCCCGCTTCAGGCACAGCCTGTTCCCACCGTCTCATCCAACCAGCTCCCTGACCCGACGCAGGACGCCTCGCAATTTCCAGCGGCGCCCGTAAGCGGGACGGCAGCGGTCGGCGGCGTCCAGCCGGCGGCCACGGAAGTCGCCGCGGCAACCAATGCTCTCGACGTGACCAAGGAAGCGATGGTCGGCAACTGGCGGGTTTCAAATGCCGGCAGTTCCTGTGACATGTTCCTGACGCTCACCAATCTCGGCAGCGGCTCGCGTGGCGGCACGCGGGGCTGCGCCGGTGAGTTGACGGCCATGGGCTCCTGGGAAGTGGCGGGAAAACAGGTCGTGCTCAAGGACAGGAACGGCAATCCGCTGGCGCGTCTGTTCAAGACCGCCGATTCGCGCTTTGACGGATCGACGAATGGCGGCCAGTCTATCAGCCTGAGCCGTTGATCCACCGGCCCGGCTAATCGCCGGGCTTTTTTTCGATCGCCAGCCTCCGACCGGTTTAGCGCGTGCCCAATCCTGAAGACAGCGTTTCGCGACAGCTCGAGGCCATGATCGTCGCCGGAACGATAAGCCGCGATCCCGCTCAGCTTGGCATTGCCAGGCGTCTCGACCATCTTCTGGCCGCGCTGGCCGGTAGCCGCGCGCAACGCAAGTCGAATGCGCTGGGATGGTTGTTTGCCGCCCGCAAGCGGGAGAACCCACCTCTGAAGGGTCTCTACATCTACGGTGGCGTCGGGCGTGGCAAGACCATGCTGATGGACCTGTTCTACGAAACGGTGCCCATTCAGCGCAAGCGCCGGGCGCATTTTCACGCCTTCATGGCCGATGTGCACGAACGCATCTTCAAACACCGGCAGAAACTGAAGAACGGCGAGACGCGCCAAGCCGATCCGATTCCGCCGGTTGCCTCCGAGCTTTTCGCCGAGGCCAGGCTTCTGTGCTTCGACGAGTTTTCCGTCACGGACATTACCGACGCGATGATTCTGTCGCGGTTGTTCGGCGAGCTTTTTGCCAAGGGCTGTGTGCTGGTAGCGACATCGAATGTCGAGCCGGTCAATCTCTACCGCGAGGGGCTGAACCGGGATCTGTTTCTGCCCTTCATCGATCTGCTGAAGTCCTACGCTGATATAGTGCCGCTGGATACCGGTACGGATTACCGGATGTCGAAGATGGAAGGACTGCCGGTCTGGCTTTCGCCGCTCGGGCCGCAGGCGGATGCAGGAATGGAAAGGGCGTGGAAGACGGCGATGGATGGACGTGTCGTTACAACCGCCGAGGTGGCGCATAAAGGCCGAAAGATCAAGATACCGGCTGCAGCGGGCACATGCGCCCGGTTTTCCTTTGGCGAACTCTGCGAAAGGCCGCTGGCCGCCGCCGACTATCTCGCCATTCTCACGCACTACGATACGATCTTCATCGATCATATCCCGCATCTCGGGCCCGAGCGCCGCAACGAGACGAAACGTTTCATCCTTCTGGTCGATACGATCTATGACCGGGGAGCGCGGCTCTTCGCAACGGCGGTAGCTCCTCCCGCTGATCTTTTAACGGCACGGAACGGCACGGAAGGTTTCGAGTTCGATCGGACCGTATCGCGGCTCATTGAAATGCAAAGTGCCGAATATGCGAAAAATTCTCATCGTTAGCGAATGGCGCTCGTCATAAAATCGACATCAAAATCTTACGTTTACGTAAGAAAATTTTGATCTAACCGATTGAAATCATTCTCTCCAAAAGTATTGGTTGATATTTAAGCTTTTGGCGGTTAATTGCTTGCGCCGTAGGCCTGCCATAGCGCGCGCGCTGAAGGCGCCCCGTCAGGCCTTGTCAGATTTGGATCTCAAAGGAAGCATTTTCATGGCCCGCAACAAGATCGCACTTATCGGTTCTGGAATGATTGGTGGCACGCTGGCGCATCTCGCCGGTCTGAAGGAGCTGGGCGACATCGTTCTCTTCGATATTGCCGATGGCATCCCGCAGGGCAAGGGCCTCGACATCGCCCAGTCCTCTCCCGTCGAAGGCTTCAATGCCAACCTGACCGGTGCCAGCGACTATTCGGCCATTGAAGGTGCCGATGTCTGCATCGTCACCGCCGGCGTTGCCCGCAAGCCCGGCATGAGCCGCGACGATCTGCTCGGCATCAACCTCAAGGTCATGGAGCAGGTCGGCGCCGGTATTAAGAAATATGCGCCGAACGCCTTCGTCATCTGCATCACCAATCCGCTCGACGCGATGGTCTGGGCGCTGCAGAAGTTCTCCGGTCTGCCGAAGAACATGGTCGTCGGCATGGCCGGCGTTCTCGACAGCTCGCGCTTCCGCCTGTTTCTGTCGCAGGAATTCAACGTTTCGGTCCAGGACGTCACAGCCTTCGTTCTCGGCGGTCATGGCGACACGATGGTGCCGCTGGCCCGTTACTCCACAGTCGGCGGAATTCCGCTGACCGATCTGGTCAAGATGGGCTGGGTCACCAAGGAACGCCTCGAGGAAATCATCCAGCGCACCCGTGACGGCGGCGCCGAAATCGTCGGCTTGCTCAAGACCGGTTCGGCCTATTATGCGCCGGCAGCATCCGCCATCGAGATGGCCGATGCCTTCCTCAAGGACAAGAAGCGCGTGCTTCCGGCTGCTGCCCATCTGTCGGGCCAGTATGGCGTGAAGGACATGTATGTCGGCGTTCCCACCATCATCGGCGCCGGCGGCATCGAGCGCATCATCGAGGTCGAATTCAACAAGGCCGAGCAGGAAGCCTTCGAAAAGTCGGTCGCTTCGGTTGCCAGCCTTTGCGAAGCCTGCATCGCCATCGCGCCGAGCCTTAAGTAATCGGCCTGATACAATTGCCGTCTGGCTCCTAAACAGGAAAATCCCATGAATATTCACGAATATCAGGCCAAGGCTCTGTTGAAGACCTTTGGCGCGCCGGTCGCCGAAGGTGTCGCCATCTTCTCGGCGGACGAGGCGGAAGCCGCAGCCAAGTCGCTTCCAGGTCCACTTTACGTGGTCAAGAGCCAGATCCATGCGGGCGGTCGCGGGAAGGGCAAGTTCAAGGAGCTTGGCCCCGATGCCAAGGGCGGCGTTCGTCTGGCCTTTTCCATCGACGAAGCCAAGGCGCATGTCAAGGAAATGATGGGCAACACGCTGGTAACGGCCCAGACCGGTGAAGCCGGCAAGCAGGTCAACCGCCTCTATATCGAGGACGGCGCCGACATTGCCCGCGAGCTTTATCTCTCGCTGCTGGTCGATCGCTCGGTCGGCCGCGTTGCCTTCGTGGTTTCCACCGAAGGCGGCATGGACATCGAAGCTGTCGCCCATGACACGCCCGAAAAGATCCACACCATCGCCATTGATCCGGAAGCCGGCGTCACGGATGCTGACGTTGCTGCCATCTCCAAGGCACTCGAACTGACAGGTGCTGCTGCCGAAGACGCAAAGTCGCTCTTCCCGCTGCTCTACAAGGCCTTCAACGAGAAGGACATGGCGCTGCTTGAGGTCAACCCGCTGATCGTCATGAAGAACGATCATCTGCGCGTTCTCGATGCCAAGATGTCGTTCGACGGCAATGCGATCTTCCGTCACGAAGACGTCAAGGCGCTGCGCGACGAGACCGAAGAGGACGCCAAGGAAATCGAGGCTTCCAAGTGGGATCTCGCCTACGTGGCGCTCGACGGCAATATCGGCTGCATGGTCAATGGCGCCGGTCTCGCCATGGCGACGATGGACATCATCAAGCTCTACGGCAAGGAGCCGGCGAACTTCTGCGACGTCGGCGGTGGTGCCGGCAAGGAAAAGGTGGCTGCGGCCTTCAAGATCATCACGGCCGACCCGAAGGTCGAGGGCATCCTCGTCAACATCTTCGGCGGCATCATGAAGTGCGACGTGATCGCCGAAGGCGTTGTCGCGGCCGTGCAGGAGGTTGGTCTTAAGGTTCCGCTCGTCGTGCGCCTCGAAGGCACCAATGTCGAGCTTGGCAAGAAGATCCTGAACGAATCGGGTCTTGCGATCACGGCGGCAGACGACTTGGACGACGCGGCCAAGAAGATCGTCGCTGCGATCAACGCATAAATTTGAAGGACCCGAACTAATGTCTATTCTCGTCAATAAAGACACCAAGGTCCTCGTTCAGGGCCTGACCGGCAAGACCGGCACCTTTCACACCGAGCAGGCGCTTGCCTATTACGGTACGCAGATGGTCGGCGGCATCCATCCGAAGAAGGGTGGTGAAACCTGGACCGGTTCGAAGGGCGAAAGCCTGCCGATCTTCGCGACCGTTGCCGAAGCCAAGGAACGGACCGGCGCCAATGCGTCCGTGATCTACGTTCCGCCGGCCGGTGCTGCGGATGCGATCATCGAGGCGATCGAAGCCGAGATCCCGTTCATCACCTGCATCACCGAAGGCATTCCGGTCATGGACATGGTCCGCGTCAAGGCTCGCCTCGACCGCTCGAAGTCCCGCCTGCTGGGTCCGAACTGCCCGGGCATCATGACACCGGAAGAGTGCAAGATCGGCATCATGCCGGGCTCGATCTTCCGCAAGGGTTCGGTCGGCATCGTCTCGCGCTCCGGCACGCTGACCTATGAAGCCGTGTTCCAGACATCAAACGAAGGCCTTGGCCAGACCACGGCTGTCGGCATCGGCGGCGACCCGGTCAAGGGAACCGAATTCATCGACGTGCTCGAAATGTTCCTCGCCGATCCGGCCACGACCTCGATCATCATGATCGGCGAAATCGGTGGCGCGGCCGAAGAAGACGCGGCTCAGTTCCTGATCGACGAAGCCAAGAAGGGCCGCAAGAAGCCGATGGCAGGCTTCATCGCCGGTCGCACGGCGCCGAAGGGCCGGACGATGGGCCATGCAGGCGCCGTGGTTTCGGGTGGCAAGGGCGATGCGGAATCCAAGATCGCGGCCATGGAAGCGGCCGGCATCAAGGTTTCGCCCTCCCCGGCACGCCTCGGCACGACACTGGTAGAGGTCCTGAAGGGCTAAAAACCTGAAACTGACGGGGTAGGCATTGTAGCCTTTCCCGTCAGCCCCATTTTAAGGTTAGCGCGGTTTTCGCGCTCCCATGAAGACGGTTTGGCCGGGAATTTCCCGGTGTATACAACAAGTCAGGAGGCGGACGGACAGGTCCGCGAAGCACTATGGCAAGGCAAGAAGCCAACGAGCAATTTCTGCTGACCTCGTTCCTCGACGGAGCGAACGCCAGCTATATCGAGCAGCTCCACGCGTCTTATGAAAGGGATCCGGCGTCGGTTTCCGGAGAGTGGCAGTCCTTCTTCAAGGCGCTGCAGGACCAGCCTGACGATGTGATCAAGGCCGCCAAGGGCGCCTCCTGGAAGAAGCCGAACTGGCCGATCGCCGCCAAGGGCGATCTGGTTTCGGCATTGGACGGCGACTGGGGTACAGTCGAGAAGGTTATCGAAAAGAAGGTGCAGGCCAAGGCCGAGGAAAAGGCTGTAGCGACCGGTGTTGCAGCAGTGCCTGGTGATGTGCACCAGGCGACCCGTGACAGTGTGCGCGCAATCATGCTGATCCGCGCCTATCGCATGCGCGGACACCTGCATGCCAAGCTCGACCCGCTTGAGATCGCCGCGCCTGTCGACGACTATCATGAACTGTCGCCGTCGAATTACGGATTCGGCCCCGAAGACATGGATCGCAGGATCTTCATCGATAATGTGCTGGGGCTGGAATATGCGACCCTTCGCGAGATCGTTGATCTTCTTGAGCGCACCTACTGCTCGACGCTCGGCGTCGAGTTTATGCATATATCCGATCCGGAAATCAAAGGCTGGATTCAAGAACGTATCGAAGGCAAGGACAAGGGCGTCGAGTTCACGCCTGAAGGCAAGAAGGCTATCCTGCAGAAGCTGATCGAGGCCGAAGGCTTCGAACAGTTCATCGACGTCAAGTACAAGGGGACCAAGCGTTTTGGTCTCGACGGCGGCGAATCGCTGATCCCGGCGCTGGAGCAGATCATCAAGCGCGGCGGCCAGGAAGGCCTCAAGGAAATCATTCTCGGTATGGCCCATCGCGGTCGCCTCAATGTCTTGACCAACGTCATGGGCAAGCCGCACCGTGCCGTGTTCCATGAGTTCAAGGGCGGCTCGGCAGCGCCGGACGACGTCGAAGGCTCCGGCGACGTGAAGTATCACCTGGGTGCCTCTTCCGACCGCGAATTCGACGGCAACAAGGTGCATCTGTCGCTGACGGCCAATCCGTCGCATCTCGAAATCGTCAATCCCGTTGTCATGGGCAAGGCGCGCGCCAAGCAGGACCAGATGGCGAAGGTCTTCGAAGGCGACGTTATTCCGCTGTCCGAGCGGGCGCAGGTCATGCCGCTTTTGCTGCACGGCGACGCCGCTTTCGCCGGCCAGGGCGTTACGGCAGAAATTCTCGGCCTGTCGGGCTTGCGCGGTCACCGCGTCGCCGGCACCGTGCATTTCATCATCAACAACCAGATCGGTTTCACCACCAACCCGGCGTTTTCACGCTCTTCGCCTTATCCGTCCGACGTGGCCAAGATGATCGAGGCGCCGATCTTCCATGTGAATGGCGACGATCCGGAAGCAGTGACTTACGCTGCAAAGATTGCCACCGAATTCCGGATGAAATTTCACAAGCCGGTTGTCGTGGACATGTTCTGCTATCGCCGCTTCGGCCACAATGAAGGCGACGAACCGTCCTTCACGCAGCCGAAGATGTATAAGGTCATCCGCGCCCACAAGACGGTTGTCCAGATCTACGGCGAACGCCTGATCGCGGAGGGCCTGATTTCGGAAGGCGAACTGGAAAAGATGCGCGCCGACTGGCGTGCCCATCTGGAACAGGAATTCGAAGCCGGACAGTCCTACAAGCCGAACAAGGCCGACTGGCTGGACGGTGTATGGTCGGGTCTTCGGGCCGCCGACAATCAGGACGAGCAGCGCCGCGGCAAGACCTCGGTGCCGATGAAGGTGCTGAAGGATGTCGGGCGCAAGCTGTCTGAAGTTCCGGCGGGCTTCAACGTCCATCGCACGATCCAGCGCTTCATGGATGGCCGCGCCAACATGATCCAGACCGGCGAAGGTATCGATTGGGCGATGGCGGAGGCGCTTGCCTTCGGCTCGCTCGCCGTCGAGGGCACGAAGATCCGACTGTCGGGCCAGGACTGCGAACGCGGCACCTTCTCGCAGCGTCATACCGTGCTTTACGATCAGGAAACGGAAGAGCGCTATATCCCGCTTGCCAATCTGGCGCCGACCCAAGCCCGTTACGAGGTGATCAACTCGATGCTCTCGGAAGAGGCGGTGCTTGGCTTCGAATATGGATATTCGCTTGCCCGCCCGAATGCACTGACCCTTTGGGAAGCCCAGTTTGGCGACTTCGCCAATGGCGCGCAGGTCATCTTCGACCAGTTCATCTCTTCCGGCGAACGCAAGTGGCTGCGTATGTCCGGTCTCGTGTGCCTTTTGCCGCACGGCTACGAAGGGCAGGGCCCGGAACATTCCTCTGCCCGTCTGGAGCGCTGGTTGCAGATGTGCGCCGAAGACAATATGCAGGTTGCCAATGTCACAACCCCGTCGAACTATTTCCACATCCTTCGCCGGCAGGTAAAGCGGGACTTCCGCAAGCCATTGATCCTGATGACACCGAAGTCGCTCCTGCGTCACAAGCGGGCGGTATCGAGCCTGTCGGACATGGCTGGCGAAACCTCTTTCCACCGCCTGCTCTGGGATGATGCCGAAGTCATCAAGGATGGCCCGATCAAGCTGCAGAAGGATGCCAAGATCCGGCGCGTCGTGCTCTGCACGGGCAAGGTCTACTACGACCTTCTGGAAGAGCGCGAGAGGCGTGGTATCGACGATATCTACCTGCTGCGCGTCGAACAGCTTTATCCGTTCCCGGCGAAGGCCCTGATCAACGAACTTAGCCGCTTCCGCAACGCGGAGATGGTCTGGTGCCAGGAAGAGCCGAAGAATATGGGCGCCTGGTCGTTCATCGATCCTTACCTGGAATGGGTGCTTGCCCATATCGACGCGAAGTATCAGCGCGTGCGCTATACGGGCCGTCCGGCCGCAGCGTCGCCTGCGACGGGTCTGATGTCGAAACATCTTGCCCAGCTGGCGGCCTTCCTAGAAGACGCGCTCGGCGGTTAAGGGGCAGCGTTCCATGGCCTATTTCCATCCGAAACCGGTGCCGCCCTGCCGCACATTTCCTCAGGACGCGACGCCTGAGGAAATGGCCGCAATGGAGCGCCACGGCGCCTATGGGGCGGAACGGGCCGGGATTGGCTGCGCTATCGCCGCTGCCCCGGTTTTCGCGAAGGACGGGGTTTGGGGCATGGCTGTGGTGGAGGCCTCCGACGAGGCAGCCGCACAGACGCTTGCCGATCACGACCCTGTCATCCGCGCCGGCCTTGGTTTCCGGTTCGAAATTGCCGCGATACCCTCGCTTATTCTCAGGCATGTCGCCACACCTGCCGCATAACCGATAACGATCAAAGTCAGGATCTGAAAATGACCACAGAAATCCGCGTTCCTACCCTCGGCGAATCCGTAAGCGAAGCGACTGTCGGGACATGGTTCAAGAAGGTGGGCGATACCATCAAGGCCGACGAGCCGCTGCTTGAACTCGAAACCGACAAGGTAACCATCGAGGTTCCGTCTCCCGCCGCCGGCGTTCTCTCGGAAATCGTCGCAGCCGCCGGCGAGACCGTTGGACTTGGCGCATTGCTTGGCAACATCGCTGAGGGCGCTGGAGCCAGCGCTTCTGCTCCGGCCGCTGCCGAGAAGGCTGCCGTGCCCGCCGCTGCTCCTGCTGCAGCCGCAGCAGCGCCCGCAGCACCTCAGGCGGCATCCGCCATGCCGGCAGCTCCGGCGGCGGCCAAGATGTTGACGGAGAACAATCTTTCCGCCGATCAGGTCGATGGTTCGGGCAAGCGTGGCCAGGTTCTGAAAGGCGACGTGATCGCCGCGGTTGCCAAGGGTCTTTCGACGCCCGCCGCATCGGAGCCGTTGAAAGCCGCGACACGCGGTCCATCGCCTGCAGCGGATGCGCCCCGCGAAGAGCGTGTGAAGATGACGCGCCTGCGCCAGACCATTGCCAAGCGCCTGAAGGATGCCCAGAACACGGCAGCCATGCTGACCACCTACAACGAGGTGGACATGTCGGCCGTCATGGACCTGCGCAATCGCTACAAGGATCTGTTCGAGAAGAAGCACGGCGTCAAGCTCGGTTTCATGGGCTTCTTCACCAAGGCCGTGACACATGCGCTCAAGGAAATTCCTGCTGTGAATGCCGAGATCGACGGGACCGATATCGTCTACAAGAATTTCTGCCATATCGGCATGGCGGTCGGCACCGACAAGGGTCTGGTTGTCCCGGTCATTCGCGATGCCGACCAGATGTCGATCGCCGAAATTGAGAAGGATCTCGGTCGCCTTGCCAAGTCCGCTCGTGATGGCTCTCTGTCCATGGCCGACATGCAGGGCGGCACCTTCACGATCACGAACGGCGGAGTGTACGGTTCGCTGATGTCCTCGCCGATCCTGAATGCGCCGCAGTCCGGCATCCTCGGGATGCACAAAATCCAGGAACGTCCCGTTGTCGTCGGCGGTCAGATCGTCATCCGCCCGATGATGTATCTGGCGCTCTCCTACGATCACCGGATGGTGGACGGTAAGGAAGCAGTTACCTTCCTGGTCCGTGTCAAGGAAAGCCTGGAAGACCCTGAACGTCTGGTTCTGGACCTGTAAGGAGCGTCACGCATGGATACGGCAGAACTGGCAGCCTCGCCATTTCTCACGCTCCTTGGATGGAGCGTGGTGCTGCTTGTTTTCCACGTCGGTCTTCAAGGCATGACCGCAACAAGCGAACTCGGATCGGCATGGAATGCCGGTCCGCGTGACGGGAGCAATAAACCCGAGGGTAAGATCGCCGGCAGGTCCGCCCGTGCGTCGGCAAATTTTCAGGAGACCTACCCCGCCTTTGTCGGGCTTGCCTTGGCGCTGGCCGTTGCGGGCGAGCCGGGCGGCTGGGGACTGATGGGGGCCTGGCTTTGGATGATCTGCCGGATTATCTATATTCCGCTTTATCTGGCCGGCGTTCCTTATGTCCGCTCCCTCGTATGGGTTGGCTCGATCATCGGCTTGCTCGTCATGACGGGCGTGCTTATCTTCTGACGGATATCGGACCCGCAAACGACCGGAGACACAGGCGTGCATCCCTATCTGATCGAACGTGTTTCGCTGGTAATCCTCGCTTTCGCAATTTCTTCCCGCGGAGCCGGTCTGGCGAGAGAGGAGGCCGCTTGAGCATGCGTTTCGCCGCTCCCGTATCCGTGTTTGCAGCTATGCTGACGATGTCACCGGCACTGGCTGTGGACTGCGTGCAGGAAAAGGCGGTCTATGGCGACGCGGATAGCGCCTATGAACTTCGCTTCGAACCTGTGGGTTCCGCCAGCGCGGCGACAAGCAATCATTTCAAAATCGGAATTGCCGGGACCGATCTGGTGCTTGACGGCATCGTGATGCAGTCGGGCGAGCCGGTCCGGCCGAACGGCATGATCATGAACAAGTGCCCCGAAGGCGACGTGACCGGCGATGACATCGCTGCCTGTACCATCTGGGAAGGTGTGATCTATTCCGTAAGTTTGGAGGGCAAAGTAGCGTCTTTGCCGGCAGAAGGGTCTGCCGCCGCCGCGCAACTGCTCTTGCCGGATTTTGGGCCTGCCTTGCGTAATTCCCCTATTTGGGGACAAGCAAAGATTGCACCTTGGGATGCTCTGACCTTCAAGCGGTGCTTGCAATGACATCAAGCGATCAGCCCGTTCTTCTGGTTACCGGCGGCAGTCGCGGCATCGGTGCTGCCGTCTGCCTCTCTGCTGCTGCAAACGGCTGGGCCGTCGCGGTCAACTACGCGTCCAACCGGTCGGCCGCCGACGCTGTCGTCACTCAAATAGAGGCGGCGGGCGGGAAGGCGGTCGCTGTCGAAGGCGATGTCGGCAGCGAAGTGGGCATAAGCGCCATTTTCGCAGCGGTGGACCAGACTTTCGGCCGGTTGGACGGGTTGATCAATAATGCCGGCATCGTTGGCATGAAGGCCCGGATCGACGAGATTACCGCAGCGCGGCTGCAACGCATGCTGGAGGTCAACGTCTCGGGATCGATCCTCTGCGCGGCGGAGGCGGTGCGGCGCATGTCGGTTCGTCGCGGCGGCAAAGGCGGCGTCATCGTCAATATATCGTCCATGGCGGCGGTTCTCGGGTCGGCCGGGCAATATGTCGATTATGCCGCCAGCAAGGGCGCCATCGACACGTTCACCATCGGCCTGTCGCGTGAGGTGGCGGAAGACGGCATTCGCGTCAATGCGGTGCGGCCCGGCATTATCGACACCGGCATTCATGCCTCAGGCGGGCTTCCGGATCGCGCCCGCGACCTTGCACCGAGCGTTCCTATGAAGCGGCCGGGCACTGCGCAGGAAATTGCCGACGCCGTTCTCTATCTGATTTCACCTTCGGCGTCTTATATCACGGGCGCTATTCTCAACGTCAGCGGTGGACGATAGCCGCTCTCATAAAGGACTTTTCCATGTCTTATGATCTTATTGTCATCGGTACCGGACCCGGCGGTTATGTTTGCGCCGTGAAGGCGGCCCAACTCGGTCTCAAGGTCGGCGTCATAGAGAAACGCGCCACCTATGGCGGTACCTGCCTCAATATCGGCTGCATTCCGTCAAAGGCTCTGCTTCACGCGTCGGAAGTCTTCCACCAGACAGGCCATACCATTGCCGATCTGGGGGTTGAAGTTCCCGCGCCGACGCTCAACCTGCCCAAGATGCTGGCGCACAAGGATGCAACCGTAAAGTCAAACGTCGACGGCGTTGCCTTCCTGTTCAAGAAGAACAAGATCGATGCTTTCCAAGGCACCGGAAAAGTTGTCGCGCAAGGCAAAGTCTCAGTTACCAACGACGCCGGTGAAGAACAGATCATCGAGACGAAGAACATCGTCATCGCCACGGGATCGGATGTTGCGGGCATTCCGGGCGTGCAGGTCGATATCGACGAGACCATCATCGTGTCGTCCACGGGCGGCCTCGGTCTTGAAAAAGTGCCGGCGACGATGGTCGTCGTCGGTGGCGGCGTCATCGGGCTGGAGCTTGGCTCCGTCTGGTCGCGTCTTGGCGCCAAGGTCACGGTCGTTGAATATCTCGATACCATCCTGGGCGGCATGGACGGCGAAGTATCGAAGCAGTTCCAGCGCCTGCTTGCGAAACAGGGCATCGATTTCAAGCTCGGTGCCAAGGTAACCGGGGTCGAAAAGGCGGAGACCGGCGCCAAGGTGACCTTCGAGCCGGTCAAGGGCGGCGATGCCCAGTCGATTGACGCCGATGTCGTGTTGATTGCAACCGGCCGCAAGGCGTTCACGGATGGTCTCGGTCTTGCAGAAGCCGGTGTCGCCATGGATGCGCGCGGCCGCGTCGAAATCGACAATCACTTCCTGACGAGTGTCCCTGGCATCTATGCGCTGGGTGACGTTGTGCGTGGCCCGATGCTCGCCCATAAAGCGGAAGACGAGGGCGTTGCCGTGGCCGAAATCATTGCAGGCCAGGCCGGCCATGTGAACTACGATGTCATTCCGAGCGTTGTCTATACGCAACCCGAAGTCGCTTCGGTGGGCAAGACGGAAGAGGAACTGAAGGCGGCCGGCATTGCCTATAAGATCGGCAAGTTCCCGTTCACCGCCAATGGTCGTGCCCGCGCGATGCTGGCAACGGACGGTTTCGTGAAGATCCTTGCTGACAAGGAAACGGACCGTGTTCTCGGCGGCCATATCATCGGCTTCGGGGCAGGCGAAATGATCCACGAAATTGCCGTGCTGATGGAATTTTCCGGATCGTCCGAAGATCTGGGCCGCACCTGCCATGCGCACCCGACCATGTCGGAAGCTGTCAAGGAAGCAGCGCTGGCGACCTTCTTCAAACCGATCCACATGTAATCGACGACAACGCTCGAAGCCGCGCCTGCGTGCGCAGTGCGCGGCTTCACAGTGAATAATGGCAAATGTGCCGGATCAGGTCCGGGGCAGCCATTTACATTAGCAAATGTAATATGGTCAGGGCTTCATTGAAGCAGGACCTTTGTTCCGCATGGCACGGACGTTCGGAGCACACGGTAATCGTACCGATGTTACTGGAGCGTGGACGACCTGTTCGGGTCGATAGTTCCGTTCGCCGCCGCAGGCCGCGATCCGCCGTCCGCACCCGGAGCTTGCTGATCGAGACCGGTGGCCACCACGGAGACACGGAAAACCCCATCCAGATTCTTGTCGAAGATGGCGCCGACGACGATGTCCGCGTCCTCGTAGACCTCCTCGCGGATGCGCGTGGCCGCTTCGTCTACCTCGAACAGGGTCATGTCCGATCCGCCGGAAATCGAGATCAGGACGCCTCTGGCGCCTTTCATCGAAACTTCGCTGAGCAAGGGATTGGCGATCGCGGCTTCGGCTGCCTTTGATGCACGGCCGTCACCGCTTGCTTCGCCCGTTCCCATCATGGCCCGGCCCATGCCCTTCATCACCGATTTGACATCGGCAAAGTCGAGATTGATCAGGCCTTCCTTGACAATCAGATCGGTGATGCAGCCGACGCCGGAATAGAGAACGCGGTCAGCGATTACGAAGGCATCGGCGAAGGTTGTCTTGGCGTCTGCGATCCGGAAAAGGTTCTGGTTGGGGATGACGATGACGGTGTCGGCCGCTTCACGCAGCCGCTCAATGCCTTCCTCGGCCGCCTGCATGCGACGCTTGCCCTCGAAGCTGAATGGCTTGGTGACGACGCCGACGGTGAGGATGCCAGCCTTGCGGGCCGCGGCAGCGATCACCGGCGCTGCACCCGTGCCGGTGCCGCCGCCCATGCCGGCAGTCACGAAGCACATATGCGTGCCACCAAGATGGTCCATGATCTCGTCAATCGATTCTTCGGCTGCCGCGCGGCCCACTTCCGGAAGCGAACCTGCCCCAAGCCCTTCGGTCACCTGCGCGCCGAGCTGGATCAGCCGCGGCGCCTTCGACATGGTGAGCGCCTGGGCATCGGTATTGGCCGCGACGAAATCGGCGCCCTGCAGGCCTTCCGCGATCATGTTGTTGATGGCATTGCCGCCACCGCCGCCGACGCCGATGACAGTGATCTTCGGTCTCATTTCCGAAATCACGGGTTTCTTGATCTCTGTCATCATATCTCTCCTGGCACTCTGCCCCTGTCGCATTCCGCCAACTCATGACCGGGCGGACGCAGCATCGGCGCGAATCACGCGCGTTTTGACCTTCAGGCTGCAAAAAGGCAGAGAGGCCGCGCCGATGCAAGAGTTTCGCGCAATATTGGGGATGCATGGCGGAACGATGGCCGTATAGTCCGGTCACGATCGTCTGCGACTGGCTCGGTTGTTCAGTTGACGACGGTAAAGCTTGAAACCGTAAATCCGTCTTTTCGCAGAAGTTCAATCAGGCCGTCCGCGCCTGGAAGATGCAGCGCCCCCACGGCCATGAATACGGAGCCGCCGTCGAGGATCGGCTTGGCGCGGCTTGCCATGACCCGGTTGCGGTCGATGATGATCCGTTGCTCGAAATCTGCATAGTTCGCGCTGTCATCAGCTGATTCTTGTTTCGATACCGCCCTCATCAGCGGCATGACCATGCCCGTATCGCCGGACAGATAGAGTTCCGTCGTTGTTTCCATGACGTCGGCCAAGGTTTCGCCGAGATCGAGCGTCTCGATCAGGGCGTCGAGATGAAGCTGGACGGGCAGCGCATCGATCGCCTTCAATTGCTCGACCATGGTTTCGAGCCCCTTGAGGGTTTTCCCCTGTGTCAAGGCGTCCTCAGCGAGCTTCTTGTCGAGAAAGGACGCGCCGGCGGCTTTGCGGCTCATTTCGCAGGCGGGAAGCGCCACAAAGCTTGCAATCATCCACGGTTTCATTCTGGCCACGGCCGCGAGCGGGATGCCGCGTTGTCTGAGGCCTGCCGCCAACTTCTGCTGATCCTCCGCCGGAAGAAAGTCCTTGATCGTCTTTCCCTCCGCAAACATGGTCAGTCCCGGCTGCATCATGATGGCCGCCGCGGCCTTTCTTTCGTCAACGACCTCGTCGGATTCGATGATGACGGTCTTTGCCGTCGCGAAGGCCTGGCTTGCGCCTTTCGGCATGGCCAGCACGCGCGGGTCGGTGACATGCATCGTGCCGAGCAAATAGGATGGGGAGACGCCCGGCTTCTCGATCCTCCAGAACAGACCTTTGCCGTTCGGCGTTGCGGCCGCCTGCTTTTCGAGCGTTTCATAGCGCGCCGGATCCGATGACTTCATCTGGGCGATAAGGTTTTTGCCACCGCAGCTTTCGCCGGTTGCCGCCTGGGCCGGCAGGATCGACAGAAGCATGAGAATGAGGCTCATCGCCGCCAGAACATGCAGCGTGCCAATCAGGGCAAGGACATCGTTGCCGAATTTTTCCGCCACGGCGCGTGCCGGTCTTGCCCAGATTTCAATCATGATTCATTCCATCGCAACGAATGCCTGCCGCTCGATTTTTAAGGGACAGGTGTCACGGCACGTTTAACGAAAATGGTTAACGCGGGATCGACGCCATTGTCAGGCGCGGGGATGCGCCCGGTCGTAGATTTCCAGCAGACGCGAGGACGAGACGCCGGTATAGACCTGCGTCGTCGAGAGGCTCGCATGTCCGAGAAGCTCCTGAATGGTCCTGAGATCGCCGCCGCCGGCCAGAAGATGGGTCGCGAACGAATGGCGAAGGGAATGCGGGGTCGCGGTATCCGGCAGTCCAAGCGCGCCGCGTAGTTTCTGCATTTCCCGTTGAATGATTGCCGGCTGAAGCTTGCCGCCCTTGGCGCCGCGAAACAGGGGGCCATCTGTGGCGAGATGAAAGGGGCAGAGCGCTTCGTAAGCGCGTACGGCATCCAGGGCCATGGATAGGAGTGGAACGATCCGAGTCTTGCCGCCCTTGCCGAGAATGCGCAGCGAAGACGGTGCGCCGGCAAAATCCTGCGGCGTCAGGTCGAGCGCCTCGGAAATTCGAAGGCCGCAGCCATAAAGGAGCGTGAGAACGCAGGCATCGCGTGCGGCGATCCAGGGTTCCCCGGATAGCTGCGCGCCGTTGGTGACAATCATTAGCGCATCCGTGTCGCTCAACGGCTTTGGCAAGGATTTCGGCTGCTTGGGGGAGCGCACGGCAGCGGCGCCGGCGGCATTGGCGAGCCCCTTTTTTTCGAGATGCCGCAGGAAGGAGCGTAGGCCCGCCATTCCGCGACCCAGCGTGCGGGCACCGGCACCATCCTTGCGGCGGGCCGCAAGAAAGCCACGCAGGTCGCCGGGCCGCAGGGCGCTGATGTCGCTCAACCGGGCCGGTCCGCCCAAATGACCGGTCAGGAAATGCAGGAACTGGCGCGTATCGCGTTCGTAGGCTTCCGCTGTTTTCGGCGAAAGACGGCGCTCTTCACCAAGGGCGGCCAGCCAACGCTGCCGCTCCGCCATGAGGTCCGGATGGCCGATGATGATCAGGTCGTTCATAGCGGGCTCCACGGAATGCCTAAGTCCCGATCCTGCCGGAACGGAACTTAGGTTTTTGCTAACGGCTCTTGGAAAATGTCATGTTCGGATCATATTCACCTGCGATAGCTCAAGGGCAGACGAGGCGGGATACGATGGCAAGACGCGGTTCCTCAGGCGGGTTGAGTTCCTTCGCAGAGACGGTCGCTCTGGTTTCGCAGGGGCAACCCGGCCATATCGTCGACATGCTGATTGCCGAACGCGGGCAGCGCATCGTCCGGCATCCGCTCTGGCCCGTCATACGGCCGTTTCTCTACACGATGCTCAACTATCGCAAGGCCATCGAATTTGCAGATGGCGTGGCCAATCTGCCGGGGTTCCAGGCCTTCCAGTATCTCAGCGATATGCTGGCGCTCGACATCCGCGTCCGCAATGCTGACCGCATTCCCGAAAAGGGTGGGTTTCTCCTGGTGAGCAATCATCCCACGGGCATTGCCGATGGCATCGCCATGTATGACCTTCTGAAGCATCGCCGTCCGGACATGATGTTCTTTGCCAATCGCGATGCGATCAGGGTCAATCCGCGCTTCGTGGAGATGGTCATCCCTGTCGAATGGCGCGACGAGCACAAGAGCAAGCTGAAGGCGCGCGAAACGTTGCAGATCACCAACCGGGCGATTTCCGAGGGCAAGGCGACCGTGCTCTTCCCCTCCGGCCGCATCGCCTACTGGGCGGACGGAAGGCTCAACGAGCGACCCTGGAAGACCTCGGCGATCAGCTTCGTCCGCAAATACAATATGCCGATCCTCCCCGTGCATATCTCGGCCCGCAATTCCGGATTGTTCTACTGGCTGGCCAAATGGTCGACCGAACTGCGCGACATGACCGTGTTCCACGAGCTTTTGAACAAGAAGGGCGACGTGTTCGACTTTACCATCGGCAGCCTGATCCAGCCCGATGCGCTGGACGGGGATCCGGTCGAGGTGACGCGGGCTCTGGAGCGCCACACGGTGTTCGATCTGGCACTGAATGAGGATGCCTCGTTCGGACCTATTCCAATGAAGCCGTTCTAGCCCTCGATCGCGGTCACCGAGAGCCTGTTTCAGTGATCGCTTAAGATTGGGGTAACCAATATCCGCTATTTTTGTCCCCAGCAAAATCTGCTGGATGACCCATGTTGGCGGTCAGCCGGTTGCATGAGGCCACAGGATCCTTTCTGGCGGAATCCGGAATTGCTTCAAGCTTATATTTCAATTGAACTTTGATGGCGCGACATGCCGTGCTTTTCTGCGGAGGATTAGATGAAGCTGACCATCGCCCGGGGCCTCGTTGTCTTCGGTGCTGTTGTCGTCGCCGGCCTGATGCTTTCCATCGGCATCAAGACCTATGCCTTTAACAAACTGCGGGTCAGCGGGCCGGTCTATACGCAGATCATCTACGGCAAGGACCTCATAGCAGACATCCTGCCGCCGCCGCTTTACACGGTGGAATCCTATATGCTGGCCATGGAAGCCGTGGCCAATCCAGAACTTGCCCGAGAAAATCTCAACAAGATTGCCGGGCTGAAAAAGGCCTTCGAGGATCGCCGTCTCTACTGGAAGTCTTCTACCGCTCCCGGTTCGCTGATGTTTAAGCTGGAGAACGACGTCCTGGCACGCGGGGACCTCTTTTGGGTTGCGATGGAAAAATTTCTTTTGCTGTTTTCGAGCGGCGACGTCCCGGCGGCCGCACGAGGTCTCGCCGAGATCAAAACAAGTTTCCATCATCATGAGGCGGCAGTGAATGAACTCGTTGCCATGGCGGATGGATTTCTGAAGGAGCAGGAAGCAGGCGCGGCATCGGAAACAACCGCACTTTCCGCCGCTTCATTCACCAGCTCGATTGTTTCCGTTTGCCTGCTGCTTGCCGGTCTCTGGTTTTTCCGCCGACGGGCGGTTCAGCCACTTGCGGCCATGTCGGCTTATATGCAGATCCTCGCGGCAGGGGACTATGACCAGCGCATCCCTTTTGTGGAACGTTCGGACGAAATCGGCGCGGTTGCAAAATCCGTTTTGGTTTTCCGCGAAGCCGCGATCGAGCGCCGCAGCGCACGTCAACGAATGGAGGAAGACCGCCGAAAACAGGATGAACACGACGCCGCAACAGCGCACCAGAAACAGGACGAGGAGACAAAGCGGCTCAGGGTGATTCAGCAGTTGACCTTTGCGCTGGAACATCTCGCCGGCGGCGACCTTTCGATCCGCATTGGAGAGCCCTTTGCAGCGGAATACGAGGAGCTTCGCACCAAGTTCAACGGCGGCGTCGAACAGTTGGCCGGGACAATTGCCGTTGTGTCGCAAACCACGGCACGTTTGCAGACCAATTCCTCGGAAATCGCAGGCGCGACAAGCGACCTGGCCAAGCGAACCGAATTGCAGGCGGCGTCTCTTGAGCAGACTGCCTCCGCCTTCGATCAGATTACGGTGGCTGTGCGCCATTCGACGGAACGGGCGCAGGAGGCCAGTGGCGTCATGGCCGCCGCCCGGAGCGGCACGGAGAGATCTTCTGTCGTTGTGCGTGACGCGGTATTGGCGATGGAACGCATTGCTGGCTCGTCATCGCAAATTCGCCAGATCATTTCCGTTATTGACGAGATTGCCTTTCAGACCAATCTTTTGGCGCTAAATGCCGGTGTGGAGGCGGCGCGGGCCGGTGAGACGGGCAAGGGCTTTGCAGTTGTCGCGCAGGAGGTCCGCGAACTGGCCGGGCGATCCGCAAAGGCGGCGCGCGAAATCTCGGCGCTTATAGAGGCTTCGGCCCTCGAGGTGGCGGGCGGTGTGAAACTTGTCAATCAAACCGGCGAAGCGCTCACTGGTCTTGAGGCACACGTCCTTCAGGTTACCGGTCTGATCGGCGGGATCGAGACTGCGGCGCAACAGCAGAGCCAGGCTCTATCCGAGGTCGGTGCGGCCCTGCATCGCATGGACCAGATGACACAGCAGAACGCTGCCATGGTCGAAGAGACCAATGCCGCATGCCGCGAACTCAGCGACGAGGTTCAAGATCTTAACCGCGCCACGGCACGCTTCAACATTTCCAGTGCCGGCAGAGTCCCAACGAGGCAGGCAGCATAGCCTGTCTTTGAAGGCGCGTCTGGTCAGTCGATACGGCATCACCACCCTGAACAAAAAATAGCCCCGCGATCTCTCGCAGGGCTATTTGATCTTGAAATATAAAAATGTCAGGCGATCTTCTGGCCGGTCTTCGCCCAGTCGGCGAGGAAGGTGGCAAGGCCGGCTTCCGTCAGCGGGTGCTTGACCAGCGCCTTCAATGTTGCAGGCGGGGCGGTGATGACGTCAGCGCCGATGAGGGCAGCTTCCTTGACGTGGTTCACGGTGCGGATCGAGGCGGCAAGGATTTCTGTCTCGTAGCCGTAATTGTCGAAGATCTGGCGAATTTCGCGGATCAGTTCCATCCCATCAAAGGCGATATCGTCGAGGCGGCCGACGAAGGGCGAGACGAAGGTGGCGCCGGCCTTGGCGGCGAGCAGGGCCTGGTTGGCCGAGAAGCACAAGGTCACGTTGGTCAGGTGGCCGTCGGACGACAGGTTCTTGCAGGCCTTGAGGCCGTCCAGCGTCAGTGGCAGCTTGATGCAGATATTGTCGGCGATCTTTGCAATGACCGCCGCTTCCTTCATGATTGTCTCGTAATCGGTGGCAGCCACTTCGGCAGAAACCGGGCCTTCGACAATACCGCAGATTTCCTTGGTCACTTCCACAATGTTGCGGCCGGACTTGAGAATCAGCGAAGGGTTGGTCGTCACGCCGTCGACGAGACCGAGGTCGTTCAACTCACGGATTTCATTGACATCGGCTGTATCGACAAAAAACTTCATGGGATTCTCCCTTTCGGCGCCCGGGGGCGATGTGCTGGCTGCTTTGCTGTTTCGGGGTTTTCTTTAACGCAATCCGGAGGCAAGGTCACGACCGATGACCGAAGATTCGACCGATTTGTTTGACGGCCTGTTTTCCCGCCGGGCCGTGCCCGTTCTGGTGCCGATGCCGGCTATGAAACCATACTCTTATGTGGTGCCGGAGGGAATGGCCGTCCAAGCGGGATCGATCGTCCAGGTCCCGCTCGGCCCCCGGCAGGTGGTGGGCGTCGTCTGGGACGGCAGCGGGGGCGACGATGTCGATCCAAAGAAGCTCAAGGCCATCACGCAGGTTTTCGACTGCCCCCCGCTGACGAGGGAGATGCGTGCTTTCCTGGACTGGGTGTCCGCCTATACGGTGTCCCCCCCCGGCCTCGTCGCCCGCATGGCCTTGCGCGCGCCGGCGGCCTTCGATCCCGAGCCCATGGTCGAGGGTCTGCGCCTGACCGAACTGCGACCCGAGCGGAACACGCCGGCCCGGCAGCGGGTGATCGCGGCGGCCGACAATGGGTTTGCCTGGACGCGGTCCGGCCTTGCCCACGCGGCGGGCACGTCGTCCAGTGTGATCGACGGGTTGACGGCGCAGGGCGTGTTCGAAACCATCTTCATGTCACCGCCGCCGGTCGTGGCAGTGCCGGATCCCGACTATGCCGAGCACCGGCTCGAAGGACCGCAGAAACAGGCGGCTCTCGATCTCCTCGAAAGCGTCGAGGTTGGCGGCTTCTCCGTCGCTCTGATCGACGGCATTACCGGCTCCGGCAAGACCGAGGTCTATTTCGAGGCGATCGCGGCCACGCTGAAGGCCGGCCGGCAGGTGTTGATCCTGTTGCCGGAAATCGCCCTGACGGCCAGCTTCATGGAGCGTTTCCAGGACCGTTTCGGCACCAAGCCTGCCGAATGGCATTCGGATCTCGCGCCGCGCATGCGCGAAAAGGTCTGGCGGCAGGTGACGGAAGGCGGCGTTCGCGTGGTCGCCGGCGCGCGCTCCGCGCTGTTTCTGCCGTTTGAAAATCTCGGCCTGATCGTCGTCGACGAAGAACATGACCCTGCGTACAAGCAGGAGGACCGCGTCTTCTACAATGCCCGCGACATGGCGGTGGTGCGTGCCCGGATCGCCGATTTCCCCATTGTCCTCGTTTCGGCGACACCGTCGGTCGAAAGCCGGGTCAATGGCGATCTCGGCCGCTACAAGCCGATTCACCTGCCAACCCGCTTCGGCGATGCCGCTCTGCCCGATCTCGGCCTGATCGATATGCGCAAGCACCCACCGGAGCGCGGCGGCTTTCTGTCGCCGGTAATGCTGCGCCATGTCGGCAAGGCGGTGGAGCGCGGCGAGCAGGCGCTTCTCTTCCTCAACAGGCGGGGTTATGCGCCCCTGACTCTGTGTCGTGTTTGCGGCCACAGGTTCCAGTGCCCGGATTGTTCGAGCTGGCTGGTCGAGCACCGCTTTCGCAACCAGATCCAATGCCATCATTGCGGGCATGCGGAGCGCACCCCGGACAGTTGTCCGGAATGCGGCACCTTCGATCACCTCGTTGCCTGCGGGCCGGGCGTCGAGCGTATCGCGGAAGAAGTCGACCGGCATTTTCCCGATGCACGCACCATCGTGCTCTCCTCCGACCTTATGGGCGTCAAACGGCTGCGGCTGGAGCTGGAAGCGATTGCGAAAGGCGAGGCCGACATCGTCGTCGGCACGCAACTGGTGGCGAAGGGGCATAATTTTCCGATGATGACTTTCGTGGGCATCGTCGATGCCGATATCGGCCTTGCCAATGGCGATCCGCGCGCGGCGGAACGCACGTTTCAGTTGCTCAGCCAGGTCACGGGGCGGGCAGGGCGCACGGGGTTGAAGAGCCTTGGCCTGCTGCAGACCTATCAGCCGCAGCACCCGGTGATGCAGGCCATTGTTTCCGGCGATTCGGCAGCGTTCTACGAGCGAGAGATTGGCGAGCGCGAGAAAGCGCTTCTGCCGCCCTTCGGCCGTCTCGCCTCGATTATCGTGTCGGCCGACACCCGCGCCGATGCCGAGAGCCATGCGCGTGGTTTGCGCCAGGCTGCACCCAAGGTCGGCGGTATCAGCATTCTGGGGCCGGCGGAGGCGCCACTCGCTCTCATCCGCGGTCGGCACCGTTTCCGGCTTCTGGTCCACGGGCGCCGCAACAGTGACATGCAGGCCTTCGTGAAGACAATGATGGCCAACGGGCCGAAGATGCGCGGGTCGGTGAGTGTCCAGCTGGATATCGATCCGCAGAGTTTTTTGTAGGTTGAAGTTTCCTTATCCGGTGACCGGCGAACCTTCGTATTTCCAACCGCAACCGTAACCGATTCCTTTTCAAAGAATGTTGCGTTACATCACAGCCATCGCCTGAACAGGAGAATGCTATGGAGTTCTACATTCCAACAGAAACGGGAGAGTTCCTGGCCTTTTGCGCAGCCGCCGTCACCGCGCTTATCGGGCTTGTTTTCCTTTTTGCGCCGCGTCTGGCTTTTCGCGCGCTGGGAATAGACGTTCGGGAGGGGCGGCGCGGAGGATTTGCCGAGGCGCGCTCGACGATGGGTGGTTTCCACTTGGGACTGGGCCTTGCGGCGCTGCTTTTAGCGCAGCCCATGGTCTATCTCGCTCTTGGCGCCGCATTTGCGCTCGCAGCGTTCGGACGTATTCTTTCCATGCTGTCCGATGGCGGCAATACGATCGCCAACTGGTTGTTTCTGGCCGCGCAGGCGTCTCTTGCGGGCTTGCCGCTCGCCTATGTTTTCGGCCTTGTCTAAGTAAATTTTAAGCAGGCATAACACGATCGCGGCAGCTCATACCTGCATTTTGGCGAAATTTGGCCGAAAGGATTGCGACTTATCGTGCATTCCTGCCGTTCGCGTGTTGCGAGTCCAGATATCCTATGCTAGACGAACCGCGACTTGTGGGGGACGCGAGCCGCCCGGCTTGGATACCTCAATAAATATCGCAACAGATTCAAAGCGTTGGGTTTACGGTTCTCCGCAGGCTTCACGCTCGAATTAAAATCAGAGAAGCTTGTGCCCGTGGCAGACACATCCCAGCTTATTTCCGGTGTTGCAGAAAGATACGCGTCTTCGCTTTTCGATCTTGCGCTGGAAGCGGGATCGGTGGAGAGCGTCGGATCCGATCTGGACAGGTTCCAGTCGTTGATCGACGAAAGCGCCGATCTGAAGCGTCTTATCGTCAGCCCGATCTTTTCTGCCGACGACCAGTTCAAAGCCATTTCCGCGATCATTCAGCAGGCCGGCATTACGGGTCTGGTCGGTAATTTTCTGAAGGTGGTTGCGCGCAATCGCCGCCTCTTTGCGGTGCCCGGCATCGTCAAGTCCTATCGCGAAACTGCCGCCCGTCATCGGGGCGAGGTTGCCGCAGACGTGACTTCGGCCCATGTGCTCGATGAGGCGCAGACACAGGAATTGAAGGCGGCGCTCAAGGGCGTCACCGGCAAAGACGTAGCGGTCAACGTCACTGTTGATCCTTCTATTCTCGGTGGTTTGATCGTCAAGGTCGGGTCCCGCCAAATTGACACTTCCCTTCGCACAAAGCTTTCGAGCCTTAAGCTTGCACTGAAAGAGGTCGGCTGATGGATATCCGCGCCGCGGAAATTTCCGCAATTCTTAAAGATCAAATTAAAAATTTCGGCCAGGAGGCAGTTGTCTCCGAAGTCGGTCAGGTGCTTTCCGTCGGTGACGGTATTGCCCGCGTCTACGGTCTGGACAATGTCCAGGCCGGTGAGATGGTGGAATTCCCGGGCGGAATTCGTGGCATGGCGCTGAACCTCGAAGCCGACAATGTCGGTGTCGTTATCTTCGGTGCTGACCGCGGCATCAAGGAAGGCGACATCGTCAAGCGCACAGGCGCCATCGTAGACGTTCCGGTTGGTCCGGAACTGCTGGGCCGCGTCGTCGACGCGCTCGGCAATCCGATCGACGGCAAGGGCCCGATCAACGCAACGCGCCGCTCGCGCGTCGACGTCAAGGCTCCGGGTATCATCCCGCGCAAGTCGGTTCATGAGCCGATGTCGACAGGCCTGAAGGCGATTGATGCTCTGATCCCGGTCGGCCGCGGCCAGCGCGAGCTGGTCATCGGTGACCGCCAGACCGGCAAGACCGCGATCATTCTCGACACGATCCTCAACCAGAAGGCCATTCACGACAATGGCCCGGATGCTGAGAAGCTGTATTGCGTCTATGTCGCCATCGGCCAGAAGCGTTCGACGGTTGCCCAGTTCGTCAAGGTGCTCGAAGAGCGCGGCGCACTGAAATATTCGATCATCGTTGCCGCTACTGCATCAGATCCGGCTCCGATGCAGTATCTTGCACCGTTCGCCGGCTGCGCGATGGGTGAATATTTCCGCGACAACGGCATGCACGCCCTTATCGGCTATGACGACCTGTCGAAGCAGGCCGTGTCCTATCGCCAGATGTCGCTTCTGCTGCGCCGCCCGCCGGGCCGCGAAGCCTATCCGGGCGACGTTTTCTATCTGCACTCGCGTCTGCTCGAGCGCGCCGCAAAGCTTTCAGACGCCAATGGCGCTGGCTCGCTGACGGCTCTGCCGGTTATCGAAACGCAGGGCAACGACGTGTCCGCGTTCATTCCGACCAACGTGATCTCGATCACTGATGGCCAGATCTTCCTTGAAACGGACCTGTTCTACCAGGGCATCCGCCCGGCGGTGAACGTCGGTCTGTCGGTTTCCCGCGTCGGTTCGGCCGCTCAGGTCAAGGCGATGAAGCAGGTTGCCGGTTCGATCAAGGGCGAGCTTGCCCAGTATCGCGAAATGGCTGCCTTCGCGCAGTTCGGTTCCGACCTCGACGCTGCAACGCAGCGCCTGCTGAACCGCGGTGCGCGCCTGACCGAACTTCTGAAGCAGCCGCAGTTCTCGCCGCTGAAGACGGAAGAGCAGGTCGCCGTGATCTTCGCCGGCGTCAATGGCTATCTCGACAAGGTTGCGGTCAACAAGATCGGTGCCTTCGAACAGGGCCTGCTTTCTTACATGCGCTCCGAAGGCAAGGGCATTCTCGATACGATCCGCACGGAAAAGGCTATCAGCGACGACACCAAGGGCAAGCTCAAGGCTGCTCTCGATAGCTTCGCGAAATCCTTCGCCTGATCGGGTTCCAGTAAGGACGGATTAACGGATGCCTTCACTTAAGGATCTGAAAAACAGGATCGCCTCCGTCAAGGCGACGCAGAAGATCACCAAGGCGATGAAAATGGTCGCCGCGGCGAAGCTTCGGCGTGCCCAGGAAGCGGCCGAGGCTGCAAGGCCGTATTCGCAGCGGATGAGTGCTGTTCTGTCGAACATCGCGCAGGCTGTGGGGACGGACGACAGCGCGCCATTGCTGATGACCGGGACTGGTCGCGACCAGACGCATCTGCTGGTGGTCTGCACGGCGGAACGCGGTCTTTGCGGCGGCTTCAACAGCCAAATCGCCCGCTTTGCCCGCGACCACGTGCGCAAGCTGCTTGCCGAAGGCAAGACGGTCAAGATCATCTGCGTCGGCAAGAAGGGCTATGACATTCTGCGCCGGGAATTTGCCTCGCTGATCATCGACCGCGTCGATCTGCGTGAAGTCAAGAAGATCGGCTACGAGAATGCCGACCTGATCGGAAAGAAGATCATCGGTCTCTTCGAGAAGGAAGAGTTTGACGTCTGCACGCTGTTCTACTCCGAGTTCAAGTCTGTCATCAGCCAGATACCGACAGCGCTGCAACTCGTCCCGGCCGCCGTGCCTGCCGAAGCCGCCGTCGATACCGGTGCGATCTACGAATACGAGCCCGACGCGGGCGAAATCCTCAGCGATCTCATCCCGCGCAATATTTCGGTGCAGGTTTTCCGGGCTCTGCTCGAAAACGTTGCCGGTGAAATGGGTGCCAAGATGAGCGCGATGGACAACGCCACGCGCAATGCCGGTGAGATGATCAACAAGCTGACGCTATCGTACAATCGTCAGCGCCAGGCTCAGATCACCAAGGAACTCATTGAAATCATTTCGGGCGCGGAAGCGCTCTAAGGTTAGGACAAGAGGGTAAGAATTATGGCTAAGGCAGCTACCCCCACAGATACGGCAGCAGTAAAGAAGCCCGCCGCCCGCAAACCGGCCGCAGCAGCAGCCGTGTCGACCTCGGTTGCTGTCGCAGCACCGGGTGCAGTCGGCCGCGTGACGCAGGTCATCGGCGCCGTTGTCGACGTTTCGTTCAACGAAGGCCAGTTGCCGTCGATCCTGAATGCGCTCGAAACCGACAACAACGGCAACCGCCTCGTTCTTGAAGTGGCACAGCATCTCGGTGAGAACGCCGTCCGCACGATCGCCATGGACTCCACCGAAGGTCTGGTTCGTGGTCAGCCCGTTACAGATACCGGCGCCCCGATCACGGTTCCCGTCGGTCTGGAAACGCTCGGCCGCATCATGAACGTCATCGGCGAGCCGGTGGACGAGGCCGGTCCGCTCATCACGTCCGGCAAGCGCTCGATCCACCAGGAAGCGCCGAGCTACGTCGAACAGTCGACGGAAGCGCAGATCCTCGTGACCGGCATCAAGGTCGTCGACCTTCTGGCTCCTTACGCCAAGGGCGGCAAGATCGGCCTGTTCGGCGGCGCCGGCGTTGGCAAGACGGTTCTGATCATGGAACTGATCAACAACGTCGCCAAGGCGCATGGTGGTTATTCGGTGTTCGCCGGCGTCGGTGAACGCACCCGCGAAGGCAACGACCTTTACCACGAAATGATCGAATCCGGCGTGAACAAGCATGGCGGCGGCGAAGGCTCCAAGGCTGCTCTCGTTTACGGCCAGATGAACGAACCTCCGGGTGCCCGCGCCCGCGTCGCCCTCACGGGCCTGACGATCGCCGAACAGTTCCGCGACGAAGGCCAAGACGTTCTGTTCTTCGTGGACAACATCTTCCGCTTCACCCAGGCAGGTTCCGAAGTGTCGGCTCTTCTCGGCCGTATTCCTTCGGCCGTTGGTTATCAGCCGACGCTCGCCACCGACATGGGCCAGATGCAGGAACGCATCACCACGACGACGAAGGGTTCCATCACGTCCGTTCAGGCCATCTACGTTCCGGCCGACGACTTGACCGACCCGGCGCCGGCTACTTCGTTCGCCCATCTGGACGCAACGACCGTTCTGTCGCGTTCGATCGCCGAAAAAGGCATCTACCCGGCCGTTGACCCGCTCGACTCAACGTCGCGCATGCTCGACCCGATGGTTGTCGGCGAAGAACACTACGAAGTGTCGCGCCGCGTCCAGACGACCCTGCAGCGCTACAAGTCGCTCCAGGACATCATCGCCATCCTCGGCATGGACGAACTGTCGGAAGAAGACAAACTGGCCGTTGCGCGCGCCCGCAAGATCGAACGCTTCCTGTCCCAGCCGTTCTTCGTCGCCGAAGTCTTCACCGGTTCGCCGGGCAAGCTGGTCGCGCTCGAAGACACGATCAAGGGCTTCAAGGGCCTCGTCAATGGCGAATACGATCATCTTCCGGAAGCCGCCTTCTACATGGTCGGTTCCATCGAGGAAGCCATCGAAAAGGCCAAGCGTCTGGCTGCTGAAGCCGCGTGAATTTGACTGCGATCACGGGCTTGGCTTGCGCTTGGCCTGTGATCTTCAGACGTTGCGGGGAAAACTTCGGTTGATCGCAGCGAATTGAATGACTTGCCGGCGCACCTGTGCTGGCAGTGCCAAAAGAAGCGAATGATCATGGCTGATTTCAATTTCGAACTGGTTTCTCCGGAACGTCTCCTGCTTTCCACGCAGGTCAGTGAAGTGGTGATTCCGGCCACGGAAGGCGAGATGACCGTGATGGCCAATCATGCGCCTGTCATGACGACGATCAAGCCGGGCATCGTGACCGTGAAGGCTGCGGATGGTGCAGTCAGCCGCTACGTGGTGTTCGGGGGATTTGCCGATATCCTGCCCACCGGCTGTACGCTGCTTGCGGAATCGGCGGTGCCGGTGAGCGAGTTGGAGAGCAAGCACATCGAAAAGCGTATCGAGGCAACCAAGAGCGAGATCGAGGAAGGTTCGCATAGCGACGAGCATAAGACTCGTCTCGAACAATTCCTCGCCGAATTGACCCAGCTCAACGGTATTGTCGTCGCCGCCTGATCAGAGGCGATGCATCGACTGTTCAGCCCCGCTTCGGCGGGGTTTTTTGTTGCCGGCGGACTGTTTCGCGCAGCAGAGCTCCAGAGGCAGAGAATCGAAGCCCTTTTCAGCGAGCATGCACAAGAAAACGCCCGGGATTTTTCAATCCCGGGCGTTGCGGTCCATGGTCTTCTTATCCCCGCAGGTCAGCTTGCCATTTTGTCCGCGTAGGCTCTCTGTTCGTAGTGGTGGCCGAAGCGGCTCTTGAGGAAGGCATCCAGACCGATTTCCTCCTGGCGGATGAAGCCTTTGGCCGGGAGATCACCCTTGGCCAGCATGTCGAGCACGGCGCAGATACTGCAGGCCGTGGTGATCTGGATGGCGCTCATCATGCGGCCGGCAATAACGGCGCTGTAGACCTTGTTGGCATAGGTTTCCTGAACCAGACGTCCATCCCTGCGGCCGGACACGGTGACGAAGATGATGACGACGTCCTGCATGGTCGACGGCAGAGAGTTTTCGAAAATATCCTTTAAAACCTCGCGACGATGGCGAAGCCCGAGATCATTCAGCAGGGCTTTCATGATTGCAGCATGGCCGGGATAGCGGATTGTGCGATAGTTGAGCGTGCGCACCTTGCCCTTCAATGTCTCGCACAGCGTGCCAAGGCCGCCGGAGGTGTTGAAGGCCTCATAGGTGACGCCGTCGAGGGAGAATTCCTCACGCTCCTCGAGGGCCGGTACCTTGATCAACTGTCCCTCGACGATCGCTTCGCACGGCTCGATATATTCGTTGATAACGCCGTCCGTGCTCCAAGTCAGATTATAGTTCAGAGCATTGGACGGATATTGCGGCAGGGCGCCGACGCGCATGCGCACACTGTCGAGCGTATCGAAACGGCTGGCGAGATCGTTGGCGACAATGGATATGAACCCCGGCGCCAGGCCGCATTGCGGAATGAAGGCAGTGGTTGCGGTTTCGGCGATTTCCTTGACCCGGCGTGTCGATTCGACGTCCTCGGTCAGATCGAGATAGTGGACAGAAGCACTGGCTGCGGCTTCGGCAATGGTCGTCGTTAGGTGATAGGGAGCAGCGCTCAGCACGGCGAATTTGCCGGTGAGCAGGCCGACCAGCGCCTTGCCGTCGGCAATATCGATCTCGACCGGGGTGATTGCCTCATGCTTTTCGAGCAAAGCCAGTTGTTCGGTGCTCCGATCTGCAAGGGTCACGTGGTAGTCGCCGGAATGGGCAAGAAGCCGGGCGATGGTCGAGCCGATTTTGCCGGCGCCTATAACGACGATGTTTTTCATTTGGTTCCCCTGGTAGCTTGTCTAAAGGCATTATCGACGCGACCGTGGTTGATATGAAGCGCCGGTCTGTTAGAAATGAAGTGTTAAAATCGGCAATATGCCGTCGGGAGTGGGCATAATGACGGTCATGGAGAAGGACAGACAGCTTCTGGCTATGCTTAGCGAGAACGCCCGGATGCCAACCGCTCTTCTCGCCCGCAGGCTTGGCCTTTCGCGGACGACCGTGCAGGCGAAAATCGAACGGCTGGAACGGGCAGGGGTGATCGCTGGCTATGGTGTGCGTCTATCGGATGATTTCGAAAAAGGTCTGGTCAAGGCGCATGTCATGATCACGCTTGCGCCGAAGGCATTGGCGCGCGTTACGCAGGCGCTTCATGCCATTGAGGACGTGCGCATGCTGCATTCCGTCAGCGGCAGTTTCGATCTTATCGCCATCGTTGCCGCATCGTCGATCAGCGAACTCGATCTCGTCATCGACAGGATCGGCGAGATCGACGGCGTCGAGAAGACACTGTCGTCGATCATTCTGTCAACGCGCATCAATCGCTGACGTCAATGTCGATTTCATCCCAATCGGCTCTTGGACTCAAGCCTTTTCCGGAATACTTGGTTCGGACAGCGATTCGCCCGCAGCCGTGCCTTTGCCCTCTGGGGCGCCTTTCGCAGCGTCGCTCCCGGTACCAACGCCTTCCGAGCCGGAATAGGGTTGCTTGATCAGGGCGGCAGCGGCGATGACGATAGGGTCGAACCCGGCGTCACCTCGCGCGATGAGGCTAAAGAAAGCCTGCCGCATGCGCGGCTCCCAGAACTTGTTAATATGGATTGCGACGCCTTCGACCCGCTCGGCTTCCGGCTGGGACTTGAAGAAGGTGGCGATCTGGTTGGCCATGCGCACGAGTTTGCCATTGGTGGTATCAAGCGACATCGGCGATAGCTCCGGATCGAATGCGGTCAGGGTGGGTGAAAGTCTCGAAATCCTCACCGCGCACCAAGGCAATCAGCGTCATGCCGGCCTCATCTGCTGTGCGGATGGCAAGCGCGGTGGGAGCCGATATGGCGATGATGAAGGGACTGCCGATGATCGCGGTCTTCTGAACCATCTCGACGGAGACCCGACTTGTGACGACCACGGCACCGTCCGCTCCGGAGTAACCGGCGCGCGCGGCCGCGCCCACCAGTTTGTCGAGTGCATTGTGCCGGCCGACATCCTCGCGCACGGCTATCAGGCCCTTGCCGGGCACGTAAAAGGCGGCGCCATGTACGGCGCGCGTTTCGAAATGTAGCGGCTGCTGGCCGTGCAGCAGGGAAACTGCCTCGATGATCTGCTGTTCGGACAACCGCAATGAGGAACCGGATACCAACGGCGTCTTGCGCACCGCCTGCTCGATGGATTCGATGCCGCAGAGACCGCAACCGACCGGACCAGCCATATGGCGGCGGCGGGCGGTGAGCGCGTCGTTCTGCGCGTCCTTGAGCATAATCTGCAGGTCAATTCCGCTTCCGTCGGCGACGGCCTCGATCGATTCGATTTCGACGGGAGCGGCGATGATGCCTTCGGTCAGGCTGAAGCCGACAGCAAAGTCCTCGAGATCACCGGGTGTCGCCATCATCACCGCATGGGTGGAGCCGCCATAGGAGAGCGCGATCGGGGTCTCCTCGGGGACGACGCGCGAGCCGGGGGAGAGCTTGCCGTTGCGGCAGGCGGTCTCCGGGACGGTTTGGGTGAGCTGGAACTGGGTCATGACGGAATGGAGCGTGTGGCACCCCACTCTGTCCTGTCGGACATCTCCCCCACAAGGGTGGAGATCGCTGTGGAGAGATCTTGCTCGAAAGCCAGCCCAGGATTGATCTCCCCCCTTGTGGGGGAGATGTCGGCCCTGCCGACAGAGGGGGGTATTTGCCACAAGCGCATCATTCCACCCTACTCCGCAGCCTCAAGCTTGCCAGCAATCCGGCGGGAGTGGCGAGCCTGTTCGTCGTAATCGATCTGCCATTGCGACGGGCCGTTCGACGGCGAAATCTGGACGGCTGTTACCTTATACTCCGGGCAGTTGGTCGCCCAGTCGGAGAAGTCGGTCGTGATGACATTGGCCTGCGTCGTCGGGTGGTGGAAGGTCGTGTAGACGACGCCGGGCGCGACGCGGTCGGTGATCAGCGCGCGCAGCGTCGTATCGCCGGAGCGACTCTGCAGCTTCACCCAGTCGCCATCGCGCACGCCGCGGACTTCGGCGTCGTGCGGATGGATTTCCAGCCGGTCCTCCTCGTGCCAGACGACATTGTCCGTGCGCCGGGTCTGCGCGCCGACATTGTACTGGCTCAAGATGCGCCCGGTGGTGAGCAGCAGCGGGAAGCGTGGCCCGGTCTTTTCGTCCGTCGCGACGTATTCCGTGCGGATGAACTTGCCCTTGCCGCGCACGAAGCCGTCGATATGCATGATCGGCGAGCCGAGCGGGGTTTTTTCGTTGCAGGGCCACTGCACGGAACCCATCTTCTCCAAATGGTCATAGGAGACCAGCGCGAAGCTCGGCGTCGTCGCGGCGATCTCGTCCATGATTTCGCATGGATGCGAATAGGCCCAGTCGAGCCCCATGGTCTGGGCAAGCTTCTGCGTCACTTCCCAGTCAGCCAAGCCGTTGCGCGGGGTCATGACCCGGCGGACTCGGTTGATGCGGCGCTCGGCATTTGTAAACGTGCCATCCTTTTCCAGAAAGGTGGAGCCCGGCAGGAAGACATGGGCATAGTTCGCGGTTTCGTTCAGGAACAGGTCCTGCACGACAACGCATTCCATCGCGGCAAGACCAGCCTGCACATGCTTGGTGTCGGGGTCGGACTGGAGAATGTCCTCGCCCTGGATGTAGATGCCCTTGAAGGAGCCATCGACGGCGGCGTCCAGCATGTTGGGGATGCGAAGGCCTGGCTCGTTAGAGATCGTCACGCCCCAGAGCTTCTCGAAGGTTTCCCGCGTTGCATCATCCGAGACGTGGCGATAGCCGGGAAGCTCGTGCGGGAAGGAGCCCATATCGCAGGCGCCCTGAACGTTGTTCTGGCCGCGCAACGGGTTCACGCCGACGCCCGCACGACCGATATTGCCGGTGACCATGGCAAGATTGGCAATGGCGATGACCGTCGTCGAGCCCTGGCTGTGCTCGGTAACGCCGAGACCGTAATAGATGGCGCCATTGCCGCCGGTGGCAAACAGCCGGGCGGCTCCGCGGATTTCCTCAGCCGGGACGCCGGAGAATACCTCGATCGCCTCGGGGCTGTGCTCCGGCTGCGAGACGAAGGCCGCCCAATCCTCGAATTCCGACCAGTCGCAGCGCTCGCGGATGAATTGCTCGTCGGTAAGGCCTTCCGTGACGATGACATGCGCAAGCGCCGTCATCACCGCGACATTGGTGCCGGGCTTCAGCGGCAGGTGGTGCGATGCCTTGATATGCGGCGACGACACCATGTCGGTGCGACGCGGATCGATGACGATGAGCTTGGCGCCCTGGCGCAGCCGCTTCTTCAAGCGCGACGCAAACACGGGGTGACCATCGGTCGGGTTGGCGCCGATGATGATGACGACATCCGTGTGTTCGACCGAATCGAAATTCTGCGTTCCGGCGGAGGTGCCGAAGGTGGCGCCGAGGCCATAACCGGTCGGCGAATGGCAGACGCGGGCACAGGTATCGACATTGTTGTTGCCGAAACCGGCGCGGATCAGTTTCTGGACGAGATAGGTTTCTTCATTGGTGCAGCGCGAGGAGGTGATGCCGCCGATCGACTCGCGGCCATACTGGTACTGGATGCGTCGGAATTCCGATGCCGTATGATTGAGCGCCTCCTCCCAGGAGACTTCGCGCCAGGGATCGGTGATCTTTTCACGGATCATGGGATTGAGGATGCGCTCCTTGTGGGTCGAATAGCCATAGGCAAAACGGCCCTTGACGCAGGAATGGCCGCGATTGGCCTGGCCGTCCTTCCACGGCACCATGCGCACCAGTTCCTCGCCGCGCATCTCCGCCTTGAAGGAGCAGCCGACGCCGCAATAGGCGCAGGTGGTGACGACCGAATGCTCCGGCTGGCCGATGGCGATGACCGATTTTTCCGTCAGCGTCGCGGTCGGGCAGGCCTGCACGCAGGCGCCGCAGGAAACGCATTCCGATTCCAGGAAATTTTCGTGCATGCCGGGCGACACGCGGGAGCCGAAGCCACGGCCCTCGATGGTCAGCGCGAACGTGCCCTGAACCTCTTCGCATGCACGGACGCAGCGCGAGCAGACGATGCACTTCGAAGGATCATAGGTGAAATACGGATTGCTCTCGTCCTTCGGCATCCACTTGGCGTTGATGGCGCCATCATTGCGCGCCTTGACATGGTTATCTCCCTCGTGGCCGTAGCGCACATCGCGCAGGCCGACGGCGCCAGCCATGTCCTGCAGCTCGCAGTCGCCGTTGGCAGCGCAGGTCAGACAGTCGAGCGGGTGATCGGAGATGTAAAGCTCCATCACGCCCTTGCGGATATCTTTCAGCCGCGCGGTCTGGGTGTGGACGCTGATGCCGGAGGCGACGGGCGTGGTGCAGGAGGCGGGTGTGCCGTTGCGTCCCTCGATCTCCACGAGACAGAGGCGGCAGGAGCCGAAGGCATCGACCATGTCGGTCGCGCAGAGTTTCGGCACCTGGATGCCGGCCTCCATGGAGGCCCGCATGATCGAGGTGCCCTCGGGCACGGTAATCTCGTTGCCGTCGATGGTCAGCGTCACCATCTTTTCCGCGCGGGAGGCGGGAGTACCGAAGTCGATTTCAGGAACGAGGGACATGGCGATCACTCCGCAGCTTCGACGAGAGGGGTCGGACGGAAATCGTCCGGGAAATGGTTCATGGCGCTCATGACCGGATAGGGCGTGAAACCGCCGAGCGCACAGAGCGAGCCGAACTTCATCGTATTGCAGAGGTCGGCGAGCAAGGCGAGGTTCTTCTCGGGCTCGATTCCCTGTGCGATCTTGTCAGCCGTTTCGACACCACGCGTCGAGCCGATGCGGCAGGGTGTGCACTTGCCACAGCTTTCGACGGCGCAGAATTCCATGGCGAAACGAGCCTGCTTCAGCATGTCGGCCGTATCGTCGAAGACGGTGATCCCGGCATGGCCGATCAGGCCGTCCTTTGCCGCAAATGCCTCATAGTCGAACGGCGTATCGAACAGCGCGCGCGGGAAATAGGCGCCAAGCGGACCACCGACTTGCACGGCCTTAACCGGGCGTCCCGAAGCCGTGCCGCCACCGATCTCATCGACGATCTGCCCGAGCGTCAGGCCGAAGGCGACCTCGTAGAGGCCACCATGCTTGACGTTGCCGGCAATCTGGATCGGGATCGTGCCGCGCGAGCGGCCCATGCCGAAGTCCTTGTAGAAGGCCGCGCCCTTGTCCATGATGACAGGCACGGAGGCCAGCGAGATGACGTTGTTGATCACCGTCGGACAGCCGAACAGGCCCTTGTGGGCCGGCAACGGCGGCTTGGCGCGGACAATGCCGCGCTTGCCTTCCAGCGAGTTCAGGAGCGCCGTTTCCTCGCCGCAGACATAGGCGCCGGCGCCGGTGCGGATCTCTATGTCGAAAGTCTTGCCTGAGCCGAGCACGGAATTGCCCAGAACACCGGCCTTGCGGGCAATCTCGACGGCCGACGTCATTGTTGCGATGGCGTGGGGATATTCCGAGCGGATATAGACGAAGCCCTTGGTCGCCAAGGTCGCGATGCCGGCGATCGCCATACCCTCGATCAGTACGAAGGGGTCGCCCTCCATGATCATCCGGTCGGCGAATGTGCCACTGTCGCCCTCATCGGCATTGCAGACGATGTATTTGCGGTCACCTGCCGTATCCAGCACTGTCTTCCATTTGATGCCCGTCGGGAAGCCTGCGCCGCCGCGGCCGCGCAGGCCGCTTTCGGTCACCTGTGCCACGACGTCGGCGGGCACCATCGCAACGGTTTTCGCAAGCCCCTTCAGGCCGTCATGGGCCTTGTAGTCTTCAAGCGACAGCGGATCGACGATGCCGCAGCGAGCAAAGGTCAGGCGCGTCTGGTTCTTGAGGAAGGGCAGGTCCTCGGTCTTCCCGAGACAGAGCGCATGGCTGCCGCCGGTGGCAAGGCCCGCGTCAAGCAGGGATGCGACATCGGACGCCCTCACCGGACCATAGGCGATCCGGCCTTCCGGCGTCTCGACCTCGATCATCGGCTCCAGCCAATGCAGGCCGCGTGAACCGTTGCGCACGATCGCCGCATCGAGACCGCGCGCCTCGATTTCGCGGATGAAAGCCTGTGCGACACGATCGGCGCCGAGCGCCAGGGCGGCTGCGTCCTTGGGAATGAATATCCGCACGGTCATGCGCGGGCCTCCGCAACGAGATCGCGCACGACATCCGTATCCAGCCGTCCGTACACCGCGCCGTCGAGCATCGCGGCGGGTGCGGTGGAACAGAGCCCGAGACAATAGACCGGCTCCAGCGTCACAGCTCCATCCAGTGTCGTCTGGTGGAAGTCGATACCGAGCAGGGATTTCACGCGTTCGGCCAACGCATCGCCGCCCATTGCCTGACAGGCTTCGGCGCGACAGAGCTTTAGAACATGCCGGCCTGCTGGGTGGTCGCGGTAATCGTGATAGAAGGTCACGACGCCGTGGACCTCGGCGCGCGACAGGTTGAGTTCTCGGGCGATGACCGGCAGAGATTCCTGCGGCACATAGCCAAACTCGGCTTGAATTTCATGTAGGATGGGCAGCAGCGGCCCTTCAAGAGATTTCAACGCGCTGATGATATCGAGCGTCCGGAGTTCGGTATCCCGGCTGGATAGATGCACATTCACGCTCAGACCTCCCGAACTGATACGGGCGAAACCGACTTTGCCTTCAGCCTTTCATGGCCCCTATCGCTCCTCCCAGAGCGTCTGGCCGATCGAAAGCCTCAGGCGGCAGTTGCCGTTCGCATAGCTGGCGACTGTCGCAGTCGCGGCAAAGAGCGTCAATACGCGTGTTTCGTGGAGCGATAGGATTTTTCTATCAGACTATCTGGGCGTCGGACAGTATTCGCGCCTCGTGCAACAGGGCCGAGACAAGCGGTGTAAAGGGTTCGCGATGCGTTGCAACCAGGCCGACCGTGTGCCGCGCGTCCGGCTCAATGATCGGTACAA
This sequence comes from Pararhizobium gei, assembly GCF_029223885.1. Lineage (NCBI taxonomy): Bacteria > Pseudomonadati > Pseudomonadota > Alphaproteobacteria > Hyphomicrobiales > Rhizobiaceae > Pararhizobium > Pararhizobium gei. The sequence continues at coordinate 3,849,399 of NZ_CP119409.1, read as the reverse complement.
GCCGAATGTCGTCGTGAAAGCCGAAGGATTTCGCAACGTTGTAGGGCATGATGCTCGCCCAGTGCCCGGTTCGGACATGCGAAAAGAGGACGATCATCGAATTGGATTCGAGCGTGGGAGCAACGGCGATGCCAGCTTCCGCAAAATGCTGGTTGATGATGCGCCGGTTCTGCATGTCGGCAGTCAGCAGACACAGCCTGACTTTTCCGACCTCCCGCCAGGTCACGGTATCGCGATCCGCCAGTTCGCTTCCCGCTGTGGTGACGAGATGATAGCGCTCGACCTGCAGCGGCACGCTGGTCACGCGCCCGAGCGGCTCATTCTCGAGATAGGTAAGTCCCGCGTCGATCTCCAGATTTTCGAGCAGGCCAAGGATCTTGAGGGACGTGGTGGACAAAACCGAAAAGGTCACCTCCGGATGTTTCTCCTGAAAGGGAGCCGTGATGCGGGGAACCATGGCAAGCGCGGTTGGAACGGCCGCCAGCCTTATATGTCCGACGAGACCGCGCCGGGCCGCGCGCATTTCCTCGTGCATGGTGCGGGCATCGCCGACGATCCGGCGCGCCCATTCCAGCACGCGCTGGCCCTCGGGCGTCAGGCTCTGGTAGCGCGAACCCCGATTGACGAGCATGACGCCGAGCTGGTCTTCCAACTGCCGGATAGCGGCCGAAAGCGTCGGCTGGGTGATGCCGCATTGTTCGGCCGCCCGGCCAAAATGCCGCTCATGGGCGAGGGCGATAAAGAATTCCAGCTTGTCGATCATGGGCAATCCCCAAACGCCGAAAGGTCCAGGTTCAGCAGATCAATTGCCCGCCATTCACTTCAAGAACCTGCCCGGTGATATAGCCGGACAGCGCATTGGAGGCGAGAAAGAGATAGGCGGGCGCACAATCCTGCGCCGTTCCCAATCGCTGTAGCGGGATAGTCTTGCGCGTTGCTTCCAGCTTTTCAGCCGAGGAATAGCGCTCGTGAAACTCCGTGGCGATCGTGCCGGGCGAAACGCAATTCACCCGGATGCCGGCGGGTGCAAGCTCGCGGGCCAGGGCCTTGGAATAAGTCGAGACGAAGGCCTTCGTTGCCGAGTAAATGGAGGAACCGGCGCTGCCGCCTGTCAGGGCCGAGATAGACACCGTGTTGACAATGGCCGGATGGGTGCCGCGCCTGAGAAGCGGCAGGAGGGCGCGCGTCGTCTGCACGACCGAGGTCTGGTTCAGTTGCACGACGCTCTCATATTGAGCGTCCGTCAATTCCTCGGCTAGGAACCGGCCGACCATGGTTCCGGCATTGTTGACGAGAACATCGATTGCCTGAAATCGCGATGCTATGTCTGTTGCAAGTGCTTCGACGCCGGCCGCGGTCGAGAAATCGGCATAGGACAGAAAAGCGCGGCCTTCTGTCAGGGCTGTAGTCAGAAAATCAGGCATGGGTTCGCGCAGGCTGCGCCCCCCGTGCAGATAGACGATTGCACCGCAGTCGAGAAACTGCCGGGCAACCTCCCTTCCGATACCGCGGCCGGCACCTGTGACGACGACACGCTGATCCCTGAACAATGACGGCTGAAACATCCATACTCCTCCTGGCGCGATTGCAGGCTGTAGCATCACGCGTTGAATTGCAACGTCACGATGGAAAGGAACCAAGCTCTGATCACTCGCTGCATTTATGAAATTGCGTGACTTTCGTTTTTGCATATTATGAAAGAAAACGAAAATGGGAGGAAGAAGCCATGTATCTGACGGGGCGCCAGTCAGAAATCCTCGATCTGGCCAAAACGGAGGGCCGGGTTCTCGTCGACGAGCTTGCCGCACGTTTTTCCGTAACGCCGCAGACAATCCGCAAGGATCTGAACGACCTCTGCGACGGTCGTGTGCTGACGCGCATTCATGGCGGGGCGATTTTCCCGAGCGGCAACGAGAATGTGAAATACGAAGCGCGCCGTTCGATCGCGGCCCTGGAAAAGCAGGCGATCGGGCAGGCTGCCGCCGCGATGATCCCGAACAATTCTTCGCTGTTCATCAATATCGGCACGACCACTGAAGCGGTGGGAGAAGCACTTCTCGACCACACCGAACTGATGGTTATCACGAACAATATAAATGTTGCCAATCGGTTACGGGTTTTTCCCTCGATCGAGGTGGTTATTGCCGGGGGCGTCGTCCGTGGTGCTGACGGTGGTATCGTCGGCGAGGCCGCGGTCGATTTCATCCGGCAGTTCAAAGTGGACTATGCCGTCATCGGTGCCTCTGCAATCGATCACGACGGAGCCTTGCTTGATTTCGATTACCGCGAGGTCAAGGTCGCACAGGCGATCATCGCCAATGCCCGCCACGTTATCCTGGTTTCGGATTCGACCAAATTCGAACGGACCGCGCCGGTCAGGATCGGCCACATTACCCAGGTCCACACCTTTATAACGGATATCTGTCCAGTCGAAGACGTGAGGGCCATCTGCCAGGACCAGGATGTTCGGTTGATCGAAACGGCGCGTTAAAATTCGATTGCCTTTTCCACCAGCATTCGTTTGACATTCGCAAATTTTTCGCTTTAATTGATTTTGCTTTCGTATGCGCTAAAAATGCTGCAATGCGAAATGGGAGGGGAAGCAGTGCCTGCGCAGGACGCGTTCGACATTTTCATCGTAGGAGGCGGTATCAACGGGTGCGGCATTGCCAGGGATGCTGTCGGCCGGGGTTATTCCGTTGCGCTTGCCGAGATGGATGATTTCGCGTCCGGCACGTCGTCGCGCGCGACTAAGCTCATTCATGGCGGCCTGCGTTATCTAGAGCACTATGAATTTCGGCTTGTGCGGGAATCTCTGATGGAGCGCGAAGTGCTCTGGGCCATGGCGCCGCACATCATCTGGCCCATGCGCTTCGTCCTGCCGTTCCACAAGGGCGGCGTGCGGCCGGCCTGGCTAATCCGTCTCGGTCTTTTCCTGTACGATCATATCGGTGGCCGCAAGCTCCTGCCAGCCACGCGCACTCTCGACATGCGCCGCGATCCCGCTTCCAAGCCATTGAAGGCGCTCTTCACCAGGGCGTTCGAATATTCCGATGGTTGGGTCGATGATGCCCGCCTCGTGGTTCTCAATGCAAAAGACGCAGCGATCAAGGGCGCGCGCATCATGACCCGCAGCCGGGTGGTCTCGGCGGAGCGCGACGGCGGCCTTTGGGTGGTCAAAGTCGAAGACAGGGCGACCGGCGTCGTCGATCTGTTTCGGGCGCGCATGCTTGTCAATGCGGCTGGGCCTTGGGTCGATGTGGTGCTGTCGAATGCTGTGCGCCGAAACAATGTTCACAATGTCCGCCTGGTTCAGGGCAGCCATATCGTGGTGAAGAAGAAGTTCGACGATCCACGGGCCTATTTTTTCCAGAATCCAGATAGCCGCATCATATTTGCCATCCCCTACGAGACCGACTTTACGTTGATCGGAACGACCGACAATGATTTCAACGGCGATCCGAAGAATATCAGGATCACCGAGGGCGAAATCAATTATCTTTGTGACGCGGCGAGCGAGTATTTCGCTGAACCGGTCAGGCCGTCCGATGTGGTCTGGACCTATTCAGGGGTGCGGCCGCTTTACGATGACGGTGCATCGAAAGCGCAGGAAGCGACACGCGACTATGTGTTGAAGATTGACGGCGAACAGGGCAATGCGCCGCTGCTGAACGTCTTTGGCGGCAAGCTCACGACTTACCGGCGGCTTGCGGAGCATGCACTTGAAAAGATCGCGGATGCGATCGGCAGCAAAGGCAGCCCGTGGACGGCAAAAAGCGTGCTGCCGGGCGGCGACTTCCCGGTCAGCGGTTACGAAGCCGAGGTTTCGAAGCTTATCCGCCGTTATCCATTCCTTGTTGCCAGACATGCCCGGCGGCTTGTGCGGCAGTACGGTACGCTGGCGGCAAGCCTGCTCGGCAATATCGATAGCGCGGAAGGGTTGGGGCGGCATTTCGGCGCGGATCTCTACGAGGCGGAAGTGCGATGGCTGATTGAGGAAGAGTGGGCGCGGCGCGGGGAGGACGTCTTGTGGCGCCGCACGAAGCTCGGATTGACATTGACCCAGGCTGAAGCCGCCGGGTTGGAGGATTACATGCGGGAGACCATCCGCGACGTTGCCTGAGGGCGCGCCGCGACGGCGCAACCAATGGCTGGGAGGAAGCCTTTAGAATGCTTGAATTGAAGAACATAACGAAGGTTGTTGGTGCGGATACGCATATCCATCCGACTGATCTGACGCTTGAGCGGGGTTCGCTGAATGTGCTGCTTGGGCCGACGCTGTCGGGCAAGACGTCGCTGATGCGGCTGATGGCGGGGCTTGACAAGCCGACGACGGGCACGATTGTCTTTGACGGCAAGGATGTGACCGGCCTGCGGGTGCAGGATCGCGGCGTTGCGATGGTGTACCAGCAGTTCATCAACTATCCGGCGATGACGGTCTATGAGAACATCGCCTCGCCGATGCGGATCGCCGGCAGGGACAAGGCGACGATCGACCGGGAGGTGCGCAAGGCGGCCGACCTGATGCGGCTGACGCCGTTTCTCGATCGCATGCCGCTCAATCTGTCCGGCGGCCAGCAGCAGCGCACGGCCCTTGCCCGCGCCATCGTCAAGAACGCCAGTCTCGTTCTGCTGGACGAGCCCCTTGCCAACCTGGATTACAAGCTGCGCGAGGAACTGCGGGAAGAACTGCCCAAGCTGTTTGCCGCCTCCGGATCGATCTTCGTCTACGCGACCACCGAAGCGCAGGAAGCCCTGCTGCTGGGCGGCAACACCGCAACCATGAGCGAAGGCCGGATCAGCCAGTTCGGTCAGACGATCAACGTCTACCGCCGGCCGCATGATCTGGTCACGGCAAAAACCTTTGCCGATCCGCCGCTGAACACGATCGACCTCACGAAAGCCGGCGCCGCCTTCCAGCGCAACGGCGCACCCGTGCTGCCGGTGCCGCAGCATCTTGCCGCCCTGCCGGACGGCCCGTGCACGCTGGCCTTCCATCCGCACCACCTTTCGGTCCGGCGTCCGCACGAGACGGCGGCGGTCCTGCCTGCCCGGATCATCATTTCGGAAATTGCCGGTTCCGAAAGTTTCATCCACGTGGCCTTTGGAGACCACCGCTGGGTGATGCTGGTACATGGCATTCACGATATCGACGCCGATACCGATGTCGGCCTGTTTGTCGATACCCGGCATCTGATGGCCTTCGGCGCGGATGGCAGGGCGATTTCCGGCGACAGCCGGAAAGCGGCGTGAGGACAGATCATGGCACGCATCAATCTCGATCATATCCGCCACGCCTACGGCCTTCGCCTGTCGGCTCCTGGTGACTACGCATTGAAGGAAGTCCACCATGAGTGGAACGATGGCGGCGCCTATGCGCTGCTGGGTCCGTCGGGCTGCGGCAAGACCACGCTGCTCAACATCATTTCCGGGCTGGTGCAGCCGTCCGAAGGCAGGATCCTGTTCGACGGCAAGGATGTGACCAACCTGTCGACCCAGGAACGCAACATCGCGCAGGTGTTCCAGTTCCCGGTGATCTACGACACGATGACGGTCTACGACAATCTGGCTTTTCCGCTGCGCAACCGGAAGGTTTCCGAACCCGAGGTCGATCGCCGTGTGCGAGAAATCATCGAGATGATCGGCCTGTCCGACTGGGCAAAGAAAAAGGCGCAAGGGCTGACCGCCGACCAGAAGCAGAAGATCTCGCTCGGCCGCGGCCTGGTGCGCTCGGATGTCAGCGCCATCCTGTTCGACGAGCCTTTGACCGTGATCGATCCGCATATGAAATGGGTGCTGCGCTCGCAATTGAAGCGGCTGCACAAGCAGTTCGGCTTCACCATGGTCTACGTTACCCACGACCAGACGGAAGCGCTGACCTTCGCCGACAAGGTCGTGGTCATGTATGACGGCGAGATCGTCCAGATCGGCACGCCGGCGGAACTGTTCGAAAAGCCGAAGCACACGTTCGTGGGATACTTCATCGGTTCGCCGGGCATGAACTTTTTGCCGGCGAAAATCGAGGGCTCCACGGTCGATCTTGAGGGCCAGACGATCGATCTGTCCTTCGCGCCGCAGGTGGCGCCGGGCGCCAGGACGGAACTCGGCATTCGCCCGGAATTCGTGAAGCTCGGGCGAGAGGGCATGCCGGTGACGATTTCCAAGGTCGAGGATATCGGCCGCCAGAAGATCGTGCGGGCGCAGTTCGGCGGGCGGCCGATGGCCATCGTTTTGCATGAGGACGGGGAAATCCCGGCGGAACCGAAGATTACCTTCGATCCGGCGGCCATCAACATCTACGCCGATAGCTGGCGCGTCGGCGCGGAGGGCTGAAGACATGCATAAGACCTGGAACAACAAGGCCTGGTTGATGGTGCTGCCGGTGCTGGTGCTGGTCGCTTTCTCCGCCGTGATCCCGCTGATGACGGTGGTCAACTATTCGGTACAGGACACGTTCGGCAACAATGAATTCTTCTGGGCCGGCACGGAATGGTTCACGGAGGTGCTCGACTCCGCACGGTTCTGGGATGCCCTGCAGCGCAACCTGTTCTTTTCCGGCATCATCCTGGCCATCGAGATCCCGCTTGGCATCTTCATTGCGCTCAACATGCCGAAGAAGGGGCTGGGCGTCCCCTTCTGTCTCGTCTTCATGGCCTTGCCGCTGCTGATCCCGTGGAATGTGGTCGGCACGATCTGGCAGTTGCTGAGCAGGGCGGATATCGGCCTTGTCGGCTACAGCCTGGCGCGCCTGGGCATTCCGTTCAACTATGCCTCCGATCCGCTGCATGCCTGGATCACCGTCGTCGTCATGGATGTCTGGCACTGGACGAGCCTTGTGGTGCTTCTGGCCTATGCCGGTCTCGTCTCGATCCCCGACAGCTACTACCAGGCAGCCAAGATCGACGGCGCGTCGCGCTGGGCCGTGTTCCGCTATATCCAGCTTCCCAAGCTGAAGCGGGTGCTCTTGATCGCCGTGCTGTTGCGCTTCATGGACAGCTTCATGATCTATACCGAGCCCTTCGTCGTCACCGGTGGCGGGCCGGGATCCGCCACGACCTTTTTGTCGATCGATCTCGTGAAGATCGCCGTCGGCCAGTTCGACCTTGGACCTGCCGCCGCCATGTCCCTCATCTATTTCCTGATCGTCCTGCTGCTCTCATGGGTGTTCTACACCGTGATGACCAGCAGCGACGCCGCCAACTGAGGAGAGCGTGATGAACACCCACGCAAGCGCCATCCCGACCGCACAGACGGATGCCGCCGACACGCTACGGACGGGCATGACGCAGGTGGCGGAACGCCGCCCCGGCACGCTTCCATTGCCGGCACGGCGCACGAAAACCGGCTTGGCCTGGCTCGTGCCGACGCTTTATATCGTGTTCCTGATGCTGCCGATCTACTGGCTGGTGAACATGAGCTTCAAGACCAATACGGAGATCATGTCCGGCGTCTCCTTGTTTCCGCAGACGCCGACGCTGCGCAATTACATGGTGATCTTCACCGATCCGTCCTGGTACAAGGGCTATATCAACTCGATCCTCTATGTCGTTCTCAACACGATCATCTCGGTTTCGGTGGCGCTTCCGGCGGCTTACGCTTTCTCGCGTTACCGGTTTCTGGGCGACAAGCACCTGTTCTTCTGGCTGCTCACCAACCGCATGGCGCCGCCGGCCGTGTTCGCGCTGCCCTTCTTCCAGCTCTACTCGGCCTTCGGGCTGATCGACACGCATATCGCGGTTGCGCTGGCGCACTGCCTGTTCAACGTACCGCTGGCCGTCTGGATCCTCGAGGGCTTCATGTCGGGCGTGCCGAAGGAAATCGACGAAACCGCCTATATCGACGGGTATTCCTTCCCGCGCTTCTTTGTGAAGATCTACGTGCCCCTGATCGCATCGGGCATCGGTGTGGCGGCCTTCTTCTGCTTCATGTTTTCCTGGGTCGAGCTTCTGATCGCCCGCACCCTGACGACCACCGACGCCAAGCCGATCGCTGCCATCATGACCCGCACGGTCTCGGCATCGGGCATGGACTGGGGCGTGCTGGCGGCGGCCGGTGTGCTGACGATCATTCCGGGCGCGCTGGTGATCTACTTCGTGCGCAACTACATCGCCAAGGGCTTTGCCCTTGGCCGGGTATAGGGGAGGCAGTCGCATGGACTTTTCGTGGATGGCATGGACGCTGCCGACGGCGCTCTTTTTCCTGACGATCCTTTCTCTGCTGATCGGCATGGGCATCTGGGAATATGTATCGCCGGGCGGCAATCCGCGTGTCGGCATTCTGCGGTTCGAGACCACGCGCGGCGACCGGCTCTTCGTGTCGCTGCTGGGCTCGGCCTTCATTCATCTCGCATGGCTGGGGCTTGGCGGCCCTGACCTGTGGTGGGCTCTTGCTCTGTCAGTTGTCTACGCCGTCGGCGTCTTCAAACTGGTCTGAGACAGGACGTACGGACGGATTGCCCTGGGGAGGAACCATTGGACAATCCGGATATTGCAAATCGCAAAAACCTGAGGAGGAACATATGCGACAGCATCTATTGACATCGACGGCGGCCATGCTGCTGGCCTTTACCGGGACCGCATTCGCGGGCATGGATGAAGCAAAAACCTTCCTGGATGCGGAAGTGGGCGAGTTGTCGACCCTCGATCGCACCGCCCAGGAAGCCGAAATGCAGTGGTTCATCGATGCTGCCAAGCCGTTTGCCGGCATGGACATCAAGGTGGTCTCGGAAACCATCGCCACGCATGAATATGAATCGAAGGTGCTGGCGCCGGCCTTCACCGCCATCACCGGCATCAAGGTCACGCATGACCTGATCGGCGAAGGCGACGTCGTCGAAAAGCTGCAGACGCAGATGCAGTCGGGCGAGAACATCTACGACGCCTATGTCAACGATAGCGACCTGATCGGCACCCATTGGCGCTACCAGCAGGCCCGCTCGCTGACCAAGTGGATGGCCAACGAAGGCAAGGACGTCACCAATCCCGGTCTCGACCTCGCCGACTTCATCGGCACCAAGTTTACGACGGCTCCGGACGGCGATCTCTACCAGCTCCCTGACCAGCAGTTCGCCAACCTCTACTGGTTCCGCTATGACTGGTTCAACGACGAGAAGAACAAGGCGGACTTCAAGGCGAAGTACGGCTACGATCTCGGCGTTCCCGTCAACTGGTCTGCCTACGAGGACATCGCCGAATTCTTCACCGGCCGCGAAATCGACGGCAAGAAGGTTTTTGGCCACATGGACTATGGCAAGAAGGACCCGTCGCTCGGCTGGCGCTTCACCGATGCCTGGCTTTCCATGGCCGGCAACGGCGACAAGGGCCTGCCGAACGGCCTGCCTGTGGACGAATGGGGCGTCAAGGTCAACGAGAAGTCCCAGCCTGTGGGATCCTGCGTTGCCCGCGGCGGCGACACCAACGGCCCGGCATCGGTCTATTCGATCCAGAAGTACCTCGACTGGTTGAAGGCCTATGCACCGCCGGAAGCCCAGGGCATGACGTTTGGCGAGTCCGGTCCGGTTCCGGCCCAGGGCAATATCGCCCAGCAGATGTTCACCTACACGGCCTTCACGGCCGACTTCGTCAAGGAAGGCTTGCCGGTCGTCAATGCGGACGGGACGCCGAAATGGCGTTTTGCTCCGAGCCCGCATGGCGTCTACTGGAAAGACGGCATGAAGCTCGGCTATCAGGACGTCGGCTCGTGGACGCTGCTGAAATCGACACCGGAAGATCGCGCCAAGGCCGCATGGCTCTATGCGCAATTCGTCTCGTCCAAGACGGTTGACGTCAAGAAAAGCCAGGTTGGCCTGACGCTCATCCGCGAAAGCACGATCCAGCACAAGTCCTTCACGGACCGTGCGCCCAAACTGGGCGGACTGATCGAGTTCTACCGTTCGCCGGCCCGCGTGCAATGGTCGCCGACCGGGACGAACATTCCCGACTATCCGAAGCTGGCACAGCTCTGGTGGCAGGCGATCGGCGACGCATCCTCGGGTGCAAAGACCGCGCAGGAAGCCATGGACTCGCTATGCGCCGAGCAGGAAAAGGTGCTGGGCCGCCTCGAACGGTCCGGCATCCAGGGCGATATCGGCCCCAAACTCGCCGAAGAACACGATCTGGCCTACTGGAACGCGCAAGCCGTCAAAGCCGGAAACCTCGCCCCTCAGCTCAAGATCGAAAACGAAAAGGAAAAGCCAATAACCGTAAACTACGACGAATTGGTCAAGAGCTGGCAGAAATAAGCTTCGGCTTACCGCCAAAAAGGAAAGCCGCTCGGGTGTCGCCCGGGCGGCTTTTCGCTTGCCGGCCTATCCTGCCGGTATTTATCACGCGAAGGCGTGCCTCCAGGCTATCGAAGCAGTTTGCTTCAGAATCTTCAGATCAAGCAGCAGCGAGAAATTGCGGATATAATCGACATCATGCACGATGCCGCGGATTGCCGGCCAGCGTTTCTCAACCGGCGCAGTCATGTGGCGAACCCTGGCCAGGCCGGTCATGCCCGGCTTCACCACATGGCGACGGTGGTAGCCCCGCACGATCTCCTCGAACGCAAGGCCTGATGCCATCATATCCGGCACATGCGCCTGCGGGCCGACGAGCGACATATCTCCTCTCATGACGTTCCAGAACTGGGGCAAAGCCTCCATCTGCATCTTGCGCAGAAAGCGACCTGTTCGCGTCAAAGGCGCAGCATGCTCCATCTTGCCGCCACGATCCTGGTGAACGCAGCGGAATGTCAGGCTTTCATAGGGAACAGTATCGCGCCCTATTCGAAGCTCCCTTCGGAGAACAGGGCCTTTGCTGTCTGCTTTGATAACCATTCCGATGGCCACCATCGCAGGCAGCAGGATGAAGAGCGCCGTTGCCGCGGCCGTGACATCAATGATGCGCTTAATGGCAAACTGGACCGGCACATCCGGCGTCTCGACAGGCCCTACGCTGAACCTCACCGGGGCGCCTCTGGGAGCATGCATCGGATTTCCGGCAAGCGTGTTCCGCAACATGATGTTCTACTCCTGCATACGGCTCAGTTGCCTTAATCCTTTATTAAGGACGCCGGCCTGGCAAGGTTGCTGCACATCTATCTGGGTTTGTGGTTAACCGGCGGGCGCAGAAGCCATGACGCTCAAGGTCCGGGTGGCAATGGGAGACCATCACGGTTTTCGCCGGCCATCATGCCTCCGATCTTTGGCGTGCCATCGTTGCTGCGAAGCGGAAACCATTGCGTTCGGTCAAAATAAAGGTCCGCGGCGGATTGGCTAAGCGGCCTATTGGTCTGGCTGGCCAGGAAATTATAGCGCGGCGGTTCGCCAAATTCGCGCTTGAACTGGATCCGGCTTCCAAAATTGCGAATGTCGAATGGCTGGTATGCCTTGATCCTGGTAATGATTTCGTCCGCATTTCCCCAACGAACCTGGTTGAGGAATATGCTTGCTGCCTCACCACCACGCTCAGCGACTGTCCCGGCATCGGCGGCATTCTCGACGTTCAGCTTGACACGGAATGAGGTGACCCGCTTTTCACCGTCTCCCCTGATGAAGATGAAGAGCGACGACGGCACCGCTTCCTCGCCTTCCGGAGCTGGAAGGACGATGGTGGACGAGCATTCCCAGTTTTCCTGGGCTGCGCTGCTGACGGTCCAGTCAAGGTCCCCGAAGCCACCCTCGCTTAGCTCTTCACAAAGGGTTCGAGGGTCACTTTGAATGAAGCGAATGAAATTTTGCTGCGGAACGCGCATATCCGCGAACATATGCGTCGGGAAAATCAGTGTCCGCGCCGCCAAGCGGACGGTGCGCAGCGACCTGACTTGGACTGGCGCGGGAGTGGGCTCGACGGTTTGCAGGATTTCGGGATGGCCGAGATAGGTGAGCAGTGTCCGCAGATTGCGTTTGTCGTTGGCAAGAAGCACGGTCGTCAGAATAGCAGCGAAGATCAGGCCGACGGTGGCAAGAAAGAATGCCTTACCGGACCGGCCCTTCTGCTCCTGTTTCATACCGAGTCCGGACTCCCGTTCAACCCTGTCTGGGCAGTCTCGCTGTCACCACAGCTATTGTCGAGAAAGAACAGAGATATCAAGCTTTAAAATAGGGCGATTGCCTGCAGGTCCGTATCCGGATTGACAGAAATGCCGGTGCATTCGGTGTCTGGCTACAGACCGTCGTCCGGAATGTTGAGCATATGGCCGCAGGCCTTGCAGTGAACGGCGTCGACATCATGTCGCTGCAAGCCGCATTGAGGGCAGGGGAAGAGTATCTTGTGCGGGCGTACTATCGCCTGGGCCAGCCTTACAAACAGCGAGACGCCGAAAATCATCGTAATGATCGAGGTCAATTTACCGAGTGTGCCTGGGAGCGTAATGTCGCCAAAGCCCGTGGTCGTAATAGTCGCGACGGTAAAGTAGAGCGCATCGACAAAACCTTCGACGCCGGCCTGGTCATAGAAAAATACCGTGTAGACGAAGCCGGTGATGAGAAACAGGAAGGTCAGGAAATTGATGCAGGCGCGGATGACATCTTCCCATTCGCTGCAGCCGGCGCGCTTGATCAAAAGCACGAAAACCTTGCTTTGGCCGAGAGACCAGATACGAAACGCCCGAAGAAATGCAAAATTGGAAAAGGTGGCAGGGAAAACCAGAGTCGCAAGGATGGCGACATCGACCCATGTCATGGGCCGCGTTAGCCAACGCAATATATTTGAAGCTATCAGCGCGCGCGCGCCAAGCTCGAACGCGATCATCACCGCAATCATGTAGTCGATGATCAGATAGGCACGCCCGCCGCCGAAATATGGTCCTGCCAGGAAAAAGACAATGATCGCCAGATCAATGATTGCCATGCCGATCTGGAAGCGAATGGCTTTGGTGCTGGTTCCAAGATACAGCGTCCGGAGTCTGGAACGCAGCCGCTCCAGGGGCGCAAAGGCAGGCGACGAGGAGGCTTCATACTTTTTCATAAGGGCAGGATAGACGGTAGCCTGGAGTGGTCAAGCGCAACTGCTTCATCAACGCCGATCCGCGTTCCGGCCGCTGACTAGTCGAATTGCATGCGATATGGGACTATTGTTTCTGCGCTGCCTCTTTATCCGTGCGACCGCTTGGAATGGTGCTTGTCGTGGTCGCCACCGGATCGCTTGCGGGAAATGTTCCCTCCAAGCCCTCATTGAGTTGATCCTCCAATGTCGAAGAATCCTCTGACGCACGGGCGCTTCTCAACGATGCGGCAGCCGGCGACTGGCCTTCCAAGACTTCGGATTCGGCATCCGGGCTATCGTTCGATCGCGTTTTTGCAAACCTCATCATCATCGCCTTTGCTTTTTCGATGGCGTTCAGACGGGACAGATCGCCATCCTCGTCTTTCTTCATCTGCACGGAGATTATGTCGCCGCTGTCGCTGACGAATTCCACCGTAATGAGGCCGGATGAGGGCTGAGCGTGGACCTGGGTTTCGATCGCTTGCATGGTATTGCCTCCGAAAGCTGACTGCGAGCGATAACAGTTCCGGAGAGGCTTTGTTCCCTTTGTCCCGGCTCGAGACCAGATCGCGCTGATTGAAGGCTCAAGCGAAAAAGCGGCCAGCGGCCGCTTTTGTCATTTCTGCCAGGCCGATCAGGCCGCCATTTCGTCTATTTCGCGTTCTTTGAACATGCGAGCGAGATTGAGGAAGCAGATCATTCCCGTCTCGTTGGCGATGATGCCTTCGGCGTAACTCTTATCGAAGGAGGTTGTGATTTCCGGAACGGGCTGAACCTGGTTGCCCTGGACGGTCAGGATATCGGACACACGATCGACGACGAGCCCGATGACCATGTTGTGGACTTCGGCGACGACGATTGCGCTGCGCTCGTTGGCGACGGTCGATTTCATGCCGAGCTTGTGAGCAAGATCGATGATCGGGATGACGGTGCCACGAAGGTTCATAACCCCAAGCACTTCGGCCGGCGAATGCGGGATCGGCGTCGATGGTGCCCAACCGCGGATTTCGCGGATGGTCGTTGTCTTCACGCAGAATTCCTGATCGTGGAGACGGAAGGCAATGATCTCCAACGTCTCGCCGTCGAAACCTGCCATTTTCAATGCGTTCGTCATCTGCGGTTCCTTCGCGTTGCGGCTATCGGTTGGCGTCATATTGCCCGGCGTCATGACAGCCTGCCGCTCACGGCTTTTCCGCGCGGCGCCGGTTCGCCAGATCAAATATATGGAATGCCGTTACATCCGGCCAGGGGCGACGCGTCATGCACGGCCAGGCAGCCGTTCTCGCCTTGAGGAGACCTTATATAAAAATCGTTAAGAGATGCTTTTTCATGGCAAGGGAATATGCGTCCGGCCGGATGAGCGGCGACGCATATTCTTCGTTTCAATTCGATGTCAAAACAGCGGAGAAATGCTCGACGGCCCAATCGACCTGGTCCTGCGTGATCACCAGCGGCGGCGCGATCCGGATCGTGTCACCATGGGTGTCCTTGGCTAGAATGCCGCGCTCTTTCAGCGCTTCGCAGTATTTTCGGGCGCCGCCGGCCTCCGGCACGAGTTCGACGGCCAGCATCAGACCGCGACCGCGGACCTCCTTGATGATGTTGGAGCGGATGTCCTTGAGACCTGCCTGGAACCGGTCGCCCATCCGGGCGGAATTTTCGATCATGCCTTCCTCGGTCAACGCCTTGAGGGCCGCGCGGGCGATGGCGCAGGCGAGCGGATTGCCGCCGAAAGTGGAGCCGTGCTGGCCGGGCTTGAGCACGCCGAGCACTTCGGAGTTGGAAAGCACAGCCGAAACCGGATAGAAGCCGCCCGACAGGGCCTTGCCGATCAAGGTCACGTCCGCCTCGATGCCCTCATGTTCTTCCGCCAGAAGCTTTCCGGTGCGGCCGAGCCCGGTCTGGATCTCGTCAAGAATGAGCGTGACGCCATGACGGGTGCAAAGCGCGCGTACCTCCGGGAAATAGCCCGGCGGCGGGATGATGACGCCGGCTTCGCCCTGGATGGGCTCGATCAGAAAGGCGACTGTGTTTTCGGTGATTGCAGCACGCAAGGCATCGATATCGCCAAACGGCACGGTGACGAAGCCAGGTGCGAACGGCCCGAACCCCGAGCGGGCGTCGGGATCGGTGGAAAAGCCGACAATACCCATGGTGCGGCCGTGGAAATTATCGGAGCAGACGATGATCTCCGCCCTGTTTTCTGCAACGCCCTTGACCTCGTAGCCCCATTTACGCACCGCCTTGACGGCGGTCTCGACGGCCTCTGCGCCTGAGTTCATCGGCAGGATCTTGTGACTGCCGGTCAATGCTGCCAGTTCCTCATAAAGAGGCGCAAGCTGGTCGTTGCGGAAGGCGCGGGAGGTCAATGTCAGCTTGCTGGCCTGCTCGACCATGGCGGCCAGAATTTTCGGGTGGCAGTGACCCTGGTTGACGGCGGAATAGGCCGACAGGCAATCGAGGTAGCGATTGCCATCGAGATCCCAGACATGGACGCCTTCGCCGCGTGACAGAACGACATCCAGCGGTTTGTAATTATGCGCACCGAGCCTGTGTTCGGTTTCGATCAGGGCGTTGGTCGGGTTCATAAGCGCTCCTTGGGCTCGTGTTTGTGTTCAGGCGCTGCGCGTCGGGCGATCGAGAATACGGCGGCCGAACAGGCTGGCCGTCAGCTCGACCAGGATGCGGGCGCTCTTGCCGCGATCGTCGAGGAAGGGATTGAGCTCGACGAGATCCAGCGACGAGACGAGGCCGCTGTCGCAGAGCATTTCCATGATCAGATGCGCTTCGCGGAACGTCGCGCCGCCCGGAACGGTGGTGCCGACGCCGGGGGCGAAGTCGGGATCGAGGAAATCTACATCGAGACTGACATGCAACAGGCCGTTTGCGGCACTCACCGTGGCGATGATTTCATGCATGATGTGGGCCATGCCGGTTTCGTCAATGGCGCGCATGTCGAAGACATTGACTCCATGGTCGGCGATTTCCTCGCGCTCGCGTTCGTCGACCGAGCGGATGCCGACCTGAAACACCTTTTTCGGATCGACAAAAGGACGGTCCTTGTCGAGGATCGGAGCAAATTCAGCCTCGCCGCAAAAGAAAGCGACCGGCATTCCGTGCATATTGCCCGATGGCGTCGTGTCCGGAGAATTGAAGTCGGCATGGGCATCGAGCCAGAGCACGAAGAGCGGACGGCCGACTTCGGCTGCATGACGCGCCATGCCGGAGACCGATCCCATGGCCAGCGCATGATCGCCGCCAAGGATGACCGGAACGCCGCCGGTACGGGCGACGTCATGCACGGCAATGTCGAGCGCCCGCGTAAAGGCAGCAACGATCTGCAGGTTGTTGGCGCCCTTGTGATTGGCGAGATCCCGCGCCGGCATCGGCTTCAGATCGCCATCGTCGCTGACGATATGGCCAAGCTCGGCCAGCGTCGTGTCGAGGCCCGCGATGCGCAAGGCAGCCGGTCCCATGGCGCAGCCGCGACGGCCGGAGCCTTCCTCAATCGGCGCGCCGATCAGAGTGATCTTTTTCCTGGTCTCAGCCATTGGGTCCCCTGCGGATTGCGAAACGCCGGTCGCACCGGTTATGCGCGGATTATACGGGCCTGGGCGTTGGCAAATAGAGGGAAAACTGGCAAATAGACGGAAAAATTCTTCACTTTGATAAGTGTGGGTGGACACAGTGATAAGCCTGGACGATCTGGACCGCGCGCTCATCGGCGCTTTGCGGCACAATGCACGCACCCCGGTGTCATCGCTGGCCGCCGCCACTGGCACGTCGCGTGCCACGGTCGCCGCCCGAATCGACCGGCTGGTCGCCTCCGGTACCATCGCCGCCTTCACGATCCGCACGGGAGCAGAACTTTCCGGCAGCGGCGTGCGGGCGATCGTCATGATCGAGATCCACGGCAAGATGGCCGACCAGGTCGCCACACAGCTGCGCGGCCTGCCGCAGGTGCGGGCGCTTCATTCCACCAATGGCCGCTGGGATTTCATCGCCGAACTGGAAGACAAGGATCTCGCGACTTTTGACGAGACCCTGAGGCGCATCCGGCTGATCGACGGCATCAATCTGACGGAAACCAATATTCTATTAAAGACCAGCAAGCTTTCCGCAGCGTTGTAGCCGACTTCGCGGTCCGCCAGGAATTGCGGTGCATACTGTCGTCAATATTCCTTCTCATAGAAAATCCCCGCGCCCGTCCCCTCGCCGCCGGCCTCGCCGCGCAGCTTGATGCCGCGGCCGACATCGAGATTGATGATGGCTTTGCCGCCGCCGGCCTCCGCTCCTGATTTCAGTTCCAGATAGGTGCGGTCGTTCAGATACTTGCCGGCCGTCACTTCGGCGCCGCCGCTTGCATCCGTCGAGACATTGAGATCATCGACGCCGAGCTTGTTGCGCAGGCCGTTCAGCAGGCCGTTCGACCCACCGCCGGCAAGCTCGCTCACAGCACTTGCAAGCTGTGCGATCTGCAGGGCGGAAAGGTTCGAGAGCGAGCGGTTGAAGATCAGCTGCGCCAGGATCTCATCCTGCGGCAAGGCTGGCGATGACGAGAAGGTCACCGATGGATTGTTGGCGACGCCGGCGACATTGATGGTGATCGTGGTCGAACCTGCGCTCGATGTCGCGTCGAGATCGAGCGTCGGGATCAGATTGCCGCCGAAGCTGATCGTGCCATCGGAGAAATCCAGCCGCTTGCCGAGGATTTCGAGACGCCCCCGTCGCATCCGGAAAGCGCCGGAGACCGAGGGCTGGGCGGCCGTGCCGCGGATGGTGAGGTCACCGCCCAGTTCCGCGTTGACGCCGCGGCCGCGAACGAAGAGCCGGCCGGGCGCGCTTACGGTGAGGTCAAAGGCGATGCCATCGCTGCCACCAGCGCCATCGCCGCCTTCGTCCTTGCGGACATCCGCCACCATTCGCCTGACCTTGGCCGGGGCGTTCTTGTGCTTGATGTTGATCTCGGACAGCGAGGCCGGCAGCTTTTCTGGAATGGTGATGGCTGCCTTCTCGATCTTGACGGTGCCGCCGAGAACAGGCGCCGACGTCAGCGGGCCTTTCAGGGTCAGCGCGCCGTCAACGGTCGCGGTGACGAGACTGCCGTCTATATAGGTCGCGTTGTCGAGACGGATCGCGAGATCGGCGGGAAAGCCGGAACCGGGCGCTATTCCAACGGTGCCGGTGACATCGATGCCGCCACCGCTTGCAAGCTTACCCGACAGCCGCGAAATTCTCGCCTGTTTGCCATCCAGCGCTACGCTCGCGGTAAGGTCGCCCAGAGCAAGGTTGCGCCGAACGTCTACGAGGCGGGCGCCCGCCGTGGTGATCGTCCCGTTGATGACAGGTGCCGTTACAGCGCCGGTTACGGAGAGATCGACATTGGCGGCGCCTGTGAGGGTGAAACCCTGTTCAGCGAGCAGGCCGGCGGCAAGGCCGAAGGGCAGGTTGCCGGAGAATTTCATGTCCATCGGTCGGTTTCCGGTCATGCCGAGCGAGCCGCCGCCGCGGAAGGAGAGGCCGCCCCCGCTAACTGCGGTGTCGAGCGTCAGCCGGTTGTTGACGAATTGCCCCTTTGCGGTGACGTCGAGCGAAGGCACGCCGGCGGCGCTGGCCTGGGCAACCATGGCATTGGCCCATCTGAGATCATAGGAGACATCCGGCGACTGCGGGGTACCCTTGATCCCGATCGTGCCGCTGATCTGCCCTTTGGCGCCGAGCGACGGGGAGAATGTGTTGGCAAGCTGCGCGGGCAGGGCATTCAGCTTGACGCCGAGATCGAGCCGTTCGCCCGCCGTGCCGGACACGGCAACCGTGCCGCCGGATGCGTCGATCGTCAGGTTGCGCAGATCGACGGTGCCGTTCCTGATGGTAATGGTCGTCGGCGCCGCAAGCTTGAGCGGCAGTTTCTTCGGCGAAGCCGTAAAGGAGGCAAGGTTGACGGTGGTCGTGCCGGCGGCTGTCTTGATGTCGCCCCGCAGTTTCAGCGGCGCGCCGTCGTAGCTGCCGTCGAGAATGACATCGGTCTTGTCGGCTTTTTGCGCAAAATCAAGCTTCAGGCCGCTGATGCGGTTTTCCCCCTGGGCAAAGCTCTCGACGGAAAGATTGCCCCTGACGGAAAGCGTCTTCAGATCGGCGATCGTGATGTCTGCGACCGGCTTGGTAATCACCAGGTCGCCGCGCCGGATGCCGGAACCGCCGGCCTTCAGCGCTACCGCAGTGACGCCGCCATCGCTGGTGATGGACGCGGAGCCATTGATGTCGCCGGACGCCTTTTCGCCGGCCATCGCCGCAAGCAGGGCGACATCCGGGAAATTAAAGTCGATTTTCCCCTTGGGAAGGAAATCGCTGGTGAAATCGACCACCCCATTCAGGGTGTTGTCGCCGATCCGCACGTTCAGAACCGGAATACTGGTGGCGCCATCTTTCGAGACCAGATCTGCATCGACATTGATCGCCTGTCCGGCAAGCGCCCCGGTCGCGTTGATTTTCGCCTGCGGGTTCTTCGGATTGATCGTTGCGTCCGCTGCCAGCTGCAGGTCGCTCAGCGTCCGACCGGCCAGCGTTGCGCCGCTGGAGGTGATCTGCGCCTTGACGCCCAGATTGTCGAGCGGTCCAGTGGCATCGACAGTAAAGTCTGCCCGTCCCTTGGCGTCGGCGAGAAGTTTGCCGAGGTCGGGCAAGGTGCCGGTCAAAAGTGCCGTAAGATTGCTTGCCTTAAGCGCAACGGAGCCTGCCGCCTCGATCGTGGTGGAGGCCAGAATAAGGTTGCTGACATCGACAGCGCCGTCCGGACCGGTCTTCAGCCGGCCACTGACATCGACCGGGGCATCGAATTTGGCTGAAACCGCAGCCGGAAGCGCGGCGGGTCGTGCTGAAAGCTTGAACCGCGTGTCCAGACTGTTGTCCGAAAGCCGGAAGGCACCGTCGAGCGTACCGTCAAGATTGGCACTGCCGATAGTCACAGGGGCGAAGGTGATTGCTTCCGGGGCCACGTTCAGTTGTGCTTTGATTTCAAGCGGGCCTTTGATCGCCCGATCGAGATCGGCATTAACAAGTTGGGTCGGTCCGGTCCCGATCGTGGCTTCTATCTTGCCGGAACGTGTCTCAAGATTGAAGGCGTTGCTACGCGCCTGGAGCTTCACGGATTCGACACGGCCTTGCGGAAGAGCGATCTCCTGAGCATCTGCTGTCACATCAAGAGCGGCCGATGTCATCGTGCCGTTGATCGAGGCGGTGCCACTGTTGAGAACGAGATGCGCCTCGCCGCCCTGGATTGGCAGGCGAAGGTCGATCGCCGCAAGCTCTGCGGTCAAGGCGAGGGCTTCACCTGCGGTGCCGTTGACCGTGACCGTGCCGCCGAAGCCGTTCACGGCCAGTTGCTGCAACGCCACGGTGCCGTTCTCGAGGACGATGGTCGAAGGCTGGGCCAGGGTCAGCGGGATTTTTCTCGGCGTGGCCGCGAAGGATTGGAGATTGATGGTGGTGCGCCCGGCCGACGCCTGGAGATCGCCGCGAGCGCTGAGCGGTGCGTCATCATAGGCGCCGTCGAGGGCGAAAATGGTCCGTTCGCCCTGCCGTTCGAAACCCAGCTTCAGACCCGCCAAACGGTTCCCGCCCTGGCGGGCTTCATCGACCGTTACCGTTCCCCGGATGGCAAGCGCGCCAAGATCGGCGATCGTAATATCAGCTGCAGGTTTCGTGATGACGAATTCGCCCCGCGTGATGCCGGAGCCGCTCGCCTTGACCGAAACCGACGTGATGCCATTCTCCGACCTGATATCTGCAGAACCTGCCAGATCGCCGGATGCGCTCTGTCCTGCCATGGCGGCCAGCAGGCCAATATCGGGAAAGTCGAACACAAGCGCGCCGTTCGGCTTGAGGTCGCCGGTGAAATCCAGCGATCCTTTGAGTGTGTTGGTGCCGATGACAGCCTCGATCGACGGGATGCCGGTGGTGCCCTTCGCGGTCTGGACGTCCGCCTTGGCGCTGATGGCCTGGCCGTCGAGCGTGCCGCTTGCGGTCACGGTTCCGGTCGGACCATCCCGTCCGACGACGGCGTCGGCGTTCACCTCGAGATCGTTCAGCACGCGCCCGGCAAGGTTCGCGCCGGTTGAGGTGATCTGGGCTTTGACCGCAAGCGCGTCCAGCGGTCCGCTGATATCCGCGCTGAAGGCGGCCGTCCCTTTGGCGCCGGCGGCAAGCTTGCCGATTTCAGGCAGCGTGCCGGTAAGGGTTGCTGTCAAGGCTCCGGTTTCGAGTGCAGCCGAGCCGGCCAGTTTGACAAGGTCCGATGTCAGCGTGAGATCGCTGACCGTAACGTCGCCGGTGGCGCCGGTTCCCAGAATGCCGGACAGTGCAACCGGTGTCGTTATCTTACCCGCAAGTGCCGGTGGCAGGGAGGACGGTGCCGCAAACAGTTTGAAACTCGCAGCCAGTGTATTTTCCACAAGAGTGTAGGCACCGGTCAGTGTGCCGCCGATGCTGGCGCTCTCCAGCGTGACCGGATTAAACGAAACCGTTTCCGGCGTCAGCGACAGGCTGCCTTCGAGTTTCGCAGGCCCTTTGACAAGCCGGTCGAGATCGGCGCTGACAAACCGTGTCGCGCCGGTTTCTACCGTCGTCCGGATAGGGCCGGTGCGGGTCGAGAGATTGAAGCTGTCGCTATAGGCATGCAGCTTGATCGCTTCGATTTCGCCCTGCGGCAGCGTTGCCTTGCCGATCTCGCCGCCAATGTCGAGCACGGCGTTCTGCGCGTCGCCGATCAGCGATGCGCTTACCCGGTCGATCGCCAGCAGCGCCTGTCCTTCTTCCAGTGGAAGCCGGAAGTCGATGGGTCCGTTCTTGCCGGAGAGACTGATTTGGAGATCATTCTCTCCGGCCGTGCTGTAGGTTCCTGATGCCGAAAGGGTCAGTGCGCCGGTGGAAAGATTGCCAGCTTCGATCTTGACCGTCGTGTCGGTGATCGCGGCGGCGAGGTCGATGTCGCTGGTGCCCTCGAACAGCGGTCTAAAAGCTGCCGGCAAGAGGTCGCTGAACGTTCCGCCGCCCTTCAGCGAGACCGCGCGCTGGCCGTCCGCCGCCAATCGATGCCGGCCATCGAATTTCACAACCTGGTTGTCGTCCAGTGCGGCCGTTGCAGTTCCGCTCCAGTCCGAAAGGGGTCCGTTGCCCGTCACTCGGACGCTGACAGCCGGCTCGCCAGGAAGCCGCATGGCTTTCGCAAGCAGGCCGTTTTTCGGTTCGTCGACCGTCATGTCCAGCTTGAGCGCGTTGGCCGCGGGATCAAAAACGATATCGGCAACCGCCTTTGCGTCCGGGCGGTCGCGCTGGGAAAGCGCCAGGGCGGTTGCGATGCTGGCATTCGTGGCGTCAAGCCTGCCATTGGCGCTGAGAAACTGATCCGTTCCCGCAATCTCTTTGCCGATGATGATTTCCTTCAAATCGAAAGAATCGATGCCGACTTCGAGTGGCAAGGCGAAGGTGCTGCGGACTTCCTGGGTTTCCTGGGATGGGATCGGCAAGCGCTCCAGCCGCACCGAGCCGGCGGACAGCATTGCCGCCTGGAAGCGCTTTGAAAACAGTGCGGTCGGGGACCAGTCAATGGCGATTTCCCGGATTTCCGCGTAAACACCCTTGCTGTCAAACAGTGTTATGCTGGAGGCCGTGAAATCGCCGGTCAGAAGCGCGCTTGGATCGTTAATCCGGACGATCTGATCCGGCGTCGAGGCATATTTTTCGATCAGCTTGGCAACGACGCGCGCGCCTGGCGCGGTAAATCCGGCGAAAAGCACGAAAAGCACTGTCGCGACGAAGACAAGACCGAGGCCATAAAGGAACCAGCGCGATGCGGCTTTGAGAAAGCGGAACAGTCGATTCATGGTTTATCCAAAGTCCAGTTTGCGTCGCGCGGCAGCCGGTTCCGGTGGTCAAAATCAGCCTATCTTTTGGCAATCAACCAGCCCTTCGAGAATTAGCCAGTCCCTCGAGAATCAGAAGGATTGGCCTATCCCTGCATAGATGCCGTATTTGGTCCCGCCAGGATAGGCGTTGAGCGGCACGGCCACATCCAGGCGAATGGGCCCGAAGGGTGTCGCGTAACGCACGCCAATTCCGGCGCCGGCACGGATATCGGAGAAATCAGGCGCGGTTTTGGCAGAGACCGTTCCTGCATCCAGAAAAGGAACGATGCCGATTTTTTCTGTGACGCCGATCCGCGCCTCCACCGTGCCGTTGACATAGGAGCGGCCGCCAAGAATGTCGTCGTCGGCATTGCGGGGGCTGATTTCCTGGTAGGCATAGCCGCGCACCGTGCCGCCCCCGCCGAGATAGAAGCGGCGATTGGCTGGAATGGCGTCAAGGCCGTCACCACCGGCCAGAACGCCGGCGCTGAGTTTCCCGGCCAGCACGACACGATCTTCCTCGCCAAGCCCGAGATAGGTGGAGGCTGACCCCTCGATAGAACTGAAGAAGGTCTGGCCGTTGATCTCATAGCTTGGCTTGACGTTGAGCGCCGCCCGGTAGCCTTCCGTCGGGTTAAGCTTGTTGTCGCGGGTGTCGCGGATATACTCGATTGGAATCGCCGCCGTTAGATAATCGTTCACGCCGAAAGCGTCTTCGACATCGGCCCAGCTCAGTTCGCCGCCGAAGGAGACCGTGTCTGTCTCCGACAATTCGAAGCTGGCGCCTGCGGCGCCGGTGAAGATTGTCGCCTTATAGGCATCGGGATCCAGCAGTTGCGCCTTCAGACTGACATTGAAGGCCGAAGCCGGACCGAAGGCGCCTGGCTTGGAAAACAACAACCCGGCGGAATAGTCGAGACTGCCGACATCGGTGGTTTCACCGATGCGGTTGACCGACCCTTCGATGCGCAGAGACTCTGCCTGACCGAACAGATTGCGATGTCCCCAGTAACCCTGGACGCCAAAACCGTCCGTTGTCGAAAATTGCGCTCCGGCGCCGAAATAACGATGCTTGCCCTCCGAAACCTCGATGGTCATCGGAATCGTGCCATCCGGGGCCAACTGGCTGGCCTCCTTGATCGTGATGCTGGAGAAGACGCCAAGCTGACGCAGCCGTTCGGAGGCCTTGCGCAGATTTTCCGGCGAATAGGGGTCGCCGCCGTTGAGGCGGGAGTACATGGCGACGAAAGCGGGATCGACGGTCTTGGTTCCGGTCACCGTCACTGCACCGACCGGTGCGACCGGGCCGCCGTCAGCGGCCAGCACGACATCCACCACTTCGCTGGCGTGGTCGGCGGTTGCGCTGCGCTCGGTAAGCCGCGCCAGCGGCCGTCCTTCTTCCTTCAGGTCTTCAACGACCTTTTCGCCCGCCTTGATGATGTCGGTCGATCGCGCGGGTTCGCCTATTTTCAGATAGTCGTCCGGCCTGTGGCCGATGGCGTCGCCCTTCAGGAGAACGTCCCTGAGCGTGAAAACGGGGCCGGGCGTAACCGTGACCTCGACAGGAACCGGCGCTCCGTCCGGAAAACTCGGATCCGGCGGCAGGGTGTCTATATCCTGCCCATTGACTGTCACCGCGACCGTGCCGCCGTAGCGCGCCTGCTCGTAAAGTGTCGCAAGAAGCCGGTCGCGATCGTCGCGTGCCTTGATCGCCAGGCCGAGATCACCGGAAACAGGCTCGTCCTTGTCCTGGAAAAGCCGGGAATTGTTTTCCAGGACCTCCTTTAGATCCTCATCGTTAGAGCCTTCGGTCAGCGTCAGGCTGTAATCGACCGGGTCTATGACGTCGTTTTTCTCTTCATCGCCCTCGAAGAAACTCATCCCGAAGATTTTGAAGGCATGGGCGTTGTTGAGCGACAAAGGGCTCAGAAGGGCCACTGTGGCGATCGTGAACGCAGCACTTGCCTTCCGATATACGGCATTTACTGCCGGCAGAGGCTTTTTTTCCCGCATTCCGCTTTCCAGGCTACCAACAACATCCGCCCGCCATCATGGCTGGGGGCACAATTGCAGATTAAAGTTTTTCGTTCATTAACGCTGACCCTACACAGCATTGCATCGCGGATGAAGGCAGAATGGCATATTTTGCCTAAAAACAGCTGCAGGTGTGACGTGCGGGAAACAAAAAAGGCTTCGGAATGTTCCCGAAGCCTTCTCGCGCGATCTGCCGTCCTGTCGGAGCGGCGAAATCAGATCACGGGCAATCGTCGATATAGCGGCGACCGTAGCGGTCACGATAGTAGCATTGGCCAGGCTGTTCGCTGACATTGCCGATGACCGCGCCGGAGACGCCGCCGATCGCCGCACCCACGGCGGCGCCGCGCACGTTGCCGGTAATCGCTCCGCCGATGATCGCGCCGGAAACAGCTCCGATGCCGGCACCCTTCTCCGTTTGCGTGCAGCTCGCCGCAGACAGGGCAATCAAGATAAGCGCAATGGCTTTATTCATGTGGTTCTCCAATAAAGGACGGGCGGATTACTCCGCCATCCATTCCCCAGAATCAGAAGCTGGACGCCAAGGTCCCCTCCAGTCGAACTTGCAGTTTCAGGATAATTGCGCATTTGCGAAAGTCCACACATATCCCGCAACCTCTCCTTCCTGCAAGAAACTCCATTCAACCTGAACTGAAGCTGAAGGCGCTGTTCCCTTCGGGACACTGGGCAGGCTATATCAGGAGGTAAGCTTCTTCCGGGTTATTTTCAGCAGGGAGCGGCGGCGTCACCCTTTGAAAGTGTGAACGGCGCAGCGCCATCTCGTGACTGAATGTATCTTGACTTGGATCAAGGTTAAGAAGAATTAAATCCCCTAAGCTTAATGTAGAATCGTTCAAATTTAGAGGCCTTTTGCCGCATGCCGGGGCGATTCCAATACTCGGGATTGACGCACACAGTGCCTTTCGGGCAAAAACACGGCAAGGTCTGGAGACGATGATGGATTTCGAGAGTTTTTTCAAAGGCGAACTGGATGGCCTGCATCAGGAAGGCCGCTACCGCGTGTTCGCCGATCTGGAGCGCCAGCGCGGACAATTCCCCAAGGCGACGCGCTATAATGCGAACGGCGAAAAGCAGGACGTCACCGTCTGGTGTTCGAACGACTATCTCGGCATGGGCCAGCACCCCAAGGTCACGGAGGCGATGAAGCTCGCCATCGACCAGTGTGGCGCGGGTGCGGGAGGCACCCGGAATATTTCTGGTACCAACCACCATCACGTTCTTCTCGAGCGGGAGCTTGCCGACCTGCATGGCAAAGAATCGGCTCTCTTGTTTACATCAGGCTATGTGTCCAACTGGGCGGCGCTCGGAACGCTCTGTTCGAAGATCCCCGGCGTGATCGTCTTTTCCGACGCCGGCAACCATGCTTCGATGATCGAAGGTATTC
Organism: Pararhizobium gei; assembly: GCF_029223885.1. Taxonomy (NCBI): domain Bacteria; kingdom Pseudomonadati; phylum Pseudomonadota; class Alphaproteobacteria; order Hyphomicrobiales; family Rhizobiaceae; genus Pararhizobium; species Pararhizobium gei. Next base: position 3,823,090 of record NZ_CP119409.1, on the reverse strand, counting down.
GCCACTCGAAATGCGAACGGGTGATCTTCAAGCACAATTCCGTTGCCGACCTGGAAGCCAAGCTGAGAGCTGCCGACCCGCGTGCGCCAAAAATCATTGCTTTCGAATCGGTCTATTCGATGGACGGCGATATCTCGCCGATCAAGGACATCTGCGATCTCGCCGATAAATACGGCGCGATGACCTATCTCGACGAAGTCCATGCCGTCGGCATGTACGGCCCGCGCGGCGGCGGCATTGCCGAGCGTGAAGGCCTGATGCATCGGCTGACGGTGATCGAGGGCACGCTGGGCAAGGCGTTCGGCGTCATGGGCGGCTATATTGCAGGATCAACCGCGCTGTGCGATTTCATCCGCTCGTTCGCCTCGGGCTTCATCTTCACCACCGCCCTGCCGCCGGCGTTGGCTGCCGGTGCGGTCGCCTCGATCCGCCATCTGAAGGAAAGCCAAATCGAACGCTTCGCCCATCAGGAGCGGGTTCGCTGGCTGCGCAATCTGCTCGACAGGAACGGAATTCCGCATATGGACAATAAAAGCCATATCGTGCCGGTGCTGGTCGGCGATGCGGCCAAGTGCAAGTGGATCTCCGACCTGCTGCTCGACAATTGCGGCATCTATGTCCAGCCGATCAACTACCCGACGGTGCCGAAGAAGACCGAGCGCCTGCGCATTACACCGACGCCGCTGCATTCGGATGCCGATATCGACCATCTGGTCGGCGCCCTGCATCAGCTCTGGTCGCGTTGCGCGCTGGCAAGAGCCGTCGCCTAAATTAGGGTTTTAAGATCAGATATAGGCCGCTTCTCAGGCGGCCTTTTCGTTGACAGAGATGGTTTCCTCGGCACGCGCCCGGGCTTCGCCGTCGGCTGCGAAGACATCCTCCATGGTAAGTGCTGGCGCACGATCCGCCATGCTCTCCATCACCGTTTCCGCAATGTCCGCCATTTCCAGGAAGCCGATACGGCCGGTGACGAAGGCGTGAAACGCGATCTCTTCCGCCGCGTTCATGACAGCACCCTGGACGCCACCGCGTTGCATGGCCGTCCGTGCCAGTCGAAGTGCGGGAAAGCGAACCTCGTCCGGCGCTTCGAAATCCAGCCGCGAAAGCTTTGCGAAATCCAGTCGCTCGACGTCGAGTTTTGTTCTCAGCGGATAGGTCAGGGCGTAACCGATCGCCGTGCGCATGTCGGGACAGCCAAGCTGCGCCAGAACCGAGCCGTCCGTATAACCCACCATCGAGTGGACGATCGACTGGGGATGGACGATGACCTCGATCTGATCCGGCTGGACGCCGAACAGATGCCGGGCTTCGATCATCTCGAGCGCCTTGTTGAACATGGAAGCGCTGCCGATGGAGATTTTCAGACCCATTGACCAATTGGGATGCGCGCGGGCGATGTCGGCCGTTACGCCGGCCATCTGTTCGCGCGACCAGGTGCGAAAAGGGCCGCCGGAGGCGGTCAGGACAATCCGTTCAACCGCATGGCGCTGGTCGTCCTCCAAGGATTGGAAAATGGCGCTGTGTTCGCTGTCGACCGGGATCAGTTTGCCGCCGCCGGCCGTGACCGCGTTGACGAAGAGATCGCCGGCCGAAACCAGGCATTCCTTGTTGGCCAATGCGATATCGGCGCCTCGTCGCGCCGCCGCCAGCGTCGGGGCAAGTCCGGCTGTTCCGACGATCGCTGCCATGACCCAGCCGGCATCCCGTTCCGCCGCCTCTATCAGGCCGCTTTTGCCGGCAGCCGCTTCGATCCCCGTGCCGGCAAGGGCAGCCTTCAGACTGTCATAGTGTCTTTCGTCGGCCGTCACCGCCAGTTCGGCGCCCACATCCATTGCCTGCTGCGCAAGAAGTTCGATATTTCCGTTGCCGGTTACTGCGGCAATCTCGAAACAGCTGCGACCGCCCAACTGGCGGATGACATCGAGCGTGTTGGTACCAATCGAGCCTGTCGAGCCCAGAATGGTCAATCGGCGTTTCAAGGTCGCGCCGGATGTCATGGCCAAATCCCGTTATTGTTCTGCTTGCAACAGGCTCTACAGGTGAAAACAGACCTCAACAAGGGTGGTTTGCCACAAGGCAGGTGCGATAGGGTCGCGGCAATGGCGAATCGGTGTCGCGGGCGGACGATGAACACGGGGGAGAACGGATGTTGAAAATTGCGCTGTTTCTTGCCTGCGGCTGCGTCGTCATCGGGCCAGGTGCGATTCAGACGACCACTGCACGGGACGTCCCTGCTGCACTCGGCGGCATCTGGCTTGCGGAAGATATTGCCCATGGCGGCGTCATCGATTTTCTGGAGACCACGCTGGAAATCAATGATGACGGCACCTATTCAGGTTTTGCCGGTTGCAACAGCTTTACCGGTACCTTCGACGTGGGGAGAAAGACGATAGCCTTCGCCCCGCCGGAGGCGACAACAAGAACCTGTGTTCCGGCCGTCATGGATCAGGAAGTAAAGTTTCTCAGTGCTCTCAAAGAAGTGCGCGCATGGCATATCGACGGCGCCAAGCTGGTGCTCGAAGGCCCACAGGCCAAAACCAGCGTGCGTCTTGCTAGTCATGCCCGCTCGTCATGAAATTGGGTAGAGGTTCAGGATTTCTCGTCCAGAGCGGCCAGCACACGCTGCAAAAGCTGGTCCTCCTCCCAGACACCGTGTCTGTAGAGGGTCAGGACCAAAGCGGCAACCGGATCATTTGCATCGCTGTCCGGTGCAATTTTGCGGGCGGCTCTCGCCTTGTCGAATACGCGTTGGCACAGCTCGACATGATGAGGAAGCATAGGTTCATTGCGCCATTTCGTCATTGCCCCGTCCCCAGTCCTCATCCGAATCCGGCCCCAGAGCGGTAGGTTGCTCGAAGTTGATACGGCTTATCGCAGTTCCCCGAAATCTATGGTTGAAGGGCGAATATGGCAGATTTCCGACGCTTGGCTAGACCAGGCTTCAGGTCTGCTCGGCAGCCTTGGCAGGGTCCATCATGGGGACTGAAGCGTTGAGGTCGTTCTCGGCATATTTGATCGCAAGTATGCTGAGGATCGACCCGACAATGATGACGAAGACGGCTCTCATGGCCATTTGCATTGCACTATTCCTGTTTTAGCTGGCCTGCAAACGCGCCATGTCCGCCATTGTTCCCGCTTTACAGAGCGTTCGGAAGTGCTGCATGGGCGAGTAGACTGACCGATGCCAGAGCGATCTGAATTGCCGGGCGCAGCATCATTTGTGAGAGAAGGACTGAAAGGACCAGTCCCAAAGCCACGATTGCGCTTGCCGTGACAGGAGGATTACCGCCGGCGGCCAATGCTGCTGCCGACACGCTGACTGCACCGGCAAGCTGGGTCGCCGGCGACAAGAGAATGGTCTGGCTGGTTGCTTGGCGGAAGATCCGGCAGAAGCGGTTCCAGCTGAAGCCGATCGCAAAGCTGAGCGTCAAAGCAGAGAGCAGCGCCATCAGGCTGCCCGCGATGTCGGAAGGCAGGCTGAATTGCATCTGGTGGAAGACCTGGAATTGTTCTTCGGGAGCGTGCGACCTGCGGCCTGTATCGGTTTTTCCTGGCGTTCGAGGATTGCAGACCGCGGGGGAGGAATGTCTGCGCGGTTTTGTCCGTTATTCCGCAGCTTGTTGATGAAACGCATCGATGATCCCCCTGATTTCGGTTCGGCATGATCCGCAATTGGTTCCAGCGTTGGTGCGGATGCCGACAGCTTCGACGGTGCAGTCACCGGCGGTGACGGCAGCAGCGATCTGGTTGACACCGATGCCGAAGCAGGAGCAGACGGTGGCACCGGGGTCGAGTTGTCCGGCGCCTGGGCGACTGGCGAGAATGGCAAGGCGGGCCGCCGGCGTTGCAAGCGATAGGCCGAGCTGTCCGACAGCCCAGTCGCGAGAGACGGAAACCGGTTCCGGCGCGACATAGAAGGCAAGCAGCAGCCGGTCCCCCTCGAAAAATCCGTGGCGCTGCTGTCGGCTCTGGTTGTCGGTATAGGCAAGATGGTCGCTTCGATCGGGCAGGCTGAACGTGTGGCGGCACCAGGCCTCAATATCGCCGATCGATGTATCGAAGCCGAATTCCACCCGCCATCCATTTTCCGTCTTGGCGGCCGCCCAATAGGCCGCATCGAGCCGCTCCGGACGCACTGCGGCAACCGCAAAGCCGTGGGAGATCATCTTTGCCGGCCCCATCCTGACGCCGACATTCTTGAGGGCTGGCTGGCCGGAGATCGGGTCGATGCGCGGCGCCATCAGCGCGTCTACGCGTGCGTTGGCCGCATTCTGACCGCTCCAGTGCATGGGCGCAAAGACGCTGCCTTTCGGCTGGCGCTCGGTGATAAGGGCGCGCAAGGTGACGGAGCCGAAGGCATTGTCGAGCGTTACAAGCCCGGCCTTGGCGATGCCGAGGTCCGAAGCATCGTCCGGGTTGATCTCGACGAAGGGTTCGGCGAGATGCGAGGAGAGGCGGGCGCTCTTGCCGGTGCGCGTCATCGTGTGCCACTGGTCGCGGATGCGGCCGGTGTTGAGAAGGAAGGGCGCCTCAATGCTGGTGCGGTCATCGCGTTGCGGTCTGACCGCGATGAAGCGGGCCTTGCGATCGGGTGTATAAAAACCACCCTCGGCAAAGAAGCGTGTCGTGCCTTCCAAGGTTCCTCTTTGATGTGGCCATTGAAAAGGGGGCATCGCATCGAAGGCATCCGGGCCGATATCGGCTTTGGCGCCGATGTCGAAGTCACGGTCGCCGTTATTCTCGAAGCCCGAAAGGGCTGCGTGTTCGGCAAAGATCTCGGCGGGCCGGTCGTAACGGAACGCTTCAGAAAAGCCCATCCGCCGGGCGACCTCTGCCATCTGCCACCAGTCGGGCATGGCTTCGCCCGGCGCGGGCAGGAAGGCACGCTGGCGGGATATGCGGCGCTCGGAATTGGTGACGGTGCCGTCCTTCTCGCCCCAACCGGTCGCCGGCAGCAGCACATGTGCGAGGGCGGCGGTGTCTGTATTTTCCTCAATGTCCGAGACCACGACAAAGGGACAGTCCCGGATGGCCTTTCGCACGCGGTCGGCATCCGGCATGGAGACGACCGGATTGGTCGCCATGATCCAAAGCGCCTTGATCCGGCCATCTGCAACGGCCTCGAACATATCGACGGCCTTCAGGCCCGGCTTTGCCGCCATCGCAGGCGCTCGCCAGAAACGCCCGACGCGGTCGCGCGCCGCTTCGTCCTCGATGTCCATATGGGCTGCGAGCATGTTTGCGAGCCCGCCGACCTCGCGTCCGCCCATGGCGTTCGGCTGGCCGGTGAGCGAGAATGGTCCCATACCGGGCCTGCCGATGCGGCCGGTCGCGAGATGGCAGTTGATGATCGCGTTGACCTTGTCGGTTCCGGTCGAGGATTGGTTGACGCCCTGACTGTAGCAGGTCACGACCCGTTCGGAGGTCTCGAACAATCGGTAAAAGGCGAGCAACTCGCCGACAGTCAGGCCCGTCTCCTGGACAACGTCGAGAACCGTCAAGCCTTGCGCGGCGGCGAGCGCGCCTTGAAATCCCGTCGTATGTGCCGCGACATAAGCCCGGTTGAATGCCGGGGATGTCGAGAGATGGGCAAGCAGGCCGTTAAACAACGCGACGTCGCCGTCGCTTCTAATCATCAGATGCATGTCGGCGGTATCGGCGCTCACGGAACGGCGAGGATCGATCGTGACAATCTTAAGGTTCGGCCGGCTTTGCCTTGCCGCATGGATCCGCTGGTTGAGCACCGGGTGGCACCAGGCAAGGTTGGAGCCGACAAGGACAATCAGGTCGGCCTGGTCCAGATCTTCGTAAGTGCCGGGTACCGTGTCGGACCCGAAAGCACGGCGGTGGCCGGCGACCGAGGATGCCATGCAGAGCCGCGAATTGGTATCGATATTGGCGGAGCCGATAAACCCCTTCATCAGCTTGTTGGCGACGTAATAGTCTTCCGTCAGGCACTGGCCGGAGACGTAGAAGGCGACCGAGTCCGGGCCGTGCTCGGCAATAGCCTGCGAGAAGCGTGCGGCGACAAGGTCCAGCGCCTCGTCCCAGTCCGCACGTTCACCGGCGATCTTTGGATAAAGCACACGTCCGTCGAGGTCGATGGTTTCGGCCAGCGCCGAACCCTTGGAGCAGAGCCGGCCGAAATTCGCCGGATGATCCGGATCGCCCCTGACACTGACCGAGCCGTTGTCATCGATTTTCGCGATGACGCCGCAGCCGACGCCGCAATAGGGGCAAGTGGTTTTTGTTTCAGTGGGCATCGAGCGCAGCCCATCCGGATTGTCCGAGAACGCGGAGGCTAACCCCCCTCTGTCCCTCCGGGACATCTCCCCCAAAAGGGGGGAGATTGGTCACCGATTTCTTACGTCCCTTACACTTCGGGTCCCGAGGGAAAAGAACAATCTCCCCCCTTGTGGGGGAGATGTCAGCGCCGCTGACAGAGGGGGGTATTGCCACAAACTCGATCATCGCTATTCCGCCGCCATCATCAGGCTTTCAAGCGCAATCGACAGCATGCCGTCTTCATTGCGCACCGGGATCGTCCGCACTTCGCCCTGGTCGGCTCCGAGCGCCTTGCCGGTTTCCAGGGAGATCACCCAGTTGTGCAACGGGCAGGTGACCGAAGCGCCGTGCACGATGCCCTGACTCAGGGGGCCACCTTTGTGCGGGCAATGATCCTCTATGGCGAACACTTCGTTCTCCGCGGTCCGGAACACGGCGATCTTGCCCTGCGGGGTCTTGACGCAACGCGCGCCGCGTAGCGGGATATCGTTTATGTCGCCGATCGCGATCCAGTTCATGTCCATTACTCCGCCGCCTCCGGATAACCAACCGTCGCCATCGGCTTGAACTCATGCTTGTCCTTGCCGGAGACGCGCTCCGACCAGGGATCGACCTGGGCGAATTTCTGGGAAAAGACGAAGCGCTCGTAGTAGGTCCTCCGCTTTTCCGCGTTGTCCATGATCTGGTGGCGGATTTCGTCCAGCCCGATGCGTTTCGCCCATTTGTAGATGCGTTCGAGATAGCGGCCCTGCTCGCGGTACATCTGTGCGAGTGCTACGATGTATTCGAGCGCCTCGTCTTCGGTCTTTACGAGGCCGAGTACCTCTGTGCCCTTGATGTCGAGACCCGCGGCGCCCGCAAAGTGGATTTCAAATCCGCTATCGACGCAGATGACGCCGATATCCTTGCAGGTGGCTTCCGCGCAGTTTCGCGGACAGCCGGATACCCCCAGCTTCAGCTTGGCCGGCGTCCAGGAGCCCCACATGAATTTTTCCAGCCGGATGCCGAGCCCGGTCGAATCCTGCGTCCCGAAACGGCACCAGTCCGAGCCGACACAGGTCTTCACCGTGCGCAGGCCTTTGGCGTAGGCCTGTCCCGAAACGAACCCGGCCTTGCCCAGATCGGCCCAGACGGCGGGCAAGTCTTCCTTTTCGATGCCGAGCAGGTCGATGCGCTGGCCGCCGGTAACCTTGACCATCGGGATCTCGAACTTATCGACGACGTCGGCAATTGCGCGCAGCTCCGCCGCATTGGTAACGCCGCCCCACATTCTGGGAACGACGGAATAGGTGCCGTCCTTCTGGATATTGGCATGCACCCGCTCGTTGATGAAGCGAGACTGGTAGTCGTCGGCATATTCGTCCGGCCAATCGCAGACCAGGTAATAGTTGAGTGCCGGCCGACATTTGGCGCAGCCGCAGGACGTCTTCCACTCCAGCTCCTGCATGACCGCGGGGATGGTCTTCAGCCCCTTAGCCTTGATCAGGCGGCGCACGTCGTCATGGCCAAGCTCGGTGCATTTGCACATCGGCTGCACGGCTGCCGGATTATAGGCATCCCCAAGCGTGATGGTCATCAACTGCTCGACCAGACCGGTGCAAGAACCGCAGGATGCGGATGCCTTGGTATGGGCGCGCACGTCGTCGAGCGAGGTCAGGCCCTTGGCCGTGATCGCGCCCGTGATCTTGCCCTTGCAGACGCCGTTGCAGCCGCAGATTTCCGCATCATCCGGCAAGGCTGCAACGGCCGCCATAGGGTCCAGCGGGGACCCTCCCTGGTAGGCCTGTCCGAAAATGAGCGTCTCGCGCATTTCCGAGATATCGGTGGCTTTCTTCTTCAGGTCGTTGAACCAGGCGCCGTCGGCGGTTTCGCCGTAAAGCACGGTGCCGATGATGCGGTTGTCCTTCAGCACCAGCCGTTTGTAGACACCGGCGGTGGCATCGCGCAGGACGATCTCCTCACGGTCTTCCCCTTCGGCAAAATCGCCGAGCGAGAAAAGATTGATGCCGGTGACCTTGAGCTTGGTCGGTGTATCCGAGTGGACGAAGGCGGGCGTGCGGTCGCCGGCCAGATGGGATGCGGCGATCCGGGCCATTTCATAGAGCGGCGCTACGAGGCCGTAGACCATGCCGCCAACCTCCGCGCATTCGCCGAGCGCCAGAATATCGCCGTCGGAGGTCTGCATGCCGGCATCGACGACAATGCCGCGATTGACTGCGAGCCCCGCGTCTTTGGCAAGACCGGCGTTCGGCCGGATGCCGACCGCCATGACGACCAATGTCGCCGGGATAATCGTGCCGTTGTCGAGCTCGATGCCCTCGACCCTGCCATCGCCGATGATGGCTTTCGTGTTGGCCTTGCAGATGACCTTAATGCCGCGCTCCTCGACGGCTTTCTGCAGCAGATAGCCGGCGGCCGGATCGAGCTGGCGCTCCATCAGCGTCGGCATGACATGCAGCACGGTCACGTCCATGCCGCGGGAGGCAAGACCGGCCGCGGCTTCCAGCCCGAGCAGGCCGCCGCCGATGACGATGGCTTTTTCGCGCGACTGGGCGGCGAGCAGCATGGCCTGCACGTCATCAAGGTCGCGATAGGTGATGACGCCGGGCAGATCCTTGCCGGGCACCGGAATGATGAAGGGCACCGAACCTGTGGCGATGACCAGCTTGTCGTAACTCTCGGTTACGCCATGATCCGAGGTAACGGTCTTGGCCGTGCGGTCGATGGCGACGATCTTGTGGCCCTTGTAGAGCGTGATGCCATGCTCGACATACCAGCCGTCACCATGGATGACGATCTGCTCGTAGGTCTTCTCGCCGGATAGGACAGGCGACAGCATGATGCGGTCGTAGTTGACGCGTGGCTCGGCATTGAAGATCGTGACGTCGTAGCGGCCCGGGGCCTGTTCGAGCAAATGTTCAAGCATACGGCCGGGCGCCATGCCGTTGCCGATAATGACAAGCTTATCCACCATGACTGTGCTCCCCGGATACGGTGTTGCGACAGCTTGCAGCAATCATGACGCCGGACAGGGTGGTGTAGGCGGCGACCCAGGCGTCGCGCGCTTCGGAGGTGAAATCCTTTCCCAGACCCTGCGCCAGCGTCCAGATCAGCGCCTCGCCAACAGGCGTGTAGTGCTCGGGCTTGACGCCGTAGCTGTTGTGTTTGACGGCAAGCGTTTCGGCAGCCGGAAGAATGCTTTGCAGATCTTTGAGACCGTTGACGACAATTCCCAGCGTCATCATCAGCTTGCGACCCTGTTCCTTCATTTCGCCCCTGAACATAGGCTTGACGTCAGGGGCGATCTCAAAGAGCCGCCCGTAAAAAAGCTCAGCCGCCGTTTCCCTGATGGGCACGACCTTTGCGAAGGAAGACTGCACGAGATCGATTTGGTTCGGTGTCATCACATTGTGCCTTTCGGGTTCAAGCCGCTTCGACGAAGCGGTGACGTTCGTAGAGGAATTTCAGCACCGCCTCGCGACATCTGAGATAAGCTCGGTCGGATGCGAGCTCGATACGGTTGCGCGGCCTCGCGATCGGAACATCGAGCACTTCGCCGATGCTCGCCGCCGGCCCGTTGGTCATCATGACAATCCGATCCGACAGAAGCACAGCCTCATCGACGTCGTGGGTGATCATCAGCATGGTGTTGCCGAGACGAAGGTGGATATCCATAACGGCGTCCTGCAGGTGGGCGCGGGTCAGTGCATCCAGTGCGCCGAAGGGCTCGTCGAGCAGGAGGATCTTCGGCTCCATGGCGAGCGCCCGGGCAATGCCGACGCGCTGCTTCATGCCGCCGGATATTTCCGAAGGGCGCTTGTCCTTGGCATGGGCCATCTGGACGAGATCGAGATTGGCCATCACCCAGTCGTGGCGCTCCGCCTTGGTCTTCGCTCGCCCGAAAACCTTGGAGACGGCCAGATTGACGTTTTCATAGACTGTCAGCCACGGTAGCAGACTGTGGTTCTGGAAGACCACGGCACGTTCCGGACCCGGTGCGTTGACCTCGCGGTTTTCCAGGAGAACCGCGCCGGACGAGACCGGCGTCAGTCCGGCGATGAGATTGAGCAGGGTCGACTTTCCGCAGCCGGAATGGCCGATGATCGAGACGAACTCGCCCTTGGCAATCGTCAGATTGATGCCCTTCAGGACCTCGGCGCGCTGGCCCCCCCGGTCGAAATGCTTGTCGATGTGATCGAGCTTGAGATAGGCGGTCATGACGGTATCCTCAGTTGGCGGATGCGCCGCGGGTGACGATGGAGCCGACGGCTGAGACCAGCTTGTCGAGGATGAAGCCGACGACACCGATATAGGCGAGGGCGACGATGATGTCGGGCAGGCGTGACGAGTTCCACGCATCCCAGATGAAGAAGCCGATGCCGACGCCGCCGGTGAGCATTTCGGCCGCGACGATGGCGAGCCAGGAGAGACCGATGCCGATGCGCAGGCCGGTGAAGATGTAGGGTGCGGCAGACGGCAGCATGATCTTGAAGAAGAATTCGAACTGGTTGAGGCACAGCACCTTGGCGACGTTGCGGTAATCCTGCGGGATATTGCGGACGCCGACGGCGGTGTTGATGATGACGGGCCAGATCGAGGTGATGAAGATCACGAAGATCGCCGATGGGTTCGAATCCTGGAAGGCGGCCAGGGACAGCGGCAGCCAGGCGAGCGGCGGAACGGTGCGGAGAATCTGGAAGATCGGATCGAGACCGCGCATCGCCCAGATGGACTGGCCGATCAGCGCGCCGACGAGAACGCCAGTGACGGCGGCAAGACCGAAGCCATAGGCGACGCGTTGCAGCGAGATCAGGACGCGCCAGCCCAGACCGATATCCTGCGAACCGTAGTTGAAAAACGGATAGGCGATCAGGTCGTAGCTTTCCTGCCAGACCTGCGACGGCGGCGGCAGCGTGGCCCCCGCTCCGGAACAGAGGATTTGCCAGATCGCCAGGATGATGATCATCACCACCAGCGGCGGCAGGACGTTGCGCGCCATTGCCGCGGCTATCGGGCGGGGTTTCATCCGCGAGGATGGCTTGGGTGAAAAGGTGATCACGCTTGCGCCGGTCTTGGATGTCGCCGCGGGTATGATTTTTTCCGTGCGGGCCAGTGCGGACATGGAAGAACTCCTGAAAAGAAGAGAAAAGCCGGCGCAGGCAGACCCGCGCCGCGAGACATCAGGACGCAGCCTTGATCGACAGGCTGTCGAGGTAGGCGGAGGGGTTTTCCGGATCGAAAACCTTGCCGTCGAAGAAGGTCTCCTTGCCGCGCGAGGTCGTCGCGGGAATGTCGGCTGCCGCGATGCCGAGATCGGCTGCGGCGGCCCGCCAGATGTCTTCGCGGTTCACCTGATCGACCAGCGCCTTTATGTCGGTGTCGGGTGCCAGCTTGCCCCAGCGGATGTTCTCGGCCATGAACCAGGTATCGTGGCTTTTGAACGGATAGGAAGCGCCGTTTGCCCAGAACTTCATCTGGAGGTCCGTCCCGGTCACAACACGGCCGTTGCCGTAGTTGATGTCACCCTTGAGGCGGCCGATGATGTCCTTCACCGGCACGTTGAACCATTGGCGCTTGCCGACGATCGCGGCCGTCTCGTCCTTGTTGTCCATGCTTTCGCACCACATCTGGGCTTCCATCACGGCCATCATCAGCGCCTTGGCGGCGTTCGGGTTCTTCTCGACCCAGTCGGCGCGCAGGCCGAGTGCCTTTTCAGGATGACCCTTCCAGATTTCTCCGGTCGAGGCCGCCGTGAAGCCGATGCCCTGGTTGACCAGTTGTTCGTTCCATGGCTCGCCGACGCAGAAGGCGTCCATGTTGCCGACCTTCATGTTGGCCACCATCTGCGGTGGCGGCACGACGATGGTCGAGACGTCCTTGTCGGGATCGATGCCGCCAGCGGCGAGCCAGTAGCGAAGCCAGAGGTCATGCGTGCCGCCGGGGAAAGTCATCGCGACCTTCACTTCGCCGCCGTCGGCCTTCTTCTTTTCAAAAGCGGCCTTCAGCTTGGAAGCGTCGAGCTGGACGCCGGTATCGGCATATTCCTTGGCGACGGAGATTGCCTGGCCATCACCGTTCAGACGTGCGAGGATCGCCATCGGCACCGGGACATTGTTCTGCGTCACTTTGCCGGTGTGCATCAGATAGGGCATGGGCGACAGGATGTGCGCGCCGTCGATGCCGTTGGCAGCGCCGCCGAGCACGAGGTTGTCACGGGTCGCGCCCCAGGATGCCTGCTTGGCAACCTCGACATCCGGCAGCCCGTGCTTTTCGAAAAAGCCCTTTTCCTTGGCGATAATCAGCGCCGCGGAGTCCGTCAGCGCGATATAGCCGAGCTTGACGCCGGTGACTTCCGGGCCGGCCGTGGCGGCGAAGGCGCCGGACGGGAAGGCCGCCTTGATGGCGCCGAACAGCGCCGCGGTAGCCGTGGTTTTCAAAAGACTGCGGCGGCTGAAGCCATTGCCGGAAATTATCGTCATGAACAGGTCCCCTTGCTGTGCCCGGTCGAAATTTTTCACAAAAAAAACGCCGCTTGGAGTTTGCGTCATCAGGATAGGAGGATCCCGGACTGCAAAAACCTTGCGACGTCGATGTCTTTCACGAATGCCTATGCTGCACTCGTCCGCCGCGATCATCGTTGACCGCAGCACTTAGAACCATGCAATCCCTGTGCCATTTAATTGATGAACATGCAGATGTTTGTAAATAAACGGTTTTACGGAGATTTTCGCTCTGTGCAAATTTTAGGCGAATATAATTTCTGCCGATAGTTTTTGCTCGTGCTGGTGCCGAGGTGAGCGGCAAGGGTGAAATTTGTGCAGCGCGTGTCGATCAGGCGTCGTCACCGCGGCTCATGCCGACTGCTTTCACGGCAAAGCCCGCGACGTAATTGCCGATATCGGCGGGGTCGAAAATTCCACCATCCATGAAACGGTCAAACCCTTCGCCGCCTTCTATCCTAATGTCGTCCGCCGCTGGCGGCGCCGCAGCCGCACCAAGCGCATTCCGGTAAATATCAGGACGATAGGCGGAGGCCGCTGCTTCAACGCCCTGCGACGAAAAGGTTGCCTGCCCCCAGCGGATCATCTGACTGTAGATCCACAGGGCCTGGCTCGGCCGCGGGTAATTGGCAAAATCTTCATGGAACTGGAAGTACCCGTCGATAATTCTTTTCGAGCCGCTGGCATCGAGATTGAACTCGCCGGCCAGCACCCGTCTGACGATGCCGACGGGCACCGATAGATGCCGGTCGTCGGCGAGCGCATCGGCAAGTGCATCATGATTGTCCGGGTTGTCGCACCAGCGCGCCGCGGCATCCAAAGCTACGATCAGGCGGGCAACGGTCTCCGGACGGCTGTCCGCCCAGTCCGGCCGCAGGCCGATCACCTTTTCGGGAGCCGATGACCAGATGTCCTGCTTGGTCGCGACGATGCGCCCGACGCCGCGTTCCGACGCGACCATGTTCCACGGCGCTCCAACGCAAAAGCCATCGATGGCGCCGGCGGCGAGGGCATCCGATGTCATGGGTGGGGGCACCACGACAAGCCTCACGTCGGTATCCGGGTTGATGCCGCCGGCAGCCAGCCAGTAGCGGAACTCGTAATTGTGGGACGAGAAGGGATAGGTGACGCCAAAGGTCGGCAGAGCCTCACCGGCTCGTTTAAGGTGCTCTATCGTCGCGGCAAGGGCCTGCGCGTTTTCGAGTGCACCTGCTGCTTCGGAAAGACCGGTCTCACCGCGCATGCGGGCATAAAGCCGGGTGGAAAGCGTGATGGCATTGCCGCCGCGGCCGAGCGAAAAGGGGGTGATCGTCGGAGAAGGGTTCGAACCGAGGCTGAGCATCGAGGCTACCGGCATCGGCGACAGCATATGGGCGATGTCGAACTGGCGGAAGGCAAGACGGTCGCGCACATTGGCCCACGAAACATCCTTCACCAGATCCAGCGTCAGCCCTTCCTTTTTCGCGAAGCCGAATTCGGCGGCGGCGATCAGGACCGAGGCATCGACGAGCGGGATGAATCCGGCCCGCAACGTGCGCGGCCCTTCGCTCTCGAGCCGGGCCGGCGCGGCCAGATCGTTCCGGCCCACACTCCGCGAATGCGTGGTCTTCGGGATCATGTTCACTCCAGCTCCTCCCGAGGTCTCCCCGAGCCCGTCACAACAGCAACCCCGCTGCGGTAACGACGCTTTGGGCGATCTCCGACATCTTCTTCTTTTCGTTCATGGCGGTCTGGCGCAGCAGGGTAAAGGCCTGCTCTTCCGACAGGCCGCGCATTTTCATCAGAATGCCCTTGGCGCGATCGATAATCTTGCGCTCTTCCAGGGCTGATTTTGCATCCGCCAGCTCACGCTTCAGGCGGCTGAAGGCGTTGAAGCGGCTGACCGCCATGTCGAGGATGGGTTTGACGCGCTCTTTTTTAAGGCCATCCACGATGTAGGCTGAGACGCCGGCCTCGACTGCCGCCTCGATCGAGGCCGTATCGGAGCGATCCACGAACATGGCGATTGGCCGGCCCACCGTGCGTGTCAGCTGGAACAGATGCTCCATCATGTCTCTGTTGGGGTTTTCGAGATCGATGACGATCACGTCGGGACGAAGGGTCTCGATGATGCGTGCGATGCCGTTCACCTCGTGCACCACTGTCACCTTGGTATGGCCCGCCTCGCGCAATCCTTCCTCGATGATCGAGGCGCGAATGGCGTTCTCATCAAGGACGAGAATGGTAAGGTCGAAATAAGCCATAATGCATAGATGACGCAGTGCAATAATATTGGCAATGAGCAAAATTGGTGCGACATCGCTTCAGCCCAAAAATTAGGCTGAAACGCATGGCCGTTGTAACAACGTCGTCCTGAGGGAATGACTGTTGTGCTCATCGGTGATGGCAGTTTCCAGGGGAACAGAAAGGTATGATAATGCATGCAACATCGTTTCCTGAAATGACGAAAAACGAACGATGACTATTGCCAACATGGTGCTTTATCAAAACAGGATAGCTGGCATACGGTGATCCGGCGACCAGTAAAGACAATCCGGGGGTAGGACGTGCATCACGATATGGCTTTGGTGGCAACCGTTTCGGTCAGCTTTGTGCTGGCGGCTGGTTTTGGCTATCTCGCGGATCGATTGCGGTTGCCGCCGCTGGTCGGCTATCTTGTCGCCGGCATTATGATGGGCCCGTTTACGCCCGGCTTTACGGCGGACGCAGCGCTTGCCACGCAACTCGCTGAAATTGGCGTCATTTTGCTGATGTTCGGCGTCGGGTTGCATTTTTCCGCCTCGGACCTGATCGCCGTGCGCGGCATCGCCATTCCCGGCGCCATCGGTCAGATCCTGCTTGCCACTCTTCTCGGCATGGGGCTTTGCGCGATGTGGGGCTGGAGCTTCGGAGCGGGGCTTGTCTTCGGCCTGTGCGTTTCCGTTGCAAGCACCGTCGTTCTTCTAAAGGCGCTTGAGGAACGAAACCTCGTGAACTCGCAGAAAGGCCGGGTGGCCATCGGCTGGCTGATTGTCGAAGACCTGGCCATGGTCCTGACGCTGGTGCTTTTGCCGATCGTGGCGGAGATGCTCGGCGCCCCTGGTGCTGCCGGCGGCCACGGGGAGGGGCAGATGTCGATCGGTTTGACGATCGTGCTGACGCTTGCCAAGCTGGCAGCCTTCGCGGTGATCGCAATCGTGCTTGGTCCCCGGCTGGTGCCGTGGCTTTTGACCCTGGTCGCGCGCACCGGGTCACGCGAACTCTTCACATTGGCGGTTCTTGCGACGGCGCTTGGCATAGCCTTCGGATCGGCAACGATTTTCGGCGTGTCCTTTGCGCTCGGGGCCTTCTTCGCCGGCGTCATCATGAGCGAATCGAATCTCAGCCATCGGGCCGCCGCGGACTCGCTGCCGCTTCAGAATGCATTTTCGGTGCTGTTTTTCGTGTCGGTCGGCATGCTGTTTAATCCGACGGTTCTGATCGAACAGCCTTTTTCAGTCCTTGCCACCGTGCTTCTTATTACTGTCGGAAAATCGATTATCGCGGCCGCCTTTGTGCTTGCGCTGCGCTATCCGTTGCAGATGGCGCTGACGGTTGCCGCCAGTCTGGCGCAAATCGGCGAATTTTCTTTTATCGTCGCTGGACTCGGCATGTCTTTGGGACTGCTTTCCCAGGAAGGCCACGACCTCATCCTTGCCGGCGCCATCCTTTCCATTACGCTCAACCCTTTCATGTTCGCAGCCGCGAAGAAGCTTCACGCCGTGCTGGCTGCGAAGGTGCCGGTCTTCACGGCCCAGTATGGCAGCCTCAGATTTGCTACGCTCAGCCGCGAACTCGACATCATCAAAGCCAAGGTCGAGGAAAAGGAAACCCAGCAGCAACTGAAGAAGCAGCAGCTCATCACCACATTTCCGTTGTTCTCCGAGGTCAACGATCATGCCCTTGAAGAGCTGCTTTTGCTTTTCCGCCCCGCCTCCGCCTCGCCCGGCGACAAGGTTATCCGTGCCGGAGATCGTGGTGACGCGATGTATTTCATCGCTTCAGGCGCTGCCGAGGTCCGGCTGCCGGGCAAGGACATCCTTCTGGAGGCGGGTTCATTTTTTGGCGAAATGGCGCTCTTGACGGGTGGCCTGCGCACGGCCGACGTCATTGCCGTGGATTTCTGCCAGTTTCTGAAACTCGACAGGCGGGATTTCAATATTTTCATGACGCGCCATCCGCGCCTGCGAGCGGCCGTCAGCGACATGGCGAGGCAGCGCACGACAATGAATGTAGTCCCGAGGGAACGAGCAGCCGACTGATCGCTCGGCGTGAAGCGAAGTTTTACTTCTTTCCGGCTTTGTCTTGAAACGGTTACAGTGACGCGCCATATTGGGCTCATGGAATTCGTTTCCAGCGGCTGACCACGGATGTACTGGCAGTCGCTGTCGAGACGGGTCGGAGAGGTCGGGTTTTCACCCGGCCTTTTTCTTTGTCTGCCATGGCTGGACGCATCACACAGAATTTCGATTGCAACTGCTCGGTGGATGGCGACGGCGACAGCCGTTAAGCTATGCTGAACGAATCGCACTGCTGCGCAACGTGGCGCCATTTTTCAAAGTTCCAAGGACAGATATTATGAACGTAATTTCGACCGACAATGCTCCCTCGGCGATCGGACCCTATTCCCAGGCTGTTTCCCATAATGGCTTGTTGTTCGTTTCCGGCCAAATACCCATCGATCCCTCGACCGGCGAATTCAATTCGGACGATGCCGTTGAGCAGATGCGGCAGTGCCTGAAGAACATAGCAGCGATCGCGGCCGCTGCCGGTACCGATCTGTCGCGGACAATCAAGACGACGGTGCTCGTTCGCGATCTCTCGCGTTTTGCCGAAATCAATGCCGTCTATGGAGAGGCTTTCACCGCCCCTTACCCCGCCCGAGCCACCTTCGAGGTTTCCGCCCTGCCCAAGGGTGCCCAGGTGGAAGTTGACGCCGTTATCGCGCTCTCCGACGCCTGACATTGCGTCGTCGTCTCTTCAGCCGTTGTGGAGTGTTTTTTCAAACTTGAACGGGTTTGATCGTGGCAACCGAAATATCACCCTCCAGAACGCCCCTGGTCAGATCCAGTCGCGCGTGATCGATTTCAATAACCGTGTAGAGCTTCTCTGAACGGAAAGCACTGGCATGGCTGGTGGTCACGCCTTCAGCCGGAGCGGAGTCGATCTCCATAAAATCCAGCTCGCGTTCCGCTGCAACGATGCGGGCATCGCCTGCCGTGCGGGCCGCGACGACAACGCTTCCTTGATAGGGTGAATTGTCCCATCTTGGGTCGTCGGCCTTCGCGACGGGCTCGAGCCGGTAGACGTTGAGACGCTCTCGCTGTACATCTTCGGTAGTTTCGGCGTCCTCTCTCTGGGGCCTGCTTTCCACCGATCGTCCAAATGCTGTCGGGCTGGTTGCGTCGGTGGAACCGGGATGGCTTTGATCGTTCGTAGCGTTTGACATGGCGTGCCCTCCTTTGAGCGGGAAGTGAGGGGCGCAGATTGCGCCCAATTATGAATTGACGGCGCCTTATGCTGCCATGACAGCCTTGATGCAGTTGTCCCTTTTGTCTGTGAAGGTCTCGTACAAGGCAGGTCCCTCTTGGGCACCGTTGCGCCAGCGTAAGAAAACGGCGTCAAGAAGACGGTGAAGGCGGATGCGCAGAAACCGGATCGCCCCGAGCTTGTGGTCCGTGGCCAGGCTGTAAATCACGACGATCGTGCCGAGGACGACGAGAATCATGCGTGGCGCTCCGCTCAAGCCAAGCCGTGGGTGAGGGTGAAAACGAAACGCATGGGGGGCTCCTGCAGCTGCTTAATACATGGAACTGGGGTTCGGCTCGTTTGTTCCTCTTTTTCAAAAATCTGGAATGGAACGTGTAATGCCCGGGTTCAGTGACCGGTTTTCCCAAGGACTCGTAGAAACGGCGGCCCCAGGGGCCGCCGTGACATGTTTGACGGGCTGACGTTTCAACCTTTGATGAAAGCCAGCAGATCGGGATTGATTACCTCGGCATGGGTGGTCAGCATGCCATGCGGGAAGCCCTTGTAGATTTTCACGGTGCTGTTCTTGACGAGCGTGGCCTGAAGTTCCACCGCATTCTTGTAGGGCACGATCTGGTCGTCATCACCCTGGGTTACCAGGGTCGGCACGGTGATGGCCTTGAGGTCTTCGGTCTGATCAGTCTCCGAGAAGGCTTTGATACCCTCGTAATGCGCCTTGGCGCTGCCCATCATGCCCTGGCGCCACCAATTGTCGATCACGCCCTGAGAGATCTTCGCGCCCTCACGGTTGAAGCCATAAAATGGCCCGGCGGCGAGGTCGATGTAGAACTGCGCACGATTGGCGGCGAGCGCTCCGCGGAGACCGTCGAACACTTCGATGGGAAGTCCACCGGGGTTGGACGCGGTCTTGACCATTAGCGGCGGAACGGCGCTGACAAGAACTGCCTTTGCAACGCGGCCCTGCGGCTGGCCAAATTTGGCGACATAGCGGGCGACTTCGCCGCCGCCGGTGGAGTGTCCGATATGAACGGCATTGCGCAGGTCCAGATGTTCGAAGACGGCTGCCGCATCGGCGGCGTAGTGGTCCATGTCGTGACCGTCGCTGACCTGCGTCGAACGGCCATGACCGCGGCGGTCATGAGCGATAACGCGGTAGCCGTTGTTGACGAAGAACAGCATCTGGGCATCCCAGTCATCGGAGGACAGGGGCCAGCCGTGATGGAAGACGATCGGCTGTGCGTCCTTCGGACCCCAGTCCTTGTAGAAAATGTCAACGCCGTCTTTGGTGGTCACGAAATTATGGGTCATAACTTGAGATCCTTTATTGTGAGGTTCGTTTTTCTTGTCCGACGCCCAGGCCGGAACAGCCAAAGCGATCGAGATCGTCGTGCCGGTCAACAGAACCTGCCGCCGGGATAGAGACATGTCATTCGTCATCATTTGCTCCGATCGTTCGCCCCGGCTCACGCGGCGCCACGGGTGCTTTCGAAGAGAAACCAGGCGCGGCGTTCGGCTTCATCAACCCAGTTTTCGATCAGGCTGGCGGTGGCGATGTCGCCATGCTCGTCGCACAGGGCGTGGGTGGCCTTCATTAGCGAGACCAGCGTGAGATTGTCGTCGCGCAGTTCAGCCAGCATGTCGGCTGGCGTGACGAAAGCGGCATCATTGTCGAGCAGACGCTGCAGCCGGGAAATCTGACCGATCGAGCGGATCGTCGTTCCGCCGACCTTGCGGGCACGCTCTGCAATATCGTCGGTCATCGCAAAGATCTGTTCGCCCTGCTCGTCGAGCATCAGGTGATAATCACGGAAATGCGGCCCGCTCATATGCCAGTGAAAATTCTTGGTCTTGAGATAGAGCGCAAAGACATCTGCGAGCAGTGCGGTCAGGGCGCCGGCGATATCGGCCGTGGCGTCCGCAGCAAGAGTTGTCGGTGTGGCGAGCGGCGACTTGCGATGCTTTTCGGCGAGGGTGCGGTCCATGATGATCTCCTGAGATGTTGAGGATTTTGAAAATTTCAGAACTTTGAGACGAGAAGCGGGCTGTCGAAAGGGGCGGGAAGCCGGAAAAATGAGTGCGCAAACGAGCGGACTATGGTGCGCTGACTGCATGAGCCGCATCTGCAAAGATCGTGTGTCAAAAACTGCATCTTCGTTTCCTGCTTCCAAATCGTTCGGCTGATGGGATGGTTGTAGGCCAGCTTGCGAAGCCGCAACATCCAATGCATGGCTAGTCGAACCCACACCTTGGTATAGTTTCGCAAGTCCGGCGGAGACGTTAGAAATCAGGCGTCTTCAAGCTCCTCCATTGAAGACCCGCTGGGCCTCGAGCCCTGACGGTTCAGGCGCCCCCTCCCTGAGCCACCGGATGTCGCGATCCGTTTAAGGCCATCCTGGCGTGCTGGGATGGCCTTTCTTTTGCAGTGAGCTATGAGGTTGAGTTTGCAGGGAATAGTCGATTTTGAGTTTGCGTTTTTTTCCGGGGAATGGCTTGATGGCGCAGCCGCCATCCATATGGAAAACGCCCTTGCATTCGCTTCTTCTTGTGAATCCGAAACGACGCCTGCCGATCCGCCAGGAAATCCTCGTTCTTTCCTTCGCTTTCATGCTTGCGGCTACAGTCTTCTATATCGATACATTCACCGACATTCACAGCGCGCTTGCCACGCTCTACGTCATCACCCTGCTTCTTTCGGCAGAAACGCTGACGGAGAAGGGAACCCTGCTGCTCACGGCAGTCTGCGTCGGTCTGTCGCTGTTCTCCTATGTGGCGGCCCATGGGCTTCAGGGCGACCTTGCCGCGGCGCTGCGCCTGACTGTCGCCGTGGCGGCTATTTTGATCACCTGCGCGCTGGTCATCCGCAACTGGCGCGCCCGCCGCGATCTGATGAGGTTCAACGCCGCTCTGCAAAGCAGCGAGGAGCGCTACCGGACGATTTTCGAGCAGAGCCGCGTTGCCCTGTGGGAGCGTGACTACTCGAAGGTGCGTGGGCTTTTGACGGCGCTCCGGGCGGAAGGTGTCGTTGATCTGCGCGCTCATGCGCGGAATAATCCGGATTTCGTGGCAAATTGCATCGCCTGCATACCCACCGTCGCCGCCAATGCCGCGGCGCTTGAGCTTCTCGGCAACGTCTCGGCGGAAAACGCCGGCTCGATGCGGCGCTTCATTGCGCAAGACGACGCGACCTTTCTCGATCTGATGGTGGCGATCTTCAACAATGAAGCCCATTTCGAGGGCAAGGGGACTGTTGTCACCAGCGATGGCACTGCTAAACTCGTCCTTCTGACGGTCGGTTTTCCGCAAGATGCCGGAAATTTCGATCGCGTCATCGTCGGCATGTTCGACATCACCGAGCGCGAAATGGCACAAAAGGCGTTGTTCGAAGCCCAGGCCGAACTTGCACTCGCGTCACGTGCCGCCACTGTCGGAGCGCTGTCGGCATCGCTTGCTCACGAGCTCAACCAGCCGCTCGGCGCGCTGGTCGTCAATGCGCAGACGCTTTTGCGCTGGCTCGATCGCGACCCGCCGGATCTCGGAGCCGTGGCTCGCTCCGCCGAGCGCATCGTGCGCGACAGCCAGCGGGCGAGCGATATCATTCAAAGCACCCGGTCGATGCTGGGCAAGCGTGCGCCGGTGCTGGAGCCGGTCTCATTGGCCGATCTCGTGACCGAGACGCGGGCTCTGATGGAGAGTGAGCTGGCCAGGAGCAAAATCATCTTCGAAACCAGTGTCATGACCGATTTGCCCACCGTGAATGCGGTGCGTATCGAGCTGCAACAGGTGCTGATCAACCTGATCGCCAATGCTATCCAGGCCATGGCTGAAACTCCTGAGTCTGAACGGTCGATTTCAGTGAAAATCGAGCCTGTGGCCAGTGAGAGGGTTTCCGTCAAAATTCATGACAGCGGCCCCGGTCTTAGCGCCGACATTCTGGAAAAGCTTTTCAAGCCGTTTTGCACGACCAAGGAAGCCGGTCTCGGCATGGGTCTTGCGATTTGTCGCAGCATGCTGGAAGCCCGTGGCGCCACTTTGGTCGCCAGTAACCACCCGGAGGGCGGCGCGCTTTTCGAAATGACCGTACCCCTTGAGGCGAGCCATGACTGATGCAAGAAAGTCTGCCACAGACGCCACAAGCGACAGACCTGTCGTTTACGTCGTTGATGACGATTCATCGATCCGCGAGGCGCTGGTCGATCTCTTTCTGTCCATGAGCATGGAAGCAAGATCCTTCGAAAGCGCACAGGATCTGCTCGACAAGGCCGATCTCAGGCAGCCGGGCTGCATCCTGCTCGATGTTCGCTTGCCCGGCGCCAACGGTCTGGACTTCCAGCTGCATCTCGAAAAACTCGGCAACCGCATGCCGATTATCTTCATGACAGGTCACGGCGACATACCGATGAGCGTGCGCGCCATGAAAGCCGGTGCAGTCGATTTTCTTGCCAAGCCGTTTCGGGACCAAGATATTCTCGATGCCGTCTCCGTGGCGTTCCAGAAGGACCGGGAAATTCGCCAGCAGTCTGCGGCCAATGGCGCTGTTGCCGATCTGGCCAAGGCTCTGACGCGCCGTGAACAGGAGGTCATGGCAGCCGTCGTCAAGGGCCTGATGAACAAGCAGATTGCTTTCAATCTTGGTATCAGCGAGATCACCGTCAAGCTGCATCGGGGCAATGTCATGCGCAAGATGGAAGCGCGCTCCGTTGCCGAGCTTGTGCGCAAGGCCGAACTGCTTGGGCTATAGGGTTGAGCAACCTACACCCTTGTATGGTACAAGGCCCCGTCTGAAAGGTGCATTATAGTGGACAGTTGAGTTAACGAGGCAAGGCCCGAAATATTGTCCAGAAAACCTGTCATAGCCATCGTCGACGACGATCAGTCGATCCGCGAAGCCCTTGACGATCTCGTTTTGTCATGCGGCTACAAGAGCCGCCTGTTTACGTCCGCAGAAGCCTTTCTTGCTGCCGATGACCGCGGCGCGATCAGTTGCATGCTGGTGGACGTCAAGATGCCCGGACTGACGGGTATCGAGCTGCAGGCCGTGCTGAACGAGCAGACTGTGCCGAAGCCGCCGATGATCTTCATGACATCCTATCATGACGAACGGACAAAGGCGGCGGCGCTCAACGGCGGCGCGTTCGCTTTTCTCGGCAAGCCGGTCAATTTCGATCAGTTGGTGCTGTGTCTGGAAGAGGCGTTGAAGCACTGAGATCCGTCAACAGGCTATGAAAAAGGAGTGACATATCCATGTCGCATGGCTGTTCCCACACATCGACGATCCGTTCGGTCCGGCCCATGACGCTGGGCTGCGAGGAATGCCTGGAAACCGGGCAGGTCTGGCTTCACCTCAGGCTTTGCCGCGAATGCGGCCATGTCGGCTGCTGCGATCAGTCGCCGGGCCGTCACGCCACCGCGCATTTCCATGCCACGCGCCACCCGATCATCGAAGGCTATGATCCTCCGGAAGGCTGGGGCTGGTGTTATGTCGACGAGACGATGATCGACCTGCCGGACCAGACGCCACAGCGTGGTCCCATACCCCGATATTACTGACAAAACACGACGACACGACGACGTTCGCCGAAGCTTGAATGAGGGAATGATGGCAGATCTCAGCGCCCGCCGGCACCAGATGTTTCCGGTGCTCAATCCGCGTCAGGTCGAAACGGCCAAGCGCTTTGCCAACGGAGAGCCGAGGCGATTTGCGCCGGGCGAATTTCTCTACAGAGTTGGTGATCATGCGGCGCCCGCCTGGCTGGTGCTGGACGGATCGATGGACGTTTTTCGCCATGAAGGCCTTTCGCACGAGGCGCCGATCACTACCCACGGGGTCGGCCAGTTGTCCGGCGAGGTCAATCAACTCTCCGGCCGGCCGACGCTGGCCGGCGCGCGCGCAGGAGCCGACGGATGCACGGCCGTCGCCTTCGATCCGGCTCACCTGCGGGCGCTGGTGATCGGCTCGGCCGATGTCGGCGAGATCGTCATGCGCGCCTTCATTCTGCGCCGGGTCGGACTGATCGATGCCGGCGCGGGCTCCGTGCTGATCGGCACTGCCGGCAATGCCGCGTTGTCGCGCCTGCAAGGATTTCTGTCCCGCAGTGCCTTCCCCTATATCGTGCTCGATTCCGCCAGTGAAGGCGAAGGCCGCGCGCTGATCGAGCGTCTGGGCATTCTTGCCACCGAACTGCCGCTGATGGTCTGCCCGAACGGCACGGTGCTGAAGAACCCAACCGATGCCGAGGCCGCTGCATGCCTTGGGATGACGCCGGAACTGGTGCCCGGCAAGGTCTACGATGTCGCGGTCGTCGGTGCCGGTCCGGCTGGGCTGGCAACGGCGGTTTACGCCGCATCCGAAGGCCTTGATGTCATTGTCATTGATGAGCGCTCGGTCGGCGGGCAGGCGGGTGCTTCGTCACGGATCGAGAACTATCTCGGCTTTCCCACCGGCATCTCGGGCCAGGCTCTGGCCGGCCGCGCCTACAACCAGGCGCTGAAATTCGGCGCGGAACTTGTTCTGCCCATCGAG
Organism: Pararhizobium gei; assembly: GCF_029223885.1. Lineage (NCBI taxonomy): Bacteria > Pseudomonadati > Pseudomonadota > Alphaproteobacteria > Hyphomicrobiales > Rhizobiaceae > Pararhizobium > Pararhizobium gei. Next base: position 3,798,277 of record NZ_CP119409.1, on the reverse strand, counting down.
GTCCAGAGCCTCGCGTCGTCCAAGGGCGACGCTGGCGCGCTGACGCTCGATCTTGCCGGCGGCAAGTCCGTCACGGCCCGCAGCGTCGTCATCGCATCCGGCGCCCGCTACCGCCGTCCCGCCGTCGCCAATATCGAAACTTACGAAGGCAACGGCATTTCCTACTGGGCCTCGCCGATCGAGGCAAAGCTCTGCGCCGGCGAAGAGGTGGCGCTGGTGGGCGGCGGCAATTCCGCCGGACAGGCGATCGTCTTCCTCGCGCCACAGGTGAAAAAGCTGCATCTCGTCGTGCGGCGTGCGCTGGAGGATACGATGTCGCAATATCTGATCGACCGAATCAAGGCGCTGCCGAACGTGGAGTTGCATATGCATTGCGAGGTGTATGCCGTCGGCGGCGATCAAGCCACGGGGCTTGCTTCCGCCACCCTGCGCAACCGGCTGGATGGCATCGAGACGCAGCTTGCGCTTCACCATCTCTTCCTCTTCATTGGCGCGGACCCGAATGCAGGATGGGTCAGCGATAGGGTTCTGACCGACGATAAAGGGTTCATCGTCACAGGCCAGTCTTTCGATCGCTTGTGCCCTTTTACACGCAAGCCGTTGCCGCTGGAGACCAGCCTGCCGAATGTCTTTGCCATCGGCGATGTCCGGGCAGGATCGACCAAGCGGGTTGCCGCGGCGGTCGGCGAGGGCGCCGCCGTCGTGTCCCAGATCCATGCGGCGCTGAGTGCGATGACTGCCGCCCGCTGAGGCAAGGCGTCTTCGTATTCCTGCGAGTTGACTGTGGTACGCGCTACGAAACCAGGTCCATCCGGACCGATCACCAGATCCACAGTCTCATGCGCACCCCGGCGGGCGACCCGCCGGCGATCCTGATCCGAAGCCGTTTCATGTCGGTGACCTTAATGTCGGGCCATTGTAGACGGATGGCGGCGGTGATGAAGGAGTTTGACCGAGAAAGCGGCAAGGCCAAGGGCGGCTCCAAGAACGCTCACCAGAAGCCAGCCGCCGTACCCCCAGGCCAATGTCGCCAGTGCCGAACCCGCCGCACCGCCCAAAAACATGCCGGTCATGAACACGGTGTTGAGCCGGCTGCGCGCATCGGCATCGAGAGCGTAGACGATATGCTGGTTGGAGATCAGCGCGCTCTGGATGCCGAAATCCAGCACCACGACGCCGATGACCAGAGACATGATCGATGCCCATGCCCCGAAGATGACCCATGCGGCGATCGTCAAGCCCGCGCCCAGCCAGACCACGAAATGTGGCCCGCGTCTGTCGGCGACCCGGCCTGCAAGCGGTGCGGCAAATATGCCGACAGCGCCGACGATGCCGAACAGGCCTGCCACGTCAGCGCCAAGGTGAAAATTCGGGCCTTCGAGATAGAGCGCGAGGATCGTCCAGAAGGCGGTGAAGGAGGCAAACAGGAATGCCTGCATCACGGTTGCAGCCCTCAGCGCTGGATGGCGTTTCCAAAGCTGACCAAGCGACTGGATCGCCTGATGATAGCGCAGGGCTGATGTCGGCCGGTGATGCGGCAGGACGGCGAACATCAATCCGGCGGCTGCCAGCGCCAAGGGCACCCCGATCCAGAACATCTCCCGCCAGCCGGCATGCTCTCCGACGAAACCGGAAAGGGTCCGGCTGAACAGAATGCCGGAAAGAACCCCGGCCATGACCGTGCCGATCGTGGCGCCGCGTTTCTCGGGTGCTGAAAGCGATGCGGCGAACGGAACAATCTGTTGAGCGACGGTCGAACAGGCCCCGACGAGAACCGAGGCTGCCACCAGCATCCAGGCCGTCGGTGCCAAGGCCGCCAGCGTTAATGCCAGCGCCAGGACGACGAACTGCCCGATGATCATATGGCGCCGATTGACGAGGTCACCGAGCGGCAACAACAGAAACAGACCCAGCGCATAGCCGAGCTGCGTCGCCGTCGGCACCATGCCAGTGATCGGCTGGTGGCGGAATTCGGCCTCGATAATGCCGAGCATCGGCTGGTTGTAATAGATGTTGGCAACCGCGATGCCGCTGGCGGCGGCCATGGCCAGCAAAGCCGGCTGTCCTATTGCGTCGATTCGGGGTGAGGGGGATGCGGCATTCTGCGTCGGTCCCGTGATGGTCATCATATTGCTCCATTGCCTGCACTGATCGAACACAATTTAGACCCAGCAGTGGCTCGCGCACATTCAATGATGGATTACCTCTACCTATACATCGGTCTAGTGTCACAGGGCTGCCTCAGATGCTAGGGTATGCCGACGCATCGATAAGGAGACTGCGATGAGCGAAAAGCGGCCTGATGGCATCGAGAGTTATACCGCGCCTGCAGGCGGATGGGGGGCTCTCAAGGCGGTCGCCAACACGCTTGCGCGCCAGCAGATCGTTGCCGAGGGTGCGATGACCCTGCTCAAGGCCAACCAGCCTGAGGGCTTCGATTGTCCAGGCTGCGCCTGGCCCGATCCCAAACACACGAGCTCCTTCGAGTTCTGCGAGAACGGCGCCAAGGCGATCACTTGGGAATCGACGGCCAAGCGCGCAGGTCCGGATTTCTTCGCCAGCCATACGGTGGCCGATCTCTGGCACTGGACGGATCACAAGCTCGAGGATCAGGGCCGGCTGACCCATCCGTTTGTCTATGATCCGGAAACGGATCGCTACGTGCCGATCGAGTGGGATGCAGCATTTGCCCGCATCGCCGCCGGACTGAACAGTCTGCCCAGCCCGCATATGGCGGAATTCTATACGTCCGGCCGGGCTTCCAACGAGGCGGCATTCCTGTTCCAGCTTTTCGTTCGCGCCTTCGGCACGAACAATTTCCCCGATTGTTCCAACATGTGTCATGAGGCGACGAGCGTCGGCCTGCCGATGTCGATCGGTGTCGGCAAGGGCACCGTGACGCTGGACGATTTCGACCACGCGGACGCCATCTTCTCCTTCGGCCACAATCCCGGCACCAACCATCCGCGCATGATGACGACGCTGCATGACGCTGCGCGGCGGGGCGTGCCGATCGTCGTTTTCAATCCGCTCAAGGAAAGGGCGCTGGAGCGGTTTGCCGCGCCGCAGAACCCGGTGGAAATGGCCACGCTGTCCTCGACCCCGATCGCGTCTGCCTACCATCAGGTTCGCACCGGCGGCGATCTCGCGGCGCTCAAAGGCCTCATGAAACGAATTTTCGAGCGCGATGCTGCCGACATCGCAGCTGGCGGACCGGGTGTCCTCGATCGCGATTTCATCGAAAGCCATACGGTTGGGCTGGAGGCGCTGAAGGCGGATATCGAGCAGACCGAATGGCCGGACATCATCGAAAAATCCGGCCTGTCAATGGCCGCATTGGACAGCGCCGTCGATGTCTACCTCAAGGCCAGGAACGTCATTCTCTGCTATGGCATGGGTATTACCCAGCATGCCAACGGCACGGCAAACGTCCAGCAGCTCGCCAATTTCCTGATGCTTCGCGGCCATATCGGCCGTCCCGGCGCCGGCATATGTCCGCTGCGGGGACATTCCAACGTCCAGGGCGACCGCACGGTCGGCATCACGGAAATCCCCAATGCAGCGCTTCTGGACGGCATGGAGAAAGCATTCGGCTTTCGGCCACCGGCTGAAAAGGGGCATAACGCCGTCGAGGCGATCGAAGCTATCATCGAAGGCCGGTCCAAAGCCCTTGTTTGCCTCGGCGGCAATCTTGCCGTCGCCATGTCCGATCCGGAGGCCACCTTCGCGGGCATGCGCAAGCTCGATCTCGCCGTCCACATGGCGACCAAACTCAACCGCTCGCATCTGCTGATCTCCAAGACGTCGATCATCCTGCCGGTGCTGGGCCGCACCGATCAGGATATCCAGAGAGCCGGTGTCCAATCGGTCACGGTCGAGGATTCGATGTCGATGGTGCACGCTTCCCGCGGATTTCTGAAGCCCCCGAGCGACCAGCTTCGCTCGGAACCGGCGATCGTTGCCGGCTTGGCGCAGACGACACTTGGAGCCCGATATGGCATTGATTGGGAAGGTATGACCAACAATTACGACCGGATCCGCGACAAGATCGAGACCGTTTTCCCGGACTTTCACGACTACAACACGCGCGTCAGACGACCGGGTGGCTTCCGCCTCACCGTCGCTGCTTCGGATCGCGTGTGGAAAACACCGTCCGGCAAGGCCGAATTCCTGGTCGCACCCGGTCTGGATGAGGACGACCGCCTGCGCGATCCCGATGCTCTCGTGCTGACCACGCTGCGCAGCCATGATCAGTACAATACAACCATCTATGGCCTCGATGACCGCTACCGCGGTGTCTTCGGCCGCCGCGACGTTGTCTTCATGAACAGGATGGATCTTAAGGCTCGCGGTCTGGCCGATGGCGATCTTATCGATATCGAGGCGATGGGTGGAGAAAGCGCCAGGATCGTCGCAGGCTTTACTGCCGTCGCCTATGACATTCCGCCGGGCTCGGTGGCAGGATATTACCCCGAGATGAACCGGGTCATCGCCTTGGCCGATTACGACAAAAGATCCGGAACGCCCGCCTACAAGGGCGTGCCGGTTAAAATTCGCCGATCAGCGTAACCGGCCCTCTCCGGCTGTCGAACGCAGCAGGAGGATATGTGTCGGAGAGGTCGTTTCAGATCGCAGTCACGGCCACGCTTGCTGACCGGTAACCGAACGTGGTGCAGTGAGTCGGAACTCGTATTCCGGCGAGTTTTCGCCTGTCTAGAAATCTGTTTTGATCCGCATGGAACAAAGCGCTGTAACCTTGGTTTGCGTCCGTCTCTCAATCGCGGATGTGCAATGAATCTCTCCAGCTCGTTTTCCTCTCCTGCATCACCTGGACGCAAAGCGCCTCTGATCTGTTTTTCCCATTTGCGCTGGGATTTCGTGCTGCAGCGCCCGCAACACCTGATGGAGCGCTTCTCAAAAGACAGGCAGGTTTTTTTCTTTGAGGAATTTATTCCCACAGACCACAGTCTTGCCTATCTGGAAATCCATCCCTTTGCAGGAACGACCGTCAAATCCGTCCGTCCGCGGATACCGCACTGGTGGAACGAGCATGACCGTGAACGCGCATTGAGCCAACTGCTGGATGAACTGCTGGCGCTTCACGGCGCTTCACGCCCTATTTTATGGTTCTATACGCCCATGATGTATAGCTTCGCCCGTCATGTAGACGCCTCTGCGGTTGTTTACGATTGTATGGACGAGTTGGCGAATTTCAAATTTGCGCCCCCAAAGCTTCGGGAAACGGAAGCGGCGCTTATTACGCGCGCCGACGTCATGTTCACTGGAGGTCACAGCCTCTACGAGGCCAAACGTCACCTCCATGAGAACATTCATCCCTTTCCGTCGAGCGTCGATGTCGCGCATTTCGAAACGGCGCGAACATGCCAGGATGAGCCGTCCGATCAGCGATCGATCGCCGGTCCCAAGCTTGGCTATTACGGGGTCATCGACGAACGCCTCGATCTGGCGATGATCGGCGAGGTGGCCAAGGCAAGACCGGAATTTTCCTTTATTTTCATCGGCCCGGTCGTCAAGATCGCTCGCGAAGACCTGCCCAAGGCTGCCAACATTCACTACCTCGGCCAGAAGAATTACGATCAACTCCCGGCTTATCTTTCAGGCTGGAATGCTGCCTTGATGCCCTTTGCCCGGAATGACGCAACGAAATTCATCAGCCCGACCAAAACGCCTGAATATCTGGCGGCAGGACGCCCGGTCGTCAGCACGCCGATCACCGATGTGGTGCGCCATTACGGCGAGCTTGGCGGAGTCTTCCTGGCCGAAGATGCCAAGCGTTTCGCGCTGGCATGTGACGATGCCATTGCGCTGAAGAAGACGATGCCTGGCTGGTTGGCGCGCGTCGATACCATGCTGGCGGACCTGTCCTGGGACGGCACCTTCGTTTCCATGCGGGCGCTTGTGGAGGAGGCGACGACGCAGAGGCTCGTTTCCAGGCAATCTGCAAAAAGAGACCGGCCCAAAGCGCGTAAACCATCGTCGAACAGCTATGATTACATCATCGTCGGCGCAGGCTTTGCCGGGTCTGTGTTGGCCGAACGACTGGCGTCCGATGGTAGGAAACGGGTGCTGATCTGCGACCGGCGTCCGCATATTGCCGGCAACGCCTATGATTTTCAGAATGAAGACGGCATTCTGGTTCACCGCTACGGCCCACACATCTTTCATACCAACAGCGAAGATGTTTTCAACTATCTATCCCGTTTTACAGCGTGGAGGCCGTATGAACACCGTGTGCTCGCCCAAGTCGGCGATCGTCAATTGCCTGTCCCGATCAACAGAACGACACTGAATGGTCTCTACAGCCTGGATCTGCAGAACGAAGAGGACGCCGCGCGTTTTCTGGCGAGCCAGGCGGAGCCATGTGATGCGATCCTGACCTCGAAGGATGTGGTCGTGTCGCAGGTAGGCAGTGACCTGTACCGGACGTTTTTCGAAGGGTACACCCGAAAGCAATGGGGACTGGATCCTTCGCAACTCGACAAGTCGGTGACAGCGCGGGTGCCGACACGCACCAGCACGGATGACCGTTATTTTCTGGACAGTTTCCAAGCCATGCCGCTTCACGGCTATACCGCCATGTTCGAAAAAATGCTTGATCACGACAATATCACGGTTGTGACCGGCGCCGAATATGCCGATATCCGCAAGGACACGCGCGCGGCGCATACGATATTTACCGGTCCGATCGATGAATATTTCGACTACCGCTTCGGCCGGCTTCCCTATCGCAGCCTGAAGTTCCAGCACGAGACACATGATGTGGCGCAGAAGCTTCCGGTCGCCGTCGTCAACTATCCGTCAGAGGATGTCCCCTACACACGGGTTACCGAGTACAAGCATTTAACCGGGCAGATCCATCCGAAAACCAGCATGTCCTACGAATTCGCTTGTGCTGATGGCGATCCCTATTATCCGATCCCACGCCCGGAAAACCAGGCGCTTTATAAGCAGTATGAAGCGCTCGGGCGTGAACGGACCGATGTCACTTTTGTCGGACGGCTTGGAACGTATAAATATTACAATATGGATCAGGTGGTCGGCCAAGCATTGGCGACATACAGGCGGATGATGAAACCGGTTTCCGGTAAAGCAGTTGCTGCTGACACGCAATGAGCGGATACCCGTTGCGCATCGTTCTCGCGACCGACAGCCGGAACCCCTCCGGCCTCGGCGAACATATGCTGACGCTCGGGCGAGCGCTTCGAGAAAGGTTCGATATCACGCTTGCTGCTCACGATGGAGCGGACGATAGACTGCTCTCGCGGGCAGCCCGCGCGAGGCTTGCGGTAAAATCTCTCGACGACGCCGGATCCTTCGAGAAATGGCTTAAATCTTCCGGTGTCTCGTTGCTCCATGTTCATGCGGGTATTGGTTGGGAAGGGCATGCCCTTGCCCAGGCTGGCGCGGCCTGCGGAATCCCTGTTGTCCGCACGGAGCATCTTCCCTACCTGCTGACGGAGAGCGGACAGAGAGCGCATTATGCCCGGGAGACCCAGGTTCTTGCGCATCATATCGTCGTGTCCGAAGCTTCGCTGGCCAGTTTTGCAGCCAACGGCGTCGATGCCAGCCGCATGACCGTCGTCCGCAATGGCATTTTCGCGTTGGAACCAAAGAACGTCCGGCGCGGAACAACCCTCGGCTTCGATGGCAAGAAGGTCCTCATGACAGTGGCGCGCTTCTCGTTGCAAAAGGATCACGCGACCCTGATCAGGGCAATGCCAGCGGTTATCGCTGCAGACCCCTCCGTCATCCTGCTTCTTGTCGGTCAGGGTGAGGAAATGGAGGCAATCAGGGCGTTGGCCGACGACCTGTCGCTCGGCTCTCATGTCCAATTCATGGGTCATCGCACGGATATTGCCGACCTGATGGCCGGTGCCGATCTCTTTGTCCTGCCGTCGCAATTCGAGGGCTTGCCACTAGCGGTTCTCGAAGCCATGTCGATCGGTCTGCCTGTCATCGCGACACGGATCGGCGGCACTATCGAAGCGCTGGGGTCACAGCATCCTCTCTTGGCGGAGCCCGGAAATCCCGCGTCGCTGGCGGCGACCTTAATTCGGGCTTTGAATGAGCCGGAACACACCAAAGCGGTGGGCCAGGCGGGCCAAAGGCGGTTTCGCGCCGACTTTTCGGCGCAACGCATGGCCAATGAAACCGCAGCCGTTTACCGGCGCTTTCTCTCTGAACAGACGAGTGACAGACAAGGACATGTTTCCATGCACAAGACACGTATCGGCTTCATCGGCGTCGGCGGAATTGCCCATCGGCATCTCGACATTCTCGCCGGTTTCGAGGACGTTTCCCTTGTAGCTTTTGCAGATCCGGATTTTGCACGCGCGGAGCAGGCGGCATCGCGGTTCGGTGCAAAAGCTTTCGACAGTCACAAGGCCATGCTGGAGAGCGAAGCGCTGGATGCCGTCTATATCTGCATACCGCCCTTTGCGCATGGAGATGCGGAACGGGATCTGATCGCTCGCGGAATCCCGTTTTTTGTCGAAAAACCGATAACGCTCGACATCGAACTGGCGGAAGAGATCAGTGCTGCGATTGCCGGCGCAAGCCTGATCACGGCTGTCGGCTATCACTGGCGTTACCTTGATACTGTCGAAGAAGCGCGCCGGCTTCTGGCGGATAATCCCGCACAACTCCTGTCGGGCTATTGGCTGGACCAGACGCCGCCGCCCCAGTGGTGGTGGAAGAACGAGCGCTCAGGTGGCCAGATGGTCGAGCAGACAACGCACATCATCGATCTGGCACGATACCTTGTCGGCGAGGTTGCGGATGTCTACGGGCACGTCGGGTTCAGGGACCGGGCTGAATTCCCGGGTCTCGACGTGCCTGCGGTCACCACAGCAAGTCTCACGTTTCAGTCGGGTGTCATCGCCAATATCACATCCACCTGCCTTCTTGGCTGGAACCACAAGGTTGGACTGAATATCTTTGCCGACAGGCTCGCGATCGAATTGACCGACCATGACATCATGGTCGACGTGGGGGCCGGCCGTCCTACCCGTCACGCTGACGGCGACCCTGTCTGGCGTGAAGATCGCGATTTTGTCGATGCGGTGCGTGGCAATGACAACCATATCCGCTGCACCTACGCGGATGCGCTGGAAACGCATCGGGTCGCTTTGGCGGTCGTGTCCGCTGCGCGCTTGGGTGAACCTATCCGGCTCGCCCCACCGAGCGTCCAGCGCAATGTTCTGGCGCCGCTGAAGCAGCAACCCCGAAACGAGCCACCGCAAGGCCTGCGGCCGGGCCATCGCATGATCCGCTCACTCGGGATCGAAGCGCCCGGGAAAGCCTATGTCTTCGAGTACGAGGAAGGTCCGCCAGCCGAGGGCCATGTCCGGCTGGAGACGCTCTATACCGGCTTTTCGGCGGGCACCGAGCTGACCTTCATGAAAAATACCAATCCCTATTTCCACTCCCGGTTCGATGCAGGTCGCGGCGTTTTCATCGAAAGCGAGCCCGATCTTCACTATCCGGTGCCTTTCCTTGGATATATGGAAGTCGCGCGGGTCCAGGAATCGAGGGCTTCCGGATTTTCCGACGGCGACGTTTTCGCCACGACCTATGCGCACAAGAGCGGCCATACCGCTGATCCGTTCCATGACGTGCTCGTACCTTTGCCCGTTGAGATCGATCCCATTCTCGGCGTGTTCGTCGCCCAGATGGGGCCGATTGCTGCCAATGGCATTTTGCACGCCGATGCGGACGCGCTTGGAAGCAATGTCCCTTTTCTAGGCGCTGGCATCGCAGGGCGTCGTGTCGTTGTGCTCGGTGCGGGGACGGTCGGATTGATGACCGCTTTTTTTGCGCAGACAGCCGGGGCATCCGGCGTGATCATCGCCGATCCCTCGGAGTTCCGGCGTCGCAAGGCGCAGGATATGGGTGTGCAGGCGATGACCGAGGACGAGGTCTGGCAGCATGCGAAAGCCCGTTGGCACAATGGCGGGAGCGACCGCGGCGCGGATGTGGTTTTTCAAACCCGGGCGCACGCGCAGAGCCTGCACACGGCGTTAAAAACGCTGCGCCCGCAGGGCACGGTGATTGATCTTGCCTTTTATCAAGGCGGCGCGGACGCGTTGCGGCTGGGCGAGGAATTTCACCACAACGGTCTTAACATCCGCTGCGCCCAGATCAATCGCGTCCCGCGCGGGTTGGGAACCCTTTGGGACAGACGCCGCCTTGCGGGGGAGACAGTCCGGCTTATGAAGAGCCATGGCGCCCTTATCCGCGAGCATATGATCACGCATGTCATTCCATTCGATGACGGGCCGACCTTCCTTGCCGACTTGGTGAAAAACCGGCCCGATTTCCTGCAGATCGTTTTTAAGGTCCACGAATGAACCCGCCCGAATCCCCAATCCGTGTCCTGTTCGTCTTTGCCTGGCTTGTCGTCGGCGGGGAGGAAACAGAGGTGCGGCTGCTGGCCGCCAATCTCGATCGCACCCGCTACCGGATCGATGTGGTTGCCTGTTTCCGCAAGCCCGATATGCCCCCTCAAACCCATGAGCAATTGACCGCGCTCGGCATCGATGTGGATATAACACCATACGATCTTTCGTTCGAGGATACGGTCTCTTATCTCGCCAACAAGATACCGGGCTATGACGTGGTGGTCTCCTGCCAGAATGTCGCCGACATTTATCCGGCTCTGGAGCAGCTCCATCTCCGCCCGCCTTTGATCGAGCATGGCGGGCTCGTGTCGGAAGCTCTGGCGGGGCCGAAGCATTTCACCACCCGTTATGTCGGTGTGTGCCGGTCCATTCGCGATGCTGCGGCGAGTGTTATGCCAGGGCGCGAGGACGATGCGATCGAAATCCCCTCGATGGTCGATCTGTCGGAGTTCGACCCGGTTCTACGTGCCCCGATCCGGGCCTCCCTTGGAATTGCGGACGATGCAATTCTTGTCGGTTGGGTGGGGCGGCTCGATCCTAAGAAAAATGTCGAGGACTTTATCGAGGCGGCGGCGCTCGTCCATGCACAAGACAAATCGGCGCGGTTCGCCATTGTCGGCGGTCCGGACGCCTTCATGCCCGACTATGCCGTTCGGTTGCAATCGCTTGCGATCAATCGGGGATTAACAGGAGCAATGACGTTTCTCGGCGACCGAAAAGACATTCCTGCATTGATGTCGGCATTCGATATCTTCGCTTGGCTGTCCGAGGGCGAAGGCATGCCGCATGTAATCGCAGAGGCCGGGGCTGCGGGTCTGCCCGTTATCGCAACGCCTGACAATGGAGCTTTGCAGCAGATCGACGACGGCATATCCGGTGTGTTCGTGCCCTATCGCGACCCTGCCGCCGTCGCTGCAGCGATCAGGATACTGATGGAGTCCCCGGAGTTGCGCGCGCGCCTGGGCCGGGCTCTTCGATCGAAGGTCGAGAGGGATTACAGCATTGGCGCTGTCCTTCCACAATGGGAGGATCTCCTGCAGGCGATGGTCGGTGAAAGGCCGTCCGCCGTTCCGCTGGGCTTATTCCAGTCCTTTCTACACGGCGGGTTCGAAAGTTCAACCCATCGCTTGCGACCGCGCGAGGGCGAGACGGCCGGCAAACGTCTGGACGTGATCGCCGCTACCTATCACGATGTCCATGCGGCGCAAGACTATGCGCAACTCGCACGCCATTCGATCTGCACGGTGCGAGACGGATTGCGCTGGCATCTCATCGAAGCGACCCCCGGCGTCTATGACTGGTCAAGTTTCCTGCCGATGCTCGCTGCGGCGCGGGATACGGGGACGCAGGTGATCTGGGATCTGCTGCATTATGGCTGGCCAGATGACATCGATATCTGGTCGCCGGATTTCGTGGAGCGTTTTGCGCGTTTTGCCGGTGCCGTTGCCAAGGTCGTGCGGGCCAAAACCGAGACCGTGCCATTTTACGCGCCTGTTAATGAGATCTCGTTCTTTTCCTGGGGCGGCGGCGATGCCGGCTATCTCAATCCCTTTGCCAACGGCCGCGGATTCGAGCTGAAGGTTCAGTTGGCGCGTGCCGCGATCGCGGCCATGGACGCCGTGCTTGCTGTCGATCCGCGGGCGCGCTTCGTGCACTGCGATCCCGTGATCAATGTTGTAGCCGACCCCACTCGCCCCTGGGAGCGGGGTGTCGCGGAAGGTCACCGCCAATCGCAGTTTCAGGGCTGGGACCTGCTTGCCGGACGCATGTGGCCACAAATCGGCGGCGCTGAAGCCTATCTCGATATCGTCGGCGTCAACTATTACCACAACAATCAATGGATCCACGGCGGACAGCCGATGGACCTGGGCCATGCGCTCTACAAACCGCTTCGCATCATCCTGATTGAAACCTATGCCCGGTATGGCAGGCCCATCTTCATTGCGGAAACAGGGATCGAAGCGGGCCGGCGTGCCGACTGGATCCGGTATGTTTATACCGAGGTGAAAGCGGCCATGGAGAACGGCGTGCCGATGGAGGGAATATGCCTTTATCCGATCATCAACCATCTTGGGTGGGACGACGACCGCGCCTGTGAAAACGGCTTGTTGTCGATGAATCTTTCTGGCCGGGAGCGATTTGTCCATTCACCTCTCGCGAAAGCCTTGATGGATATTCAGATCGACTTCGAAAAACAGTACATGGCAAGCTCTGCGTTCAGCGGAAGCAGCAGTCTCTGACAGGCAATCATGCGGCCGCGGCAGGCTTCATGTTGTGCCGGCTACGGCGCAGCAGCAACGGGGCGTGATATGCCCGCCGGTTGTCCTTTCCGAGGGAACAATCGGCAGAGGCTCTGGTTGTGCCGGTGCCTCCAACCAAAGGAACATCAATATGTTCATGAGAGTCGATAAGCTGCAGGCCAATCTGCCAGCGCCCAAACGTGCCGATCCCAATGCCGCTGCCGCACTGCAGGAACTGCTCGGTGGAAAATACGGAGAAATGTCCACCCTCGGAAACTACATGTTTCAGAGCTTCAATTTTCGTTCCAAAGAAAAACTTAAACCCTTTTATTCTCTCGTCGCCAGTATCACCGCCGAAGAACTCGGCCATGTCGAATTGGTGAGTAACGGCGTGGCCATGCTCAACAACGGGCCGGACATCCCAGACGCCGACGCCATGGATGGCGGCGATATTTCGGGTGCACCCTTCGAGGACATGAAGGACATCCGTCTGGCGGCAGCATTCCTCTCCGGTGCCGGCGGTGCGATGCCGGTGAACAGCAATGGCGCCTCCTGGAACAATGATTTCATCACCACGACCGGCAATGTCGTTATCGACCTTCTTCACAATTTTCATCTTGAATGCGGTGCTCGCCTGCACAAGCTGCGTGTCTATGAAACGCTGACGGACCCGACGGGACGCGAAGTCTGCGGCTACCTGCTTGTCCGTGGTTCCGTCCATGCCCATGCCTATGCGCTGGCTTTGAAGAAGATCACTGGCGTCGAGATCGAAAAATTTCTGCCGACACCGAATATCCCGCTCGCTAAAATTCCGGAGTGCCAGAAATATCTGGATGAAGGCTCGCATCGCCGCCTCTATACGTTCAGCCCGAACGATTACAAGGACATGGCTGGCATCTGGGGCAATGGAGAAGTCGCCTTGCCGAACGATCCGCCGGGGGAACTCGAGGTCGTCGATGGCATGCCCGAAGGCGGTAAGATCCATCAGCTTGTTGGCGTTCCCTCTGCCTTCACGCCGGACTATGCGCCCGAGGAAATGTTCGAGATCGCCGAGAAGCTTTACAAGAAATCCCGCTGAGGCTGTGACCCCACCCCCCGAAGTTGGTTTTCAACTTCGGGGTCTGTTCGCCCCGGACGATGTCGGTTTCAATATCTTTCAACGATTCCACAGCCCGCTGCGGCGGGAACTATTCCGCCGCCTCAAGTCCCGGCAAAATTGGCTGGCTGTGCAGCGGCGTCACCGTTGCCGCATGCGTTGGCCCCGGGTGGCCACCGGTGTTCTTCAAGGGTCTGTTTCCGGTCAAGGCGCGCACAGTGACGTAGAAGACCGGCGTCAGGAACAGGCCGAAAAGCGTCACGCCGATCATGCCCGAGAATACCGCGACGCCCATGGCGTGGCGCATCTCGGCACCGGCGCCCGTCGAGGTGACCAACGGCACGACCCCCATGATGAAGGCCATCGACGTCATCAGGATCGGCCGCAGGCGAAGGCGGCTTGCCTCGATGACGGCCTTGAACGGTGTGGCGCCCTCGAACTCCAGTTCACGGGCGAATTCAACGATCAGGATGGCGTTCTTGGCGGACAGACCGACAAGGACGATCAGGCCGATCTGGGTAAAGACGTTGTTGTCGCCTGCCGTCAGCCACACTCCGGCCAGGGCTGCCAGCAGCGCCATCGGAATGATGAGGACGATCGACAAGGGCAGCGAGAGGCTTTCATACTGCGCCGCCAGCACGAGGAAGACGAGGAGCACCGACAGCGGGAAGATCAGCAATCCCGTATTGCCGGCAATAATCTCCTGATAGGTCAGCTCAGTCCATTCGAAGGCAACGCCTGCCGGCAGGGTTTCGGCAGCAATCCGCTCAATGGCGGAGCGGGCCTGTCCGGATGAATAGCCCGGTGCCGTATTGCCATTGATATCCGCGGACAGGAAGCCGTTGTAACGCATGGCGCGTTCCGGCCCGGCGCTCGAATTAACTTTCAGCACGGCGGAAAGGGGGATCATCTCGCCCGAACTCGAACGCACCTCCAGCTTACCGATATCCTCCGCCTGCGCCCTATAGGCAGCGTCTGCCTGCACCCGAACGGAATAGGTGCGCCCGAACTTGTTGAAGTCGTTCACATAGACCGAGCCGAGATAGATCTGCAGGGTGTTGAAAATCTCCGTCAAAGGTACGTTTAGCTGGCGCGCCTTGGCACGGTCGACATCCGCGTAGAGCTGGGGAACATTGATCTGATAGCTGGAAAACATGCCGACAAGTTCCGGCGTCGCATAGGCTTTCGCCATGAACCCCTTCACGGCAGCGTCGAGCGCCTCGTAACCGAGGCCCGCCTTATCCTCCAGTTGCAGCTTGAAACCGCCGATGGCGCCGAGACCCTGGACGGGCGGCGGCGGGAAGATAGCGCTGAACGAATCCTGGATGACACTCAACTCCTGGTTCAGCCGCCCGGCAATCGCTCCGGCGGAAAGATCCGGCGTGGTGCGCTCCTCGAAAGGCTTTAGCGACAGGAAGACGATGCCGGCGTTGGAGGAGTTGGTAAAGCCGTTGATTGAGAGGCCTGGGAAGGCAATGGCGTTTTCGACACCGGGCACCTTGAGTGAAATATCGCTGATCCGGCGGATTACCTCCTCCGTCCGGTCGAGCGATGCGCCGTCCGGAAGCTGCGTGAAGCCGACGAGATACTGCTTGTCCTGCGGCGGCACGAAGCCGCCCGGCACCGCCTTGAAGAGAAAGACGGTGGCGCCGACGAGCAGCAGATAGACCCCCATCATCAGCGTCTTTCGCGAGATCACACCCTTGACGCCGGTGCTGTAGGCCCGCGACCCCCGGGAAAAGACGGCGTTAAAGCCGCGGAAGAACCAGCCGAACAGGAAGTCCATGACGCGTGTGAGCCTGTCCTTCGGGGCGTCATGACCCCGCAAAAGCAGGGCGGCAAGCGCCGGCGACAGGGTGAGGGAATTGAACGCCGAGATGACGGTCGATATGGCGATCGTCAGGGCAAACTGCTTGTAGAACTGGCCGGTGAGACCGGAGATGAAGGCAAGCGGCACGAAGACGGCGACTAGCACCAGCGCGATCGCGATGATCGGGCCGGAAACTTCGGTCATCGCCTTGTAGGTCGCCTCCCGCGGGGCAAGGCCGTTCTCGATGTTGCGCTCGACATTCTCGACGACGACAATCGCGTCGTCGACGACGATGCCGATGGCAAGCACCAGGCCGAAAAGGCTGAGCGCGTTGATCGAAAAACCCAGCATCTGCATGACGGCGAAAGTCCCGACGATCGAGACGGGAACGGCGATCAACGGGATAATAGAGGCGCGCCATGTTTGCAGGAAGATGATGACGACGATGACGACGAGGGCGATGGCTTCGAGCAGGGTGTGGATGACCGCCTCGATCGAGGCGCGAACGAACTGCGTCGTGTCATAGACGATGTCGTAGTCGACATCCTGCGGCATGGATGCCTTGACCTCTTCCATGGTGGCGC
Source organism: Pararhizobium gei (assembly GCF_029223885.1). NCBI lineage: Bacteria > Pseudomonadati > Pseudomonadota > Alphaproteobacteria > Hyphomicrobiales > Rhizobiaceae > Pararhizobium > Pararhizobium gei. The sequence goes on along the minus strand of NZ_CP119409.1, from coordinate 3,782,126 downwards.
GAACCTGATCGGCGATCTCGATGGCGTTCGATCCAGGTGCCTGAAAGACGGGGATGGCGACGGCTTGCTTGTTGTTCAGCAGCGATCGCAATGAGTATTCGGCAGAGCCGAGTTCGATGCGGGAGACATCGCGCAGACGCGTGATCGCGCCGGTCGGGCTCGTCTTGATGATGATCTCGCCGAATTCCTCCTCGCTCTGCAACCGGCCCTGAGCATTGACCGACAACTGCAGATCGACGCCGTCAAGGTTTGGCGAGGAGCCGATGACGCCGGCGGCGGCCTGGATGTTCTGGGCACGGATTTCATTGACGACATCGGATGCCGACAGGCCAAGTTCGGCCATTTTCTGCGGGTCGAGCCAGATGCGCATCGAATAGTCGCCGGAACCGAATAGCTGGACCTGACCGACGCCATCAATGCGGGCGAGGCGGTCCTTGACGTTGATGAGCGCATAATTGCGCAGATAGGTCATGTCGTAGCGACCCTCGGGGGAGGTGAGGTGCACGACCATCATGAGATCAGGTGAACTCTTGATGGTCGTGACGCCGAGACGTCGCACCTCCTCGGGAAGCCGCGGCTCGGCCTGGCTGACGCGATTCTGAACCAATTGCTGGGCCTGATCGGGATCGGTGCCGAGTTTGAAGGTCACCGTCAGCGTCATCAGACCATCGGTCGTCGCCTGGCTGCTCATATAGAGCATGTCCTCGACGCCATTGATGGATTCCTCCAGTGGCGTTGCCACGGTCTCGGCGATGACTTTCGGGTTGGCGCCGGGATAGTTGGCGCGAACGACGACTTGCGGCGGCACGACATCCGGATATTCGGAAATCGGCAGGATCGTCATGGCGATCAAACCGCCAAGAAAGATCATGAAGGAAAGAACGCCGGCAAAGACAGGGCGATCGATGAAAAAACGGGAAATATTCATGGCGCGGATCGCCCTTATGTCTGGTGCCGTGAACGGCCTATTGGCTGACGGATGCCTGCATCTGCGCACTTGCGCCCGATGCCATGGACACCATTTCCGGTGCGACCAAAGCGCCCGGGCGGATGCGCTGCAACCCGTTGACGATAATGCGTTCCTTGGCCTTCAGGCCGGAGGTTACAATGCGTAGCCCGTCGGACTTCGTGCCCAGCGTGATCTCCCGATACTCTGCTGTGTTGTCCGGATTGACCACCATCACATATTTCTTGTTCTGGTCCGTGCCGATGGCGCGTTCGTGAACGAGAACGGCTTCTTCGCTCTTCGACTGACCCAGGCTCAGACGGGCGAACTGCCCTGGCATCAGCGCGCCATTGGTATTATCGAAGACGGCTCGCACGCGAACGGTGCCGCTTTCGGCATCGACGCTGTTATCGACGAGTTGCAGTTTGCCGCCGACATCCGCGCGCCCCGCCACATCCATCCGTACCGGTACACGGTCGAGAAAGTTGCGGGCGTTCACACCCTCGGGCAGTTCGGAAAGAATGCGCGCGACGATCTCCTCGTCGGCCTGGAAGCTTGCATAGATCGGGCTGAGCGATACGAGCCGTGTCAAGATCGGCGACGATGGGCCTGCGGCGATCAGGTTGCCGGCTGTGATTTCTATTTTTCCGACACGACCGGAAATCGGCGCCCGGATTTGCGTGTAACCCAGATTGAGTGTTGCCGACTGCAGCACGGCGCGGGCGGCTGCAAGGTCCGCCTCAGCACTCGCCTGATTGTTGAGGCGCTGGTCATAGTCGCTTTGCGAGACCGCATTCGAGGAAAGAAGCTGCTGGCCGCGCTTCAGCTCGATACGGGCAAGCGCTGCTCTTGCCTCGGCAGCGGTCACGCTCGCCTGTGCACGCGCCGCTTCGGCCTGATAGGGTGCCGGATCGATGGTGAAAAGCAGATCGCCTTTCCGGACGACGGCGCCTTCCTGGAAATGCACGCTCTCGATCGCACCGGCGACCCGGGACCGGAGCTCGACATTATCAACGGCCTCGAGACGTCCGGAGAAGGCATTCCACCGGGTAACCGGCTTTGATTCGACAACGGCAACGGATACCGGCACTGCCGCCGGTGCCGCGGCGGTCACATCTGCAGCATTTCCGCTGCCGGCAGGGCTGCCTTGCATTTCGAAATAGACAGTCGGCGCGAGGGTCGCGATGCCAAATACGAAGGCGCTGGCGAGCAGCTTGCTCGTAAAACTTGAGAGAGACATGACCTATCCTAGATTCTGCCCCGGGAGGGCTGACCGGATTGTCTTTCGTGGGAGGCGAAAGTTCCGGGCGCGAGTTCATTGACGTTCAATACCGATCGGTATAAAATAGAGTTCTTCACCGATCACTGTCAATGCGTTATATACCGATCGGTATAAAAAAATACGGGAGGTCTCAAGCCCATGGCTCGGCCAAGAGAATTCGATGTCGATCAGGCCCTTGAAACGGCGATGGAGCTGTTCTGGAGAAAGGGCTATGAGGGAACGTCGCTGGCAGATTTAACCGAAGGCATGGGGATTACCAAGCCAAGTCTATATGGTGTATTCGGCAATAAGGAAGGTCTTTTCCTGCAGGCTCTCGAGCGCTACCAGCGCACCAAGATGAATTTTTTCGAGGAAGCCCTGAATGCTTCTACTGCACGCCTAGTTGCTGAAAAAGTCCTGAAGGGCTTTGCCGATTCACAGACGGCCGAAACAGGACCAAGCGGTTGCCTCGGCATAAACGGGGCGCTGGCCTGCAGCGACGGGGCCGAGCATATTCAAAAATGCCTGGTGGAAAACCGGCATCGCGGAGAGCAGCAACTCGGCGAACGCTTTGAACGGGCCACCGAGGCAGAGTTGCCGCCCGGCCATGATCCGTTCGATCTCGCCCGCTACATCATGACGATTTCACAGGGCACCGCGATTCAGGCGGCGTCCGGCGCAGACCGGGCGGGACTCTACCGCGTCATCGATATGGCGCTTCAATTCTGGCCTAAGCAGGTGGTTCAGGAATCACTCAATTCCTAGTCGAACCTGACCGTCTTTTGACCCATGGCTGTCGCCAGCGACCGAACGAAAATCGGGTCGGACAAGGAAGAGAGTGGTGTCCACGAGAGGATTCGAACCTCCGACCCCAGGATTCATACCACTTCGGCTTTCGCCGCCGCCATTAGCGTTCGTGGTCTGGACTGTCCCTTGACCCTGGACCGAAGTCGTTAGGTCCTGCCCGTCCAGTCTCTACACCTTCACCGGATTTCTCCGGAGCTTGGCTCGGGATTGGCATGCTGAAGACAGCGAAGCGTTCCCCGACTTTGAGCAGATCGATTGTACGGTTTCCCTGTACAACCCCCAATTTTAGGAATCCTGTGCTCTATCCTGCTGAGCTACGTGAACAACGCGCTTTCAATAACCGACCTTCCTTCAGCAATCAACGGGTTTGGCGTTGGTTTGCGTATTCAGTGCGCGGATTCCTGTCCAATATCCCTTTACGGCCCCGTCGCATTGGCTTGATCGCTGTTTGTCTCCAAGGCCGAGACGTAGACTGGCGCGCGATGCTTTTCCAGTGTTAAGCATGGGCGGCGGCGCGGGAGGGGATTTCCAGGGACCGCCGCGTAGCGGCAACATGAAGCATGAGAGTTTGATCCGGCATGTTCATCGGTATTGATTGGGGCGGAACGAAAATGGAAGTCATCGCGCTCGACCGCGATGGCCAGACGAGAGCCCGGCACCGGATCGCCACGCCAACGAGCGGTTACGAAGCCTGCATTCGGGCGGTCCAGGAACTGGTGGCAACCGCCGAGCAGATGGCAGGAGAAACGGGAACGGTCGGCATCGGTATTCCCGGCAGCCCCAATCCGCGAACCGGCATCGTGCGCAACTCCAATGCGGTTCTCCTCAACGGCCAACCGCTGGGACGCGATCTTGGGGCTGCGCTCAAGCGTGAGGTCCGGCTTGCCAACGACGCCAATTGCCTGGCGATTTCGGAGGCCGTCGATGGTGCCGGCAAGGATGCGCACACGGTTTTCGGCGTGATTATAGGGACGGGTCATGGCGGTGGACTGGCAATCGGCAAACATGTTCATGCCGGCTATCAGGGTATTGCCGCGGAGATTGGCCATTATCCACTGCCCTGGATGACCGGAGACGAGTTTCCGGGACATGCATGCTGGTGCGGTAAACACGGGTGTCTCGACATGTATGCCTGCGGCACCGGTTTGGAACTCGATTATCGCACGGTCACCGGCATCGACCGGCGCGGCCGCGACATCATCGCCGACAAGCGCAAGGGAGAGCCGGTTGCTGCCGCCGTTTACGAGCGATTTATCGACAGGCTTGCCCGCAGCCTTGCGCTTCTGACCAATATCATAGACCCGGATGTCTTCGTGCTTGGCGGCGGCATGTCCAATGTCGATGAAATCTACGATGAATTGCCCGGCCTGATCGTCAAATACATCTTCGGTGACAGTTTCGAAACGCCGATCCGCAAGGCGGTGCATGGCGACAGTTCCGGCGTGCGCGGTGCCGCATGGCTCTGGAAAGACTGAAAACTCAAAGGGAGAGCAGGATGAGTATCGACACGGATCTGGAGCGGATCGCCTTTCAGGAGCATGAACTGCAGTTCGACAGTTTCAACCTTGCGACGGGATGGGCGCTTGGATCTCTGCTGCGGGACATGGCGGTCGAGCGCAAACTTGGCGTCGTCATCGATGTGACGCTGTTTTCCATGCCGATCTTTTATGTGGCGCTTGAGGGCTCCACACCGGACAATCCGAACTGGGTACGCCGCAAGCGCAATTGCGTCTTCCGCTTCCTCAAGAGCAGCTACGCCGTCGGCCTGTCTCTCGCCGCGCAGGAGACCACGATCCAGGCGAAATTCGGCCTTTCTGAAGCCGAGTTCGCATCGCATGGCGGCAGCTTTCCGATCGTTGTCAAGGGGACCGGCTGTATCGGCGCGGTCACGGTGTCCGGATTGCCGCAGCGCGACGATCACGTGCTGGTTGTTGAAGCGCTCGCCCGGCTTCTCGGCAAGGATCTCGCCTCGCTGACGCTTTCAGACTGACGTCCGAATGGATAATCGAAACATGGATATTGCCGGGTTTTCCGCGACGCTGAACGAATGGCTCTCTCAAACCGCGTTGCCGCTCTGGCGCGAGAAGGGCTTTGACGCCGCGAGCGGTGGTTTTGTCGAAACCATCGGCATGGACGGGCAGCCGACGCGCGCCAACCGGCGTTCGCGCGTTCAGCCACGCCAGGTTTACTGTTTTGCCGAGGCCGGGCGGCGTGGCTGGAGCGGCGATTGGCAGACGATCGCCACCGATGGACTGTCCTATTTCGACAGGGTCTATCTGCAGCCGAGCGGTTTTTACGGCGCGCTTGCCGACGCGGATGGGGTGTTGCTCGATCCGTCCTTCGATCTCTACAATCAGGCCTTCGCGCTGCTTGCCTTCGCTTATCTGGCGCAGGTGTTTCCGCAGCGCAGTGCCGAAATGGCGGCACGCAGCAATGCCCTACGCGGCCGGCTCGAGGCGCATTGCAAACATCCGACCTCGGGCTTCGAGGAAGACAATCCGCCACGGCTACCCTTGTGTTCCAACCCGCATATGCATCTTTTCGAGGCCTGTCTCGCCAGCGAAACGGTTGACGGTTTCGACACTGTTGCCTGGACCAATCTTGCCGATGAGATCGCTTTTCTCTGCATGGAGCATTTCATCGACCGGGAAAGCGGCGCGCTACGTGAATTCTTCGATCACGACTGGGCGCCAATCCCCGGTGACAAGGGGCGTATCGTCGAGCCCGGACATCAGTTCGAATGGGCCTGGCTGCTTCTGCGCTGGGGCGAGCGGCGCGGCAATGCAGATGCCTTGGTCAAGGCCCGGCGGTTGTTCGGGATCGGCGAGCAACACGGCATAGTCCAGCCTCGCGATGTGGCGGTCATGACGCTTTTCGACGATTTCTCGGTTGCCGATCCGATCGCCCGGCTGTGGCCGCAGACGGAATGGCTGAAGGCTTCGGTCCGTTTTGCCGCTCTGACGCAGGACGAGGAGCGCGAACGCTACCTGCGGTCCGCTGTCCGTGCCGCCACTGCTGTTCAGAGCTTTCTCGATGTCCCGGTCAACGGTCTGTGGCGGGACAAGCAGAAGGCGGACGGCAGCTTCGTCGATGAACCCGCACCGGCCAGCAGTTTTTACCATATTCTTTGCGCGATTTATGAAGTGGAGGATTGCCTGAAGCGGCTTTGACCGGAGATATCGCCGCGACTCCATGCGGTCCGCCTTGTCACAGGCGGACCGCTTCCGTTTTGGATCGCAACATCTGCCCAACTCATATGTTGACATAAAGATATCTTTATGTGAATTGTACCCGGCAGTTTATTGACGCTTTCAGAACGGGAGATTTCCCATGTCCGCCATCGACGCACTTTTCGGCGCAGTTTCCCCCAAACCGGATGGATCCGAGGTCATGGCAGCGCTCAAAGTGGCGGCCAGCGAGCGCATTCTGATTATGGATGGCGCGATGGGCACCGAGATCCAGCAGCTTGGTCTGGGCGAGAATCATTTTCGCGGCGAGCGATTCCAGGCCTGCGATTGCCACCTGCAGGGCAACAACGACCTGCTGACGCTGACCCAGCCGGGCGCGATCGAAGAAATCCATTACAACTACGCTATCGCCGGGGCCGACATCCTGGAAACCAACACCTTTTCTTCGACCTCCATCGCCCAGGCCGATTACGGCATGGAGGCCATGGTCTATGAACTCAACCGCGATGGCGCGCGTCTGGCCCGGCGCGCCGCCCTTCGGGCGCAGCAGGTCGATGGCCGGCGTCGCTTCGTCGCAGGCGCGCTCGGGCCGACCAACCGCACGGCCTCGATTTCGCCCGACGTCAATAATCCCGGTTTTCGCGCGACCTCGTTCGACGACCTGCGCATCGCCTATGGCGAACAGCTGCGCGGCCTGATCGATGGCGGCGCCGATATCATCCTGATCGAGACGATCTTCGACACGCTGAACGCCAAGGCGGCCATCTTTGCAACGGAGGAAATCTTCGGTGAAATGGGCGTGCGCTTGCCGGTGATGATATCAGGCACGATCACCGATCTCTCCGGCCGCACCCTGTCCGGCCAGACGCCGACGGCGTTCTGGCATTCGGTGCGCCATGCCGCTCCCTTCACCATCGGTCTCAACTGCGCGCTCGGCGCCAACGCCATGCGCGCGCATCTCGCCGAAATTTCGAGCGTCGCCGATACCTTTGTCTGCGCCTATCCGAATGCCGGCCTGCCGAACGAATTCGGCCAGTATGACGAAAGTCCGGATGAGATGGCGGCCCAGATCGAGGCGTTCGCCCGCGACGGCCTGGTCAACATCGTCGGCGGCTGCTGTGGCTCGACGCCGGCGCATATCCACGCGATTGCGCAGGCCGTCGCCAAACACAAGCCGCGCGCCATTCCGGACGTGCCTCGCCTGATGAAGCTGTCCGGTCTGGAGCCGTATACGCTCAGCAAGGACATTCCCTTCGTCAATGTCGGCGAGCGTACCAATGTCACCGGCTCGGCCAAATTCCGCAAGCTGATCACATCAGGCGATTATGCGGCAGCGCTCGATGTCGCGCGCGATCAGGTGGCGAACGGCGCCCAGATCATCGACATCAACATGGACGAGGGCCTGATCGATTCGAAGCAGGCGATGGTCGAGTTCTTGAACCTGATTGCCGCCGAGCCGGATATCGCCCGCGTGCCGGTCATGATCGATTCGTCCAAATGGGAGATCATCGAGGCCGGCCTGAAATGCGTGCAGGGCAAACCGCTGGTCAATTCGATCTCGATGAAGGAAGGCGAGGCGGCCTTCCTGCATCACGCCAAACTCTGCCGCGCCTATGGCGCCGCCGTCGTCGTCATGGCCTTCGACGAACAGGGGCAGGCGGATACGCAAGCCCGCAAGGTCGAGATCTGCACCCGCGCCTATAAGCTGCTGACCGAGCAGGCGGGCTTTGCGCCGGAAGACATTATCTTCGATCCGAACGTCTTTGCCGTGGCGACCGGCATCGAGGAGCACAACAATTACGGCGTCGATTTTATCGAGGCGACGCGGGAGATCACCCAGACCCTGCCGCATGTGCACATCTCCGGCGGCGTCTCCAACCTGTCCTTCTCCTTCCGCGGCAACGAGCCGGTGCGCGAAGCGATGCACGCTGTCTTCCTCTATCACGCCATCCAGGCGGGCATGGATATGGGCATCGTCAATGCCGGCCAGCTGGCCGTTTACGACCAGATCGAGCCCGAGCTGAAGGAAGCCTGCGAGGACGTCGTGCTCAACCGCCGCGATGACGCGACCGAGCGCCTGCTGGAACTGGCCGAGCGCTTCAAGGGTACGGCCGGCAAGGAGGCCAAGGAGCGCGATCTGAAATGGCGCGACTGGCCGGTGGAAAAACGGCTGGAGCACGCGCTGGTCAACGGCATCACCGAATTCGTCGAAGCCGATACCGACGAAGCGCGCCTCAATGCCGAGCGGCCGCTGCATGTCATCGAAGGGCCGCTGATGGCCGGCATGAATGTCGTCGGCGACCTCTTCGGCGCAGGCAAGATGTTCCTGCCGCAGGTGGTGAAATCGGCACGGGTGATGAAGCAGGCGGTCGCCGTGCTCTTGCCGCACATGGAGGCCGAGCGACTCGCCGGCGGCGGGCTTGGCGAGCGCAAAAGCGCCGGCAAGGTGCTGATGGCCACCGTGAAGGGCGATGTGCACGATATCGGCAAGAACATCGTCGGCGTCGTGCTTGCCTGCAACGACTACGAAATCATCGATCTCGGCGTCATGGTCCCGGCTGCGAAGATTCTGCAGGTCGCCCGCGAGCAGAAGGTGGATATCATCGGCCTGTCGGGGCTGATCACGCCCTCACTCGACGAGATGGTGCATGTCGCGGCCGAAATGGAGCGCGAGGGGTTCGACATTCCGCTCCTGATCGGCGGTGCGACGACCAGCCGCGTGCACACCGCCGTCAAGATCGATCCGCGCTACAACGCGGGCCAGACGATCTATGTCACCGATGCCAGCCGCGCCGTCGGCGTGGTCTCAAGCCTGCTTTCACCTGACACGAAGGCCGGTTATGTCGAGACCGTGCAGGCCGAGTATAAAAAGGTCGCGGCGGCTCATGGGAAAAACGAGCTGGAAAAGCAACGCCTGCCGCTCGCCAAAGCCCGCGCCAATGCCCAGAAGGTTGATTGGCAGACCTACCAGCCCAAGACGCCCTCCTTTCTTGGTACCCGCGTTTTCCAGGGGTGGGATCTTGCAGAACTCGCCCGGTATATCGATTGGACGCCGTTCTTCCAGACATGGGAGATGAAGGGGGTCTATCCAAAGATCCTCGATGACGAGCGCCAGGGCGAGGCCGCCCGCGCGCTGCTTGCCGATGCGCAAGCCATGCTTGCCAAGGTGATCGCGGAAACCTGGTTTGCGCCCAAGGCCGTCGTCGGCTTCTGGCCGGCCGGTACAGTCGGCGACGATATCCGCCTGTTCACCGATGAGACGCGGGAAACGCAGGAGGCCACCTTCTTCACGTTGCGCCAGCAGATAAGCAAGCGCGATGGCCGGCCGAACGTGGCGTTGTCGGATTTCGTCGCGCCTGTCGATAGCGGCAAGCAGGATTACATCGGCGGCTTCGTCGTAACCGCCGGCATCGAGGAAGTGGCG